>NC_008271.1 GCF_000014565.1 Rhodococcus jostii RHA1 | reverse complement strand
CCGCGGCGCTGCTCCCGGCGCTCCGCGCCGGGAGACGGGGCGAGTCGCTCCGCTCCCCGCCAGGGAGCCGCTGCGCGGCTCGCAGTGGGTCCATTCCCGTTGCCGTCGATCGAGTCGCTTCGCTCCTCCGAGTTTCCGAGATTAGGTTCTCACCTGCGCTTTTACTCGTCCCGTTCGATCCGGTCCCCCACACCCCAACGAAGCTGGGGAGGCGGGAGGGTGCACCCGACCCGCCGCCCACTCGCCTTCCCGCACTGCTCCATGTCATACCCACAGCATACCACCCCACCCCCACACACCCCAAAAAATCGAAAATCCCGAAACACTCAAACATGTTGATCAGTAACAGATTCCGAACCTTACAACCTGACATCTGTGCACAACACACGTAAATACTGATTCATCAATCTATTACCGAAACATGTTGTCAATCAACATCTTTCAAAAACGGCTCAAAACCGGACGAAACAGACACCCGCGCGCCCCGCCGACACCCCGGCGCCGGCACCCCCCTAACAGGCCGCCGGCGCCCCCACATCACAAACCGGGGACATGTCATCACACCAGGTCACAACAACATTACGGCCGCGAGTGCCGAGGTCGCGTCGATCCCACCCATAACCACCTGCACACGCCCAGAATGGGCAGCAGGGAATTCAGCAGCGGATCGCGTCGCTCGCGGCGACGCCCAGGGAGGGAGCGCGTCATGGTGTTCGAAAGATTCTCCGATCAAGCCCGACAAGTGGTCGTCCTCGCCGCCGCCGCCGCCCGCACCCACCACCAGAACTCCGTCGGCACCGAACACCTGCTCATTGGGATCTTCGACGCCGGCGGCCCCGGAGCGGCAGCGCTGACCGCATGGGGCGTCACCGCCCCGGCACTCGAGAGCAAGCTCGCGGGTGACACCGCACCGGCGGGATCCGCCCCGGCCGCGGGGCACATCCCATTCACCCCGAAGACGAAGAAGGCCCTCGAAGCCAGCCTGCGCCAGACGGCCCTGCTCGGGCATGAGGAGATCGGCACCGACCATCTGCTCCTGGCTCTGCTCGACGACCCCGCCTCCACCGGCGCTCACATCCTCACCGACCGCGCACCCCTGCCCATCAGCGAAATGCGTGAGCACCACCAACCGCGAACTGGCCCAGCAACCCACCCCAGGCCCCGCCCACCGCATCCCCATCCGGCTCAGCGACGACGAATACACCCGCGCCCACGCCACCGCCCGCACCGCCGGCCAGAACCTCGAAACCTCCGGTCCACGACCGCATCACCGACGCCCTCGACACCGAACAACCCGAATAGCAGGTTCAGTCGGGGGTGAAGAACAGCTCCATCGACATGAAGAACCACACCACCAACGGCACGAACGCGCACACCAACGGGCGGGGCGAAGTCCACGCTCGGATCGGCCGCGGCGATGGGGCCCGTGACGATGGGGCCCGTGACGGCGACGACCTACGGGGTCATCTGTTCCCCGGTGACGAGGAAAATCACCCTGCGTCCGACCGTGACGGCGACGACCTACGGGGTCATCTGTTCCCCGGTGACGAGGAAAATCACCCTGCGTCCGACCGTGACGGCGACGACCTACGGGGTCATCTGTTCCCCGGTGACGAGGAAAATCACCCTGCGTCCGACCGTGACGGCATGGTCACCGAAGCGTTCGTAGAAGCGGCCGAGCAAGGTCACATCGACCGCGACCGGGACGCTGCCGGCCCAGGCCGGATCCTCGATCAGAGTGAGCAGCCGGCGGTGCAGGTCGTCGAGCTCGTCGTCGCGTCTACCGATCTCGGCGGCCAGTTCGGGATCGTGCGTGCGCAGGACCCGTTCGGCGAGGCCGGCCAACTCGGCCGCCACCCGCCCCATCTGGGAGAGCCCCCGGCTGCAGACCCGGGTAAGGGCAAAGCCTAGGTCGGCGCCTCCGGGGACACCCGTCGACGCGGTTATGGACACCTTCGACGAACTGTTCCTCCTCAACCTACCGGCTAGGGCAGGGCTCGGGCTTGCGGCTGTGATAGCAGGCGCGCATGGAGAACTCCGTGCGCCTGTAGCCGAACTGGCGTGCAGGACTCCGAATCGCGAAGTCACGCCCGCCGGTCGACCAGGTACATTCCCCCATTCAGCCAGGTGCGTCGCCGGGGACGCACGGCAACACTGAGAGCCGCACCCATCGGCGGACGGTCGGGTGGCGGTTCGAAATTCCAGCTCAAAACGAGGACAACACACGTGAGCATGCCTCAAGTAACTGATCCGGTCACGATCAATCCAGTCGGCGGGCAAACCGTTATACCGGATGCGGTCAGTCCTGCCGCTGGATTCGTGCCGTCGTCGTCGATGGTGATCTTCGGTATCACTGGCGACCTGTCCCGTAAGAAGCTGCTCCCGGCAATCTATGACCTGGCCAACCGGGGGCTCCTTCCGCCTAGCTTTTCGCTGGTCGGCTTCGGCCGGCACGAACCTGACCGCGTCATCGAGACCATCCAGGCGGCGATGATTGCAGGCGCGCGCACTTCCTTCCGGATCGACACGTGGAACCAGTTGGCACGAAACTTCCGCTATGTCCGAGGTAGTTTTGACGACCGATCGGCTTTTGAGATCCTGAAACAGGAACTGGCACAATTGGATATGCTTCACTCCGCCGTCGGCCACTCGTTTTATATGTCGATCTCCCCGGCCCATTTTTCCCTGGTGTGCGCGCAGCTGAACGCCGTGGGCCTCAGCCAGCACCACCGCGGATGGCGGCGCATTGTGCTGGAGAAGCCGTTCGGAAACGATCTGGCCAGCTCACGGGCATTGGGCGCCACCGTCGACGAGGTTTTCGGTGCGGGGTCGGTGTTCCGGGTCGACCACTATCTCGGCAAGGAGACGGTCCAGAACATCCTGGCGCTGCGGTTCGCGAACGGATTGTTTGAGCCGCTGTGGAACCACCGCCACATCGACAACGTACAGATCACCATGGCCGAGGACATCGGTGTCGAAGGCCGGGCCGGCTACTACGACGGGGTCGGTGCGGCTCGGGACGTCATCCAGAATCATCTGCTGCAGTTGTTGGCCTTGATTGCCATGGAGGAGCCCGTTGGTGTCGATGCGGCGAGTCTGTCGGCGGAGAAGGTGAAGGTGCTCTCTGCCACGTCAGCTGTGGGTCCGTGGACCGAGACCACCGCGCGTGGGCAGTACGCGGCCACCATCCGAGGTGAGACATACCTACCGGGGTTACTCGAGGAGGACGGATTCAATCCTTGCTCGACTACCGAGACGTATGCGGCCATCACCGCACAGATCGCGAATCGGCGCTGGGCCGGGGTTCCGTTCTATCTCCGGGCGGGTAAGCGCCTGACCAAGAGGACCACGGAAGTTGCGGTGACCTTCGCTGCGCCGCACCATTTGACCGGTTCCGCCGAGGCCGGCCCGCCACCCCAGAATGTGCTGGTGGTGCGGGTGCAGCCCGACGACGGAATCTCGTTGCGGATCGGTGCGAAGACACCCGGGGATGGGATGCGAATCCAGGATGTGGATCTGAGCATGTCTTTTGCCGACTCGTTCGGCGGATCCTCCCCCGAGGCCTATGAGCGATTGATCCTCGATGTCCTTCGCGGTGACGCCTCGTTGTTCCCGTCGCAGGCCGAGGTGGATGCGTCGTGGGCGATTATCGATCCGGTCATCACGTTCTGGGCCGAGCACGGGCGCCCCGACGAATACCGATCCGGCAGTGCCGGGCCGAGTTCGGCCGAGTCCATTGTCGGCCGTACGGGAAGGGTGTGGCGGCCGTTGTGAATTCGAGGGTGCGTTGTTTCCGGAATGCCCGGATCCTCACTGCCGCGGGTTGAGCGCAGGCACTTGCGCATGCGCGTTGCGCACCAGGGACTGATTGCCTGACGCCGTCGCCAGGGCGAGCGAACCCCTACTTGGCGGGCCGCCCCTCAGGCCGGTCGGGGTGTCTCGTGTGCCATGATCCCGGCTTGGATGCCGATCGCTCCCGCCTCGCCTCGGTTGGCGACGTCGAGTTTCTTCAGCACGCTCGCGACGTGGAATTTGATGGTGCTTTCGCTAATGCCTAGTTCGGTGGCGATGGCCTTGTTCCGTTTGCCGACCGCGAGGTGGGCGAGGACTTCGAGTTCGCGCGGATTCAATGTCGACAGGAGTTGCTCGCCGGGCCGCGCTGCGGGGGGATCGAGTGGAATCGTCAGGGACACCCGGCTGCCCCAGCCGTCGATTGACTCGACATCGATGTGGCCGCGCAGGGTGTGTAAGCGTCCGGACAGTTGCCGAGTCAACGCGTTGCGGTCGATGGTGCCGGGCCCCTGGTCACGGACCTCGATCAGCACGTTGTCACCGTCGCAGTCCCACGCGATCCGCAAACGACTCAGCACCGGTTGGGCGCCGAAGGCCAGCACGATGGCGCGAACCATCGCGCGCGCCGCGTGCGCCACCTCACCCGGAAGCGGACGGCCGTCGGCCGGCGGGTCGACATAGTCGACGTCGACCTCCCGATGCCGCAGCATGGGGCGTAGTTCGCCCTGCAACCTGGCGAATGCCGTGGTGACCGCCTCCTCTGACAGGGCCCGATCGGCGGCACCCGCCGATCGCAGCGCGATCAGTGCGGCCGATGCCGTCTCGCTCGCGGTGATGCGCGACCGCCGATCGTCGAGGTCGTTCGATCGGAGGGTTCCGAGGATCGACGACAGGGTCGCCTCGTGCACCTCCGTCAGTTCGGCGATGGTGCGGGCGCGTTCACTCGACGCCGCCCGTGACTCGGCGAGATAGTCAGGGCTGGCCTGTGCCACCTGTTGCTGGATGGAGGTCGCGACGATCCCGAACATCGCCGCGACCCCATCGGGCTCGGGTGGGCCGGCCTGAGATGGCCGCGGGACCAGGACGAGCAGCGTGTCGCCGGAGTCGCGGACCGCCCAGACCCGGCGGCGTCCACCTCCCAGTGAACGGATTCCGGCGACGACACCGCCGGGTTCGATGGATTGTTTGATCTCGTCGAGTTCGTCGATGGTCACTCGGTCGACTATCTCGCGGTTTCCGGCGACTTTGCGGGGGCGTCCGGTGCACTCCCGGGTGAAGATCACCAGCGCGTCGTGCGGCCACCATCGGCCCAGGAACCGGGAGAAGCGGGTCGCGATGTCCGGGAGCGGTCCCGTGATCACCTTCCGCATCTCCACCCAGGGGTCGACCTGCAACCGAGCCGAGTCCTCCACGCTTACCACCCATTCACAGTATGGCCGGGTACGAGGCAACGGCACTGGCCAAGCGGCCGGCCCGAACCGGCCGACCGGCCGGGTGCCGCGGCGCACCGGAGTCGGCAGCCTTGGATCAGACCGGAACGGCTATCACCGAGGAGGACCATGACCGTCACCGTCGAGCAGACACGCACACGGTTCAGTGACGGGCGCCGCATCGTGCTCGACGAGAACGAGCGCCTACTCAATTCCGTTGCCGCCGAACAGTGGGACCGCGCCGGATCCTTGATCACGTCCGCACGCGCGGTGTTCGTCATCGGCAACGGGCGCAGCGGCCTGGCCGTCCAGATGGCCGCGATGCGACTGATGCACCTCGGCCTGCGCGTCCATGTGGCCGGGGAGGTCACCGCCCCTGCCATCGGCGACGGCGATCTGCTGATTGCCGTCTCCGGGTCGGGCACCACCGCCTCGGTCGTCGGCGCAGCCGATACCGCGAACAAGGTGGGTGCCTCGGTGCTCGCTGTGACCACCGCGCCGGACTCGCCGCTCGCCCGGCGCGCCGACGAGGTCCTGATCCTGCCCGCGGCCGACAAGCAGGACCACAGCGCAGCCATCACCGCCCAGTACGCGGGCAGCCTGTTCGAACAGTCCGTGCTCCTCGCCTTCGACGCACTGTTCCAGGCGCTGTGGCACAACGTCGATCAGACCGCCGAGCGGCTGTGGGAACGCCACGCCAACATCGGTTGAGCGTCCCCCAATCCCAAACCCCCAAAAAGAAGATAACCAGGAGAAACACATGACGAAGCTGCAGGTTGCCGTCGATCTACTCACCACCGCCGACGCGCTGGCCCTGACCAACAAGGTGGCCCCGTACGTCGACATCATCGAACTCGGCACCCCGCTGATCAAGAGCGCCGGCCTCAGCGCCATCAGCGCGATCAAGGCGGCGCACCCGGACAAGGAGGTCTTCGCCGACCTCAAGACCGCCGACGCCGGCTTCCTCGAGGCCGACCTGGCCTTCTCCGCCGGCGCGGACCTGGTCACCGTCCTCGGCGCCGCCGGTGACGCCACCATCAAGGGTGCCGTCGAGGCAGGCAAGAAGCACGGCAAGAAGGTCGTCGCCGACCTGATCGGCGTGCAGAACCGTGTCGAGCGGGCCCGCGAGATCGCCAAGCTCGGTGTCGCGTTCGTCGAGATCCACGCCGGCCTCGACGAGCAGGCCCAGCCCGGCTACTCCATTCAGACCCTCCTCGACGACGGCAAGATCGCCGGTGTCCCGTTCTCCGTCGCCGGTGGCGTCAAGGTCGACACCATCGCCGCCGTCCGTGACGCGGGTGCGGACGTCGCCGTCGCCGGTGGCGCCATCTACAGCGCCGAGGACCCCGCCGTGGCCGCGAAGGCACTCAAGGACGCACTCACCAAGTAGCACGCGATCGCCGACGGTGAAGGCCCTGAACAAAACCAGTTCAGGGCCTTCGCCCATTCGCATGCCCGCAGTTTGTTACGTGATGTGTTGCTGGGCGGTCTATACCCTTTCGCACGCGGAAAGGGCCCGCGTTCACGTTGACGCATCCACCCAACACTTCTTCTATCGAGATGGAGCAGCAAGACAATGCAATTGGGATTTGTTGGCCTCGGCCGAATGGGATCGAACATGCAGGCACGGCTGCGTCAGCGCGGCCATGACGCGATCGGCTTCGACCCGAACTCCAACACAAGCGACGTTCCGTCCTTGGAGACGTTGGTGTCGTCGTTGTCGGCACCACGGGTGGTGTGGGTGATGGTGCCCGCGGGCGACGCAACCCGCAACGTCATCGGGCAACTCTCCCGCATTCTCGAACCGGGCGACCTTGTTGTTGACGGCGGCAACTCACGCTTCTCGGACGACCGGGTCAATGCCGATGTACTCGCGGAACGAGGAATCGGCTATATCGATTGCGGAGTCTCGGGTGGAGTGTGGGGGCGCGAGCGGGGCTACGCGCTCATGGCGGGCGGGGACGCTCGCGACATCGAGCGCCTGATGCCGGTCTTCGATGCACTGCGTCCCCTCGGCGATCGCCGGGACTCGTTCGTTCACGCAGGCCCCACCGGAGCTGGTCACTACGCGAAGATGGTGCACAACGGAATCGAGTACGGGTTGATGCAGGCCTACGCCGAGGGGTACGAACTCCTCGCCGCCGAAGATTCAATCGTCGACGTGCCTGCGGTCATGCGTGCCTGGTCCGAGGGCACCGTTGTCCGTTCCTGGCTCCTTGACCTGCTCGTCGAGGCCTTGACCGACGATCCCGCACTCGCGACCATCTCCGGATATACCGAGGATTCCGGCGAGGGACGCTGGACGGTCGAGGAAGCGATTGCCCACGCCGTTCCGGTCCCGGTCATCTCGGCGGCATTGTTCGCCCGCTTCGCCTCCCGGCAGGACGACTCCCCCGCGATGAAGGCCGTCTCTGCGCTGCGCAAACAGTTCGGCGGCCACGCGGTGCGTCTGGCCGAACCCGCTGCGATCGGCTAGAACATGACCGCACAGCACTCAGACATAACAGCCACCTCGGCCTGGCAGAAACTGCACGCCCATCGCGATGAAACCTCGGCCCTGACGATCCGTGAGCTATTCGCCGCAGACACCGAACGCGGTCGCGAACTCACCCTCACAGCAGGTGAGCTGTACATCGACTACAGCAAACAACGCGTCTCACGCCACACCCTGGCACTGCTGGTCGAACTCGCTCGCGCCGCGGGTGTGGAGGAGCGACGCGACGCAATGTTCCGCGGAGAACGGATCAATACCTCCGAGGACCGCGCCGTCCTGCATACCGCCCTCCGTCTACCCGCCCATGCCAGCCTGCGCGTTGATGGCCATGACGTGGTCGCCGATGTTCACCGCGTTCTCGCTCGCATGGGCGTTTTCTCCGACCGGCTCCGCAGCGGTGAGTGGCGGGGAGCCACCGGCCGCCCGATCATGACAGTGGTCAACATCGGGATCGGCGGCTCGGACCTCGGACCGCACATGGTGTATCGCGCGTTGCGGCACTACGCGGACTCGGGTATCTCGGTCCGGTTCATCTCGAACGTCGATCCGTCCGACCTGGTGGCTACCCTTGCCGACCTCGATCCATCCACCACCTTGTTCATCGTCGCGTCGAAAACCTTCTCCACCCTCGAAACCCTCACCAACGCCGCCAACGCCAGGCGGTGGGTGACGTCCGCGTTGGGTGAGCAGGCGGTCGCTCGCCACTTCGTCGCCGTCTCCACCAATGCTGAACGGGTCGCGGCGTTCGGGATCGACACCGAGAACATGTTCGGGTTCTGGGACTGGGTCGGTGGCAGGTACTCGGTGGGTTCCGCGGTCGGTCTCGCCGTCATGGTCGCGATAGGCAAGGACTCCTTCGAGGAGTTCTTGGACGGTTTCCACACCATCGATAGGCATTTCGCTGATACACCGCTCGAGGACAATGCGCCGGCCATTCTCGCGCTGCTGGGTGTGTGGTATTCGAACTTCTTCGGCGCCGAGACACGAGCGATTCTGCCGTACTCGAACGATCTCGGTCGGTTCCCCGCTTACCTGCAGCAACTCGCCATGGAATCGAATGGCAAGTCGGTGCGGGCCGACGGTAGCCCCATCGGAACCACGACCGGCGCAGTGTTCTGGGGCGAGCCGGGAAGCAACGGTCAGCACGCCTTCTACCAACTGCTGCATCAGGGAACACGGCTAGTGCCGGCGGATTTCATCGGCTTCGCCGAACCCACCCACGACCTTCCGGCGGCGGACGGCGCAGGCAGCATGCACAACATCTTGATGAGCAACCTGTTCGCGCAATCGCGCGTTCTCGCCTTCGGGAAGACCCCCGAGGAGCTCACACGGGAAGACACCGCCCCCGATCTGATCGCCCACAAGACGATGCCCGGTAACCAGCCCTCAACCACAATATTGGCCCCACGCCTGACCCCATCGGTGCTCGGGCAGCTGATCGCCCTGTATGAACATCAAGTGTTCGTTGAAGGAATCATCTACGGGATCGGCTCGTTCGATCAGTGGGGAGTTGAACTCGGAAAGACTCAGGCCCTCGAGTTGGAGCCGGCCCTCTCATCCGGAAATGGTTCACTGCCTTCGGATCTCGACTCCTCGACTGCCTCGATGATCCGTTGGTACCACGGGGTGCGGGCGCACGGCACCGCCACCGTGGGGCGCCCCTGAGTGGACCTCGCCGCTACATGCTGGAGGTGGGCCGACGGTCTACCTCCCGTCGCCGGGTGCCGCTGATCACGGCAGAGCAGTGATCAGCTTCTCCACATCCACCCACGGGCCGGTGAAGAAGGGCACCTCCTCGCGGACGTGCAGGCGGGCCTCGGTGGCACGCAGGTCGCGCATGAGGTCGACGATGCGGTACAGCTCGGGCGCCTCGAACGCGAGAATCCACTCGTAGTCGCCGAGCGCGAACGAGGGCACGGTGTTGGCGCGGACGTCCTTGTACGTGCGGGCCGCCATACCGTGGTCGGCGAGCATCTTGCGACGCTCCTCGTCGGGCAGCAGGTACCACTCGTAGGAGCGGACGAACGGGTACACGCAGATGTAGTTGCCCGGGTCCTCACCGGCCAGGAACGCCGGAATGTGGCTCTTGTTGAATTCGGCGGGCCGGTGGCACGCCACGTTGCTCCACACGGGCTTGCTCGCGCGGCCCAGTGCGGTGGTGCGGCGGAAGTCGGCGTAGGTCGCCTGGAGGGCTTCGATGCTCGCCGAGTGCGTCCAGATCATGAAGTCGGCGTCGGCTCGCAGGCCGGCCACGTCGTAGAGCCCGCGCACCACGACACCGTTGTCGGCCTGACCTTCGAAGAAGATCCGCGCTTCCTTGATCACAGCTTCCCGGTCGTCCCCGAGTACACCGGGTTCCACCTGGAACACCGAGAACATGAGGTAGCGGATTTCAGAGTTCAATGCGTCGAAGTCGAGGCGTGCCATGGGTTTATCGTGCCCTTCCGTAGATCTGCCGGATGGGTAGCGCACTCCGGTTGTCGGGTACTTCGGTGATGTCGAGGCGGGTGAGTTTTGCGACCGCCCGGTCGCGGTTGTCCGCGACGAAAATGTGGAGGAATTATGCTGTCGGCATGGATATTTGAAGAATCGACAATTTCGCGAGGCAGTGATCCTGGAGATGCTGTTTCGTGGGCAGGTCGAGACCGGAGGCGAACCGCTTCTCCACCATCCCCAGCACGCGTTCGTAGAAGGTCACTGGCGGTATGCCGAACTCGGTGAAGATGCAGTAGTCACCACCACCGTAGGCGCTCCACTGGAGGGCGAAGTCGAGCAATGCTTGATCATAGGAATCCATGTGTTCTCCGTGGTGTCGGGAGTTATGCAGTCTCACTGAACGTCCTCGGCAACCGGCTGAGGTGGTCCTACTCAGTCACCTGGCGAGACCATCAGATGACTGGCCGGTGATGTCGTTCGGTTCCGCGGTGAGGTCGTCCCGGTTGCGGGGTCGCAAATCGTCTGGCCACCCGACGGGTGCCGCATCAAAGGACTGCTGACCGACGGATTCGGACGGAACCCGGCTCCGGGGCCGGATCGCCGCTGCATGTGGCGCGAGGCTCCTGCGACGAAGGTCAACTGGCCACAGAGAGCATGGCGATCATCCGCAGCGCGGTCGCCGGGTGGGTCAGTAGACCTTTCACTACGAGGCGTCCCGTCACGATGTTGCTGAGCACCGTTAGTCCGCGTCGGGTGAAAAATCCGACGGGAAGTAAGCCGCCGGCATTCATCTTCAGTTGGGAGACATCAAGGATCTGGCCCACCGTGGCCCACACCACGACGGCAGGTTTGTTCACGATGTCGTTGCAGATCACCGCGTGGTCGGAACGGAAGATGATAGTGGCCGACGCGTCGGTGTCCGTGCTGAACACGGCGACGGGACGGGTGATGTGGCGGGCGATGTCGATGCGGTCGGGGTGGATCTGAATGTTCTGCTCGAGCAAAGTGGCGAGAATGTTCGCGACGCCGTTGGCGTCGTCGTCGTACAAGGTGATCTCGTACGAGCCGGATTCGACGGTTGTCATGGATTCACTTTCGTGTGCGGGGACGTAGAAGACCGGGCGGGACTTGCGGACAGTAAGTCCCGCGCGAGTTGACCGGTATCTGGTCAGACGGCCCATTCGGTGGGCACTTGCCCCCAGGTCAGCAGGAAGTTGTTGAGCGCGCCGGCGTTCTCGATGGCTGAGGACATCGGCCCCTTGGTGAACTTGATCTGCCCCGCCATGAGCAGCGTGCCGCCTTCGGCTTGCCCGGCCGCCGCCTGCTGCCAGGTCTCGAGGCTGCCAGTGACCTTGATCCACAGGTCGTGGTCGTCGTACTTGCGGGGAGTCCAGGACACGACAGTGCCCCTATCCCATGCGAGGTGGCAGACCAGGTCATCGCGGCCGGTGACACCGAACTCCATCCGGTTGGTGAAGGTGGCCGGGTCCTTGAAGCCTTGGTAAACGGCGGGATTCGCGTTGACGGCCACGTGGGCAGCGTCGCACCACTCTTGTGAGAAGAACTTCAGTGCGTCGGTCATGGATTCGATCTCCGTTGTTTCGTTGTGGCCGGCACGGATCTGCGCCAACCATCCGTTGGTGGGTGCGCAGTCCGTATCCCCCGACGCGGACAGGGTCGCTCTGGTTCATCGCGGGCTGCGCCCGCGAGTTGTCGATCATGCACTCTGCGGACGGGGATAGTTCTGCGCGGCAATAGTGCTGTGTCTTTCGACCAGCGTGCGGTGCTGGTGTTCGGGTGCTCGACCGTCAGACCCGTTCCAGGGTTCGTTCCCTTGGTGCGGGACGGGGACGTGATCCTGCACCCGCGGTCACCCCGAGGGCGCCGAGAGCAATGAGTGCCACTCCGGGAACGAGGAACCACCAGATCAGCATGGTGGTGTCCTGGCCGCCGGTCGGAATACTGGCCGCTTGCTGGAAGTTGTCGACGTTGCCCTCGATACCGGCAACGAGTGCCTGAAAGCGTGGAAGGATCTCGCTCAACTGCGCCATGCCCGTGGCAACATCCGGGAAGTTCTCGGTCATGAAGGCTTGGAATTGTGCGGGATCCATCTTCAGCGCCCCGGCCAGGGCCGGCACGGTGTCGGCTTCCAGCTGTGTGGACATCTTCTCGATGACGGTGAAGTCTGACCGAACCTCAGCGGCGCCCTGGTCGGTGAAGACGGGACCGAAAGCAGCGGTGAGGTCGTCGACTGCTTTCGCCTTCGCCGGCACAGACAACGCGAGCGGCGCAATGATGAACACCAGACCTACCACGATACTGACCAGGAGGGCGGCCCTGGAGACGCCGCGCTCCGGCTTCTCGCGCCCGAGTACCAACGCGCCGGCGGCAAGCACTAACAGCACTGCACCGGGGATCAAGAACAGGTAAGGCACCACGGTACTGGGCAGGAAATTCGTGGGAACTTGATCGGCGCTGCGGAAGTTGGAGGCCTGGGCTTCCAGTCCACCTACGAGCCCCTCAAACTTCGGCAAAATAGTGTTGAGCTGGCCGATACCGCTGGCAACATCGGGAAAGTTTTGACCCATGAAGTCCTGGAACTGTTCTGGGCTCATCCCCAACGCGCTCGGCAACGCCCGCAACGTCTGCCCTTGGAGCTGATCCGACATCGCTTGCACGGTGTCCATGTCAGCCCGCGTTTGGGTCAACGCCGCCGGCTCGAAGCTCGAACGCAGGTTGCCCGTGAGATTCTCCACGCCCTGAGTCTTGCTCAACATTCCGGTGACGAGGGGAAAGATAACTAGCACTGCACCGATCGTTGCCACGACGGCGAGTATGGCGGTTCTTCTAGCCGGCATTGCTTATACTCCTTGGTCGATTCTGCGAGCACGTAACAGCGTTCACGTGCTCGGGGGCCGTGTGCGGGTGTAAGGACCGACCGTGTCGGTTGGCGTGTTACCGGATTGCTGCACCCGTCCGCCGCTGACCGGGTAGTTGACGACCACGAACTCGCGGAAGCCTCCGCTGAGAGTGGCGGTACCTGCCGGTCGAGCGGCGCAACGGACTGCCTCTGCGTTTCCCGACGGTCACGTTCGAAACGCGAATCTAAGCGAAAGAGGTTCTCCGCCAACAATATATGGCGGAGAAACCCCCGTGTTGTGAATGCGGCCGAGCGGCTACGTCACGTTCGGTTCGAAGTGAAGGATCTGCACTCCCCCGGTGGCGAAGTTGGGTACATCGGCCTGGGCAGCTGCACCCTCGGGGGACGCGAGGGCCGCGCCCATGTCCTCTGCTGAGTCGAAATCCGCCTCGAAGATCGCGACGAACGGTGAGGCGCCGTCGGCTGCGGCGATGTCTACCGTGTGGCGGATCGCGCGAACGCCCGGCAATTTCCGGGCAAGAGGAAGGTGATTGTCCTCGTAGTACGTCCGAAAGGCTTCCGGGTCTGTCGGTTGGCCGTAGAGAACCATCAGTGTGTACATGGCTTCTTCCTCATGGTCGGTGATGAAAGTACGAAGGGACATGGAGGATTGTGTTGTGCTGGGATATATCGAGGCAGGCACGCATCGAGGAACAAGTCGTCGCTGCGTTCCCCCATGGCGGCTAGGTCGGCGAACCACTGCTTCTGCGGCTAGCCCGAGTTCTCGTCGCTGGGGACATATTTGGTTGTGACGCCCAAATAGTTGTGACGCCCGAATCGAGGCACGATCGCTGCGTTTCCCGACCGCTCGCGGATGCAGATCCGAGATTGGCGCGGATTCACTGTGTCGTCCTCTAGTTGCCAACTTGCAAAGGCGTTGTAAGACGTGAGCCACGAACACAAGTGATTGTTGCCGCCGACTCGCGGGAAGTATCGCAGTGGCTCTTTTCGTGCCGGAGGATGCCACTCGCACGAGTGCCTTTGAGAGGAAGCGGCACAACCTCGTTCATTAGAGGGTCACCTGGCATTTCGTCACGTAATACTGCCCGCTCTCACTGCCCTTGACGATCCTGACGATGCTGGCGAAGGTGAGGAGTTCGCTCCGACAGCGGCGTCGCTGAATCCTCGGACGGCGCACGCTTCGGGGGAACCCGCGTTCGGCTAGGGCCGGTCCTCAGGCACTGGATTTTGGCTCGGATCCCACCCTACGAAGAGGTGGTCCGGACCCCGGAAGGAAGTGTTGGGCGAGTACGTGAATGTCTGACCTTCGGCCAGCTGCATGTGGGGCAGCCGCCGAGTAAGCTCCTCCAGGAAGATCCCCATCTCAATACGCGCTAGTGGCGCACCCAGACACAGGTGACGGCCGAAACCGAAGGCCAAGTGTTCGTCGGCGTTTGTACGAGTGATGTCGAAACGCTCCGGCTCGGGGAACACCTCCTCGTCGTGGTTCGCGGAGCCGGTGAGGACCAACACCTTGGCCTGCGCCGGGATCGGCACGTCGCCGATGTGGGTGTCCTCGGTGGCTTCTCGCCGCCAGGCGACGACTGAGGAACTGAACCGCAGAATCTCCTCGACCGCACCCGGCACGAGCGAAGGGTCGGCGCACAGCGCTGCCCATTGGTCACGATGCTCGAGCAGCGCCCGCAGACCGTTGGCCGTCGCATTCGTCGTTGTCTCGTGCCCGGCGAACAAGAAGTTCATCATCGTGGTCACGAGGTAGTTCTCGTCGAACAAGTCCTCGTTGCCCGGTTTGCGCCAGGCCGCGATGAGATTGCTGATGTAGTCGTCGGTGGGGTCCTCGAGCCTCCGCTTCACATGCTCCTTCGCGTAGATCCAATACTGTCCCATGCCGGCTGCGAGTTTCCGTTGCTCCTCTTCCGAGGGGTAGCCCCAGGTGAACAGCGCGAGTCGACCGGCGAATTCCTTGGCGCGCTCCACGTCTTCATCGGGGACACCCATCAATGCGAATGCGACCAGAGCCGGGATCTCCCACGCGAAGTCCGCGACAAGGTCCGCGTGGCCCCGACGGACAAAGCCGTCGATGTAGGAGGTCGTCAGCGCGCGGATGCGGGGTGTGACCGCTTCGATTCGAGCGGGGCTGATCATTGCCTTCTGGATCAGCCGTCGCCGCTTCGTATGGAGTGGGGGATCTTCGTTGACGAGGCTGGGACCCATCACCATCTCGGCCTTGACCAACTCGTCCACGGCCGCGGGACACAGTTCTTTCAGGGGTGTGATGGATATCGATGCAGAGAAGGCGGGGTCCTGGAAGACCTGCCGAACATCCTCATGACGGGAGACGACCCAATAGCCGAGTGACGGACTGAAGAAGACTGGTTCTTCTGCGCGTGCTCGGGTGAACACGGCGTACGGATCCTGCAAATAATCGTCGGCGAAGGGATTGAACTCGGCAGCGATGTGACTCACCGGGCACTTACCCGCCCCCTGTGAACGGTGAGGCTCCGCGCTGGTTTCGGTCATGTCTATTCTCCTGTGTGTTGATGGGGCCGGGGAACGCCGGGCTGAGGCGAACCGTGGATTCTGGGACGGCGATACCCGCTACAAATCGAGGATCAGCCGGGGCGTCCGAGATCGCGAGCAGCAGATCATCATGACGTCGTTCTCTGCTTGTTCATCCTCGTCGAGGATCTGATCTCGATGGTCCACTTCTCCTTCGAGAACCGTTGTCTCACAAGACCCGCAGACTCCTTCTGCGCAGCTGTTCGCTACCTTGATGCCACATGCGAGGACAGCATCGAGGATGGTCTGGTCTGGGGCGACCGTCAGTATGCGGCCTGACCTGGAGAGTTCAACGTCGAAGGACTTCTCGACGTCGGGATCGAGATCGACGGCTGTTCCGGAGAAGCGCTCGACGTGCAACTGCTTCGACAACCCGACCTCGGCGGCCCGGGCAGTGACGGCCTCGAGGAGCCGCTCCGGGCCGCAGCTGTAGATGTGAACGTCCGGCCCAAGGTGCGGGCCGAGAAGGTCGGCGACATGTGCACGTGTGCCTTCATCAGACACACACAACTGAACATTCTCCTGCTCGGCGAGTTGCTCGACGAACGCCATCGTGGTGCGGGAACGACCAGCGTAGATCAGCCGCGCCGGGCGGTTCATCTCTGCGGCGGCCTGCATCATGGGAAGCATCGGGGTGATGCCGATTCCACCGGCCACGAACAGATACTCGTCGGCCGGTTGCAGCGGAAAGTTGTTACGAGGAGTCGATGTCGGAAGCATTGCTCCCTTCCTGACCTCCTCGTGAATGTACTGGGAGCCTCCGCGGCTGTTTGGATCGCGCAGGATCGCCACCTCGTATCGGGCTCGATCGCCCGGATCGCTGTGCAGCGAGTACTGTCGCGCTAAATTGCCTGGCAGGTGAAGGTCGATGTGTGCGCCGGCTTCCCAGGTAGGAAGATCCTGTCCAGCGCTGTCGATCAGGCTCAAGGTGAGCACGTCGTCGCATTCTCTGCGGACTTCATCCACGATCAGATTCAAGACTGTTGCCGAATCGGATACGTCGGTGGACATAGCACCCTCCATAGGGCTTGAAAGCGGGCGAATCGTCTCGTGACGACGATCGTGAGTGGGCCGGCGAGGCGGATCGCCTGCCCCGGGGAGGTCGGCACTGTGTTCGGCCTCACATCTAAGCTACGAAGTTGCGTCTCGCATCGCTATCCACCGGGCGCCACGAACTGTCCGTGTAGCGACACGGTTTCGACCATTCCGCTCTCCGACGAGTTCAGGCATGCGCGGAGCAGGCTCCACAGGCGATGGTGTTGCACCATTCCGGTCGGCCACACGACAGATGTGAGCGAGCGTGGGAGGTCCGGCCGGAGGGCGAACTGCACGACCAACCATCCTCAACCGACTCTTCTGGGCACACAGGACGGTGGACGCCACCGACTTGGGACAACGCTCGACGACCGACCCGAGATGCAGACCGGATGCCTGACCCGGCGGCAGGGTGGTGCCGCCGATCACCTGTGGGTTTCCCGGTCTGCAGCGGCAAACTGGTTCTCCTCGTCGGCGGCGAGGGCGCGGTGCGCGAAAAGTCTGCCCGGTTTCTGCCCCACCGTCATTCGGGGGTGGTGGTGGGGTTCACCAGGCTCGCCGGCTGGCGTCAGTGCCTGTCAGCGTTCGACGTGTCCTGCGGTCCAGGTGAAGAAGGCGTGCCTGTGCTCTTCATGTCGATCGTCTTGTGCACCTGTGGTGCGGTACGGCCGGGGGTGGAGTGATCGGCCGGTGGGCTTTCTGTGTGCGATCTTCGGGTCGGTTCACTTTCGTCACTCGGTGATGATCGCGGGGGTTCGCGGGAGCCGTACTGGAGAGCCGCAGCAGTGGACATTGATGTCGAGATCGAGCGGCGGTAGGTTCTGTCCTTCTCCGGGCCACGGTTGTCCACTCCGGTGGCCCGGCTGCCTTCCGTGGGCTGGGCCAGGAAACGGACTGGTAGCAGTCTGAGCGAGGAACCGACGTCAGCTCGAGCGCAAGGTCTCGGATGGGCTGACTCCAAACATCCGTCGGTAGTCCTGCGAAAACCGTCCATAGTGGTAGAAACCCCACCGACCAGCGATCACTGAGACGGTGTCGGTGTCGGGTTGCGCACGCACCAGGTCGTCATGCGCCTTGTGCATCCGGACGTTGCGGATGTATTCCATTGGAGACGCGTGCACGAATTCCCGGAAGCCGCGCTGCAGCGCGCGAATGCTCACACCTACTTCTCGGGCAATGTCAGGCGGTGTGAGGGGCAACATCGCGTGCGAGTTGATGAATTCGATCGCGTGCTGGATGGTGGCGGGCGCGGTCACGGCCGCCGGCCTCGCCAAATCCTCCGAAAACTGATGCTCGGTCAGGGACAGCAGTCCCGCCACGATCGCGTATGTCAATGGCTCTGCCAGCAACGGTCTGGCCATCATCGATCCCGCGAGCTGACTGTGATAGGTATTCAGCACCAGGGTGCGCCACGCCTGCCCGTCGGCACCCGTGAGGTCCAGTTTGCCGTGCATCCGAATGGGTTCGGAGATGGGTCGATCAAGGAGATCCTCGATCGCAGTGTGCACGGCCGCGCGGGCGAGCTTCATCCCGAACATGTTCAGCTGACTGTTCGGCGGAGTCAGTATTCGGGCGTCAGAACCCGTCTGATACACCACCGCATTGCTTTCCTCGACGAGGCTGCGCTCACCGCGGGAGACCGACACCAATCCGCCCGACAACGGGATGTTGACGTGGTAGCCATCGATCGACGGGCAGAAGAGGTCGCTGTTGCTGTTGTATCGCACTTGGCCGGTCACCATCGAGGCGGTCGTGACGGCTTGCAGATCTGCTTCGAACCGGGCTACCGCTCCGACACGGGTGAGCTCGTGTGGGTGGAACACGTCGCTCACCGCCGCGGTTGCCTCGTCGACATCCCCGCTGTGCATATGCAGGAGTACCGGCTTGGAGTCTGAATGGTTGCGCCGAGAAATGTACGACGCAGTCATTCTGATCGCCTTTCACTGGTCGGCGAGGGTCTCCTGACGACCGCCTGAAGCAAGACCACCTCCGTGGTGTTCGCCATACGCACGCACCGGCACACGCAGTTGGTGCGAAGACTAACTTCTCTGTCACTATTCTAGATCAAAGGGCCTTTCGGGCCGTTGTGCAGCGGGTTCCCCGACCCTGGAGAGGTAGGCACGGGCAGCTCGCTGCCGGATCAGCCGCCGGAATCCGGCGAAAGCGGCCCGGACACGTCACGTCGGTGCCTGCACGGTGGCCGGCGTGGAGATCGGCCAGCGGTGGTCAGGTCCACCAGGGCGAGGGCGTCGTGGCCGTGCCGCGTGGCAGCGGGCCCGTGGCGGAAAGCTCGTCAACGATCGGATCGGACGGTGCGTTCAACTGTCATCCCTTTCAGGTTCGGTCGCTCATTTCGGGGGCTGAGGGTGCACGAAGGGTCCGAACGTATCTCGGCGGCCCCGTGGCCGCCGCTCGCCGGGAGGGAGGCCGCCGGTCATACCCACCCGTCGCCCGTTCGTGCCGCCGGTCCTCATCGATGGTCCGATTCGAAGACCTACCGCGACGGAGTAAGCGGCGCTGCCGCCACACCCTCGGCAATCGCTGCCTCAGCGACGGCCGCGGCCACGGCTGGCGCCACTGTGGGGTCCAGCGGACTGGGCACGATGTGGTCGACACCGATATCGGGAAGGACCACCGAGGCAATCGCATTCGCTGCCGCGAGCTTCATACCTTCGGTGATCGTGGTGGCTCCCACGTCCAGAGCTCCTTGAAACACGCCGGGGAAGGCCAGCACGTTGTTGATCTGATTGGGAAAATCACTTCGCCCGGTGGCGACGATTGCGGCATGGTTGATCGCCACGTCGGGATGGATTTCCGGTTCCGGATTCGACAGTGCGAACACGATCGATTCCGGTGCCATGGTGGCTATCAGCTCCTCGGCTACCGCCCCGGAGGACACCCCGATGAAGACATCGGCGCCGACGAGCGCCTCGGCGAGACCACCGGTTCGCCCCTCCGGGTTCGTACACGCCGCGAGGCCGGCTTTGTACGCGTTCAGATCATCCCGCAGGGAATGGACGATGCCCACGGAGTCGGTCACTGTCACGTTCGAGATTCCGCGCGCGAGAAGCATTTTCGCGCACGCCACACCTGCCGCACCCGCACCGGAGATGACCGTTCGGAGGGACTGAATATCACGATTCTGTAGGCGCGCCGCACTGATCAGCGCGGCGAGTACGACAATGGCGGTTCCATGCTGATCGTCATGCATGACCGGGCAGTCGAGGGCGGCGATGACGCGTTCTTCTATCTCGAAGCAGCGCGGCGCCGCGATGTCCTCGAGGTTCACGGCACCGAAACTGTGTCGCAGTCGGACCAGGGTCTCGACGATCTCGTCGGGGTCGGTGGTATCGAGGACCAGGGGGATGGAGTTCAGGTCGGCGAATTGCTTGAACAAAGCGCTCTTGCCCTCCATCACGGGCAGCGACGCGCGGGCTCCGATGTTCCCCAAGCCGAGCACGGCGCTGCCGTCGCTGACCACCACCACAAGCCGGTTGGTCCACGTGTACTGCTGTGCCAGTTGCGGATCGGCGGCGATGGCACGGCTCACCTGGGCGACACCTGGGGTGTAGGCGATCGACAGATCGCGCCGGGAGGCCAGGGGGACGACCGCCTGGACAGCGAGTTTGCCGCCCAGATGCGCGGAGAAGATTTCCTCGTCGGTCAACGGTTCCTGAAGCGTTTCTATCTGAGCGGTGTCTGGCGCCATTTGCGGTTTCTCCTCGGTGTGGACTCTTCGGGCGATCGAGCAGTGGGAACATGGGCACTTGTTCCGTCGTGGACAGTGGTGCTCGTCCGCCTGCAATGGGGCAAGATCTCAGTGTTTCCGCAAAACGGGCGCCGGCCGTGTTCGTCGCCGATCGGTGTCCGACGTACCGCCCCACACTCCGTACTCTCCTGTCGCGAGCGCGTGCTCGCGACAGTTCTCTTGCACAGGACACATACTGCAGATGGTCTTGGCTGCCCGTTCTCGGCGCACGCGTGCTCCGTGTGGTTCTCCCACCCGAGGGAAGAAGAACTCGGTGTCCATCGATCGGCATCGAGCACGCAGCTGCCAAGACCATGTGTCCAGGGTGGGTGCCAGCGTCACGGCACTTCGTGGTGTCTGTTCCATCGGCATCTCCCGGGCGCCGGCCATTTACTTTCCGACACAGGTGGAATCGGCGGCCGGACGGAAGGTGGAGCGCCCCTGCAGGTCGGTCCGGCCGGTCCGACTGATTCTCAGTCCGGCCGTGGTGTGTTCGTCATCGAATGTGACGATAGGCTACAGACTGGTCCGTGGAAATCCACTTCGCGAGGCGGTTCGTCCACTTTGCGAATCGGACGCCATCCCCAGCTGCATCGGCCAGCGGTCGTCGTGGCCGGTGCGTGCACACAGGCCCCGTGTTCACCTGAGAAGACGATCAAGCCGGACCCGAGCACCGCGCTCAATGTGTTTTCCTGATCGCCGCACGCAGCGTGTGAGACGGCGATTCTCCGAACTTGTCCTCGTAACTGTTGGCGAATCGGCCCAGGTGATTGAAGCCCCATTTGAAGGCGGTGTGACCGACGGTGGTGTTCTCGTCGCCGAGGAGGAGGTCGTGTCGGACACCGTCGAGGCGGAGGTGTCGTAGGTAGACCGATGGGGGCATTCCGAACTGGTCCTGGAAGAGTTTCTGCAGCTGACGGGCACCTATTCCGGCGATGGCGGCAAGATCGCCGATGGTGTATTGGGCGCCGGGGACGGACTCGAACTGGTCGAGGACCTTTTGCACGGCGTGGGGGCTGCGGACCGGCTGGGGTGCGTTCAGTTCGGCGCTCATCGAATGGGTGTGGTGGACGAGCAGACCCGCGATGAGGGCCCGCTCGAGGTAGTTCACGTGGGCGGCGAGGCCGGGGGTCGGGACGAGGCCGGGGTCGTCGAGGGTGGAGAGCAGGAGATTGAGCAGAGACAGCCATCGGGCGCCGGCGGGGGTCGTCAGATCGAGGGCGAGGTCGAAGCGGATCCGCTGGTCGATCGGGCGCCCGAGTAGTTGCGCCAACTCCCCCTGCAGGCCCGCCCGGTCGATCTTGATGCAGATTTGAGTGGCGTCGGCATCCCACCGCGGCAAGATTGTGTGCTCGTTCGGGCTGAAGACCGCGGCGTGTTGCGGTGTGGCGGTCATCTGCTGGGAACCGCACACCGAAACCACTGAACCTTCGAGCGGAACATTGACGTGGTAGGTGCCGAGATCCCCGGGATCGACTCGCGCTTCACTGCCGAACCTGGCGCGGCCGATGGTGAGGTAATTCAGCCGGACGGCGGAGAGTTCGGCGCTCGACACCCGCGTTCGACTCCCGACGAAACCGATATCGGCGGGGTAGAAGACGGTGTTCAGGCTGGCTCGGAACTCATCCAAGTCGTTGGTGACGCAGAGGATGCTGCTTTCCCCGATCTTGGGGATCGCCGCCACCTCGGCATCCGATCTCTGTTGCCGCCCAGTGTGTGCTGTCTCGTTGTGCTTCATTGTGGACCTCTTCACTAACGGTGCTGCGCCCTGCCGAAGTCCTCGATTACGGAAGAAAGTCGCGAAGTGGATACGCGATCGCGTTATGAGGATTTCGACGGCCGCGATTGCTCATTATCTTCGATAACAACGTGGCACCGGTCACATTCATCAGTGTAGAGGAGACCTTCGATGACTCAGACGCTCGAACCCACCAGCACGGAGACCGCCGACGTCGACGCCTCGCGTCCGAACCGGGAGGTCATCGGCAAGGCGACCGCGCTCATCCCGCTGATCCGCCAGTACGCCGACCAGGGGTCCGCTGACCGGCGTGCCGCGCCGGAGGTGATGGCCGCGCTGGAGGCCGAGGGCCTGTTCAAGCTGTTCGTGCCCCGCCGCTACGGCGGCTACGAGGAAAACCTTCGGACCGCGATGGAGACGGTCGCCGAGGTCGCGAAGGGCGACGGTTCCACGGCATGGGCGGTCGCACTGCTCAACGTGTGCACCTGGTTCGGCACCACGTTCTCGCAGCAGGCGCAAGACGACGTGTTCGGCGCGAATCCCGACGCCAAATGCTGCGGCATCTTCACGCCCGGTAGCAAGGCCGAGCGGGTCGAAGGCGGTTACATCGTCAGTGGCCAGTGGCCGTATTCGTCCGGATCGTTCGCCGCGGACTGGGGCACCCTGGGTATCGCCCTCGACGTCGAGGAAGGCGAGGACCCGCGTGCGCTCGCGCTCATCCCCAAGGATGCGTGGACGATTAAGCCGACCTGGTTCGTGGCGGGGATGAAGGGATCGGGCAGTGACACCATCGTCGTGGAAGACCACTTCGTCCCGGACCACCGAATTCAGCGGTTCGTCGCAATGCGCGAGGCGGACTTCGCCACCCCGTACAAGAGCACCGAACGCAACTCCAACATGGCGTTCATCCCGGTCGCCGCGCTGATTCTCGTCGGCGCGCAGCTCGGTCTGGCTCGGCATGCGATGGAGCTGACACTGGAGAAACTGCCGAACAAGCGGGTGGCCTACACCAGGTACACGGCGGCGAAGAACTCGCCGACGCATCAGCTCGGCGTGGCGGCGGCCGCAACGAAGTTCAACATGGCCGAGCTCCTGATGCAGCAGGCCACCGCCGACATCGACAACGCCGCCGCACGTGGTGAGTTGCCCGACCTGATCACCCGCGGGCGGATCCGGAACAACACCGGGATCATCGCGGAGCTCGTCAAGGACGGGATCGACATCCTGATGACCACCAACGGGGCCGGCTCGTTCGCCGACGCGAACGTCCTCAACCAGATCTGGCGCGATGCAGAGATCGCGGGGCGGCACGCCTACGTCACCCCCGAGGTCGGCAAAGAGGTCTACGGGCGCCTGTTGATCGGCGCGGACGACGCACTCACGATGGATGTATAGCGATGAACCAGAACACTTCCCGAGTCGCGCCGGCACAGATTGATCCGATGATGTTCCGCCGCTCCATGCGGCACGTGCCCACACCGGTTGCCATCGTGGCCACCACCTCCGATGGTAATCCGGTCGGCTTGACCGTCGGGTCGTTCACATCCGTGTCGCTCGAGCCGGCGCTGGTCACCTTTTTCGTGGACACGCAGTCGACCACGTGGCCGCGGATGGAAGACTCGGATACCTTCGCTATCAACATCCTCGGCCACGGCGGCGGCGAACGGTGCCGATCCTTCTCCGGCAAGGGAGTCGACCGCTTCGCCGGCGTCGAGTGGACTCCCTCGGACAACGGCGACCCGATTCTCGCCGAGGCGTCGGTTGTCTTCGAATGCGTCAAGCACTCCAGCCGCTTGCTCGGTGACCACCTCCAGGTCGTGGGCGAGGTGAGCAAGCTGCACGTTCTGCGCGAGGAACTGCCGCTGGTGTACCACCAGGGCACCTTCCTCAACCTCGACCACCTCGTCAGCGCCTGAGTGCCGCCGAGGCCACCCGCCATGATAGTTACGGAGCAGCCATGATCTACGAACACGCCTACGTCACAACCGATGCCGACAAGAGCGCCGAGTTCGAAGAGGCCTTCGCTCGGGCGAAGAAGTACCTTCTCGACGCCAACGGCGGCAAGACTGTCGAGCTCGTGCGCAGTGTAGACCATCCTGGTCTCTATTTGCTGCGCGTCGGCTGGGACTCCGTCGAAGCCCACACCGAAGTGTTCGCGTCGTCGACGAACGGGAAGTTGCTCGGTGAGGCGATCGGCCACTACTTCGTCAAGATCCCCCACGTCATCCACTTCGAGGACACCACGATATGACATCGACGCACACCGGCGACGTCGACATCGCGACCCTCACCGATGAAGTGATCCGGTCGTTCGACGGCACCCCCAATGTCCGGACCAAGGCCATCGTGACGGCCCTGGTGCGCCACCTGCACAACTTCGTCCGAGAAATCGAGCCGTCCCTCCCCGAGTGGGAAACCGCGATCGAGTTCCTGACCGCGGTCGGGAAAAAATGCGACCCGGTACGGCAGGAATTCGTCCTGCTCTCCGACGTCCTCGGCGTCTCGATGCTCGTCGAAACGATCAACGATCAGCAGGCACCCGGCGCGACGGACAGCACCGTGCTCGGCCCCTTCCACATGACCGAATCCCCGGCCCGACAACTCGGTGACACCATCGATGAGGTCGGTGCCCCGCAGCACCTACTGGTGACGGGAACAGTGCGCAGCACGCAGGGGGAACCTCTCCCGCACGCCACGGTCGATGTGTGGCAGTGCAACGAGGAGGGCTTCTACGACGTCCAGCAACCCGATCTCCAGCCGGCCGGCAACGGGCGCGGCCTGTTCACCACAGACCAGCAGGGACGGTTCTGGTTCCGCACCGTGACTCCGAGCCACTACCCCATTCCCACCGATGGGCCCGTGGGGGAACTGCTCCACGCCACCGGCCGGCATCCGTACCGGCCGGCGCACATTCACTTCATCGCCGCGGCCCCCCAGCACCGCCCGCTGACCACCCACATCTTCATGCCCGGCAGCCCATACCTGGACTCCGATGCCGTCTTCGCGGTCAAACACTCCCTCGTCGGGGACATGGGCACAGCCGATGCCGAGCACGCGGCACAGTTCGGGGTCGAGATCGGCTCCCCTTTGGCCACAGTCGATTTGGTGCTGGCCCCCGCCGCGCCTGGGGGCACCGATGCTCCCTGACCCCTTCTCCTACACCGCTCTGCCGATGCGTGTGGTGTTCGGACGCGGACTCGAGCCACTCGCCGCCGAGGTCGAGCATCTGGGGATCCGCAGGGCGGTGATCATCTCCACCCCCGGACCCAAACCGGTCGTCGCGGCCGTGACCCGGATTGTCGGCGAGGCGGTCGTCGGGGTGCTCGCCGAGGCCGTGATGCATGTTCCGGTCGAGGTCGTCGACCGGTGCGTCCAGGTCAGCGGGGACCTGGACGCCGACGGCTACATCGCGGTGGGAGGCGGCTCCGCGATCGGGTTGGCGAAAGCCCTTGCCTTGCGCACGGGCTTACCAATCATCGCTGTCCCGACCACGTATGCGGGGTCGGAGATGACCCCGGTCTGGGGAATTACCGACAACCGGATCAAACGCACCGGCCGGGACCAGGCTGTCCTTCCCCGGGCGGTGGTCTACGACCCGGCCCTGTCCACCGACCTGCCGGTGGACATTTCGGTCGCGAGTGGGATGAATGCCATCGCCCACGCCGTGGAGGGGCTGTATGCCCCCGATCGCTCCCCCATCGTGTCCCTGATGGCCCGTGAAGGGGCCCGGGCCTTGGCCGCCGCCCTGCCACGCGTCGTCGACGACCCCCACGACCTGCCGTCGAGGGGCGAAGCACTGTACGGCGCATGGCTCTGCGGGGCGGTGCTGGGCACCACCACGATGTCGCTGCACCACAAGCTGTGTCATGTTCTCGGCGGCACATTCAACCTGCCGCACGCGCACACCCACGCGATCGTGCTGCCGCACGTGCTGGCCTTCAACGCACCGTTCGCCGCCGACATGGTCGTGGCGTTGACCGATGTCTTCGGTGACGGCGAGCCGTGGACGGCACTGTGGAATCTGCAACGCTCACTGCCGATGCCGACGGCCCTGGCCGATATCGGATTCTCCGCAACCGAGATCGGCGAGGTCGCACGCCAGGTCACCGCGAGTCCGTACGCCAATCCCCGTCCCGTCACCGAAGACGACGTTCGAGTGCTGTTGCAGCGCGCCCTTGTCGGGCACGCACCGCACCCGTCGACCGATATGCCCGTCCCGAGTCAGTCCTGAGCAAGGAGCAGAATGTGAGCGATCACCCCACCATCACCCTTCCGCCGAGTGCGGTGGTACACAGCGTCACCATCAGCTGGAAGGACGGGGTCGGTCCGGACCACGGGGTCCGGGTCGCGGCCGCCTTGAACAGCTACGCGGTCACGGTGCCCGGCCTGCTGTTCTATCATGCCGGACCCGATCTCGGGTTGCGGGAAAACACTGCGGACTTCGGCATCGTCGCGTTGTTCGACAATCGCGACAACTACGTGACCTATGCCCGCGATGCGCAGCATCAGGCCATCATCGCCGAACTCGTCGCACCGAACGCCCGGGAAAGGATCTCCGCCCAAGCAGCTTTCAGCGGCTCACTCCCTCTCAGCCCAAGCACTCCGGTCAACACCTAAGCGTGGAGCATCATGACCATCGAACTCGAAGCACCCCCCGTCCGCAGGTCCGGTCGACCGGCCGGAACCGCCGCGGCCCTATCTGAGACGGTCTCTCGCCTCGCACTCGGGGAGACGATCGTATTGTGTGACGGAGACCGAACCATGCTGGCCTATTCGGCCGCCACGGCCACCGTCGAGCAGACCGCGTTCGTCATCCGCCACACGTCCGGCTTCCTGCAGATTGCCCTGCCCGCTCCGCGGTGCGACCGGCTTCTCCTTCCCGCCGCCCCGACCATGTTTGCCGGACCACCGGGGGTGGGTTACCGGCAGTGCATCGGGGTCGATGCAGCCTACGGGGTCACCACCGGAATATCGGCCGCCGACCGAACACACACGGCACGTACTCTTGCCGACCTCCGCACGCCACCCGGTGATCTGACCCGGCCCGGCCATCTCGTCGTCGTCGCCGTCGACCCCGGATACCGCGGCCGGTGTCCCGTTCCCCACCTTGCCCTACGGCTGGCGGACTTCGGTCGCAACGGTCTCCTCTTCGCCGATCTCGTCGATAGCACACGTCCCCACGACATGGCGGACAGGAATGAGGCATTCCTGTTCGCCGACGCACATCATCTGAGTATCGGCATGGGTGATGTATGGGCGACGTATCCTTGACTGAGGCCGATCCGGGGCCAGCCACTCGGGCGGTCAGCCGATGAAGCTGCACGCGGATCGAGACCTGCAATGTCGGATATCGAACCAGAAGGTACGCAACGCGACCTCGGGCGGCGCGGGATCGCCTGCGAGTTGGCGGCCGAGGGGTTCGACGACGCACAGGAGATCGGCCGCGGAGGCTTCGGTGTGGTGTATCGGTGCGCGCAGCCGGCACTGGAGCGGACCGTCGCCATCAAGGTGTTGACCACCGAGGTCGATCGTGACGATCGCGATCGGTTCGTCCGCGAACAACGGGCGATGGGCAAACTATCCGGCCACCCGAACATCGTGCCCGTGCTCCAGGTCGGGATCACCGACGCCGGTCGCCCCTTCATCGTGATGCCCTACCATTCGCGCGACTCCTTCGACGCCGAGGTTCGCCGCCACGGCCCGCTGCCCTGGCCGGATGTCCTGGCGATCGGAGTGAAGCTTGCGGGGGCGCTCGAGACCGCCCACCGTCTCGGCATCCTGCATCGCGATGTGAAACCCGCCAACATCCTGATCACCGACTACGGCGAACCACAATTGACCGACTTCGGGATCGCCCGGGTAGGGGGTGCGTTCCAGACCACGACCGGCACTATCGCGGGGTCCCCGGCCTTCACCGCACCGGAGGTCCTCGATGGCGCACCGTCGACCGCCGCATCGGATGTGTACGGTCTGGGCGCGACGTTGTTCTGCCTGCTGACCGGGCATGCCGCCTTCGAGCGGCGGGCCGGTGAGGGCGTCATCGCGCAGTTCGTGCGCATCACGACCACCCCGACACCCGACCTCCGAGAACCGCGGATCGGCCCCGGTCGGCGGAGCAAATGGGCGGCCCGACCGGAGCTTCCCTCTCCGACCAGATCGCCCACCGGGCAAATTACACCGCCTACCGACACAAATGCGCCCCACCTTCCCGATGCTGGGAGGGTGGGGCGCATTGTCGTGTCTGACGTCAGATCTTCGCGTTTGATGCCTTCCTCGGTGCCCGCTTGGAGGTGCGGCCCTCGCTGTTCTTGAGCATGTCCTCGATCGACTGGTGCTGCGCTTTGCGGGCCTTCTTGGTGGCGGCGCTGGTCTTCTTCGCCTCCTTGGCCGGCATCTTCCCCGCGGATTTAGCCGGGGTTTTCGCTGGCATCTTGCCCTTGGACGCGGCCTTCCGTACCCCTTCCTTCTTCGTGGGCGCCGTGGGCGACGTGCCGTATTTCTGGCGGGCCGCCTCACCGGAGGTGCCGAGTTCCGTGCCGATCGATGCCCACGACCATCCATCGGCCTTGGCTTCCTCGATGCTCTTGGTGAGGATGCGCTCGGCCTTGGCGCGGGCGACGACGGCGGTGCGGATGGCGGCGAGGGCGCGGGGGTCGCGCTCGTCCTCCTGCTTGGGTTCGTAGTCCTCGAATCGCTTCGCCAGCTCGTCGGCGTGCGCGAGGATCTCTTCGGTTGTGCGTGGCATGTTCATCACCTCAGGTACTTTCCTCGGGCCTTCATGGCGTGGACGATGACGTGGGCGCCGTCCGACGACGTGACGTAACCGACCTCGATGAGGGACGCGTCGCGTCCGGGACCGATCAGCATGGCGAATCCCTCGTCCACGGAGTACGCCTTGATCGCGTTGTTGAAGGCGTGGACCATGTCCTCGGAGTCGATCCCATGCTTGTAGGCGCTCTCTGCGATGACCGGCTCCGCGTGCATGACTACAAGTTACCTTGCTATGGTAGACGATGCATGTTAATTTGCTACCCGGAACGGCGAGCCGCGCGGTGGGACAATGGATCCCACCGCCGCGGAACACGACTGACGCGGCGGGTGGGGCAAAATCAACTTTACTGATAGGCAAGAAAGCCCTCCATTCGGGAGGGACGATTCGACACCTGTGGCTACCGGCAGGGGAAGCTGGCCGCTGTCTGTGGGGCCTGGTCAGCCCGCGACGAGCTTGTCGAAGCGGCCCGAGATCGCCCCCTCCTGGTTCCGCTCGGCGCGCGGGGCGCCCTTTCACGGATGCTTGTGATGAGCCCAGGTGTTCACCGCCTGAACCACCCCGAACGCGGCTCCCTGCCACATGCTGACCGGCAGACATCGTACCGGTACATCGCCACCAGCTCCTCGCGCACCCGGGCCACGATCGTGCGCGAGCGCCCTCCCTCCTCCGGCATCGGGTACCAGGCGTCCAGGAAACGCGAACCACTGCCGCAACGTCTCGGTGAACTGGTCAGCCGTCTCCTCCATCAAGGTGTGGAACTTACCCAGAGCCCTTCCAAACGCAGACACCACCGCCGGCACCTGACAGCCCCCAACGCCGCCTCGGTCTGCACCGGCGCTGTCCTCGACTGCCCAGTGGTGTCAGTATCCGACCCCGGTGAGGGTTCCTCCACGTCGAAAGAGGCGCTCAGCCACTGAACCGATAGCGGTATAGCTGTCGGGCGGTCTGGTTAACGTGGCCTACGCTTTTTGCGATAAGAACTATGTTCAACTCGGGGTCGTCTGAGGCCGGACTGAAGACCGACACCGGTTCACGTGGAAGCTTGAGGATTGCGGTGCCGAGGTACAAGTTCAAGTGGTCGAACCTACCGCCATCGCTTCTACATGACCTGTGCCGTGAACTACTGGACGCATACGACCAGGAAGTAGGCGCGGCTGTCGCGCTGCAAACGGTCTACGGTGCCCGCCCCACCGTCGAGTTCGTTCGGGAGGCGTGGCCAACTCTCCGGGAATCGTGGCTCAGGACCGCCAAGGAGTCCCGTGACTGGATCGTGGAGGCGCTTCAAGAGGCTCGTCACGAGAGGGGCCTTCTGAAAGGCAGCAGAGCTCAATTGGCGTACCTCAGAGATCTGAGAAACTCAAGAACGCTCCGCGAAATTGTGTGGGCGGAACTGGTCGCCATCGGCGAGATGGACCGGCAAGACGAGCAGGACCATGCAGGAACGATTGAGAAGCCTCCAACCCAAGCCCCTGCCAGACCGCGCGAGAAGGACACGCCTCAATGCCGACCCGAGGAACGCGACGCTAAGGACGCTGCCGGCATCATTTCCCGCAACGGGCCGCGGCTCGACGAACACACCAGAAAGTGGGTAGCCGACGTGAGCACCACGTTGAATTCCGCCGAGTTGCCCGTGCTGAGACCAGCAGCCGAACTCAACGTCGCCCCCGGCTCGATCGTTGTCGTGCGTGACGAGGAGTGGCTGGTCACCCAGGCCGAGCAGGGGTCGGATGGTTGGTTGGTCCGGGTTCGTGGTCTCTCCGAGCTGGTGGCGGATACCACTGCGGCGTTCTACTCAAGCCTGGACGACATCGAGGTCCTCGACCCGGCCCAGGCCCAAGTAGTCGCAGACGCGTCCGCCGGTTACCGCAATAGCCGGCTGTGGCTCGAGGCCCTTCTCCGCAAGACCCCGGTACCGTACGGCGACCAGTCGCTGACGGTATCGACGCACATGCTCGCCGATTCGCTCGCCTACCAGCGCACCGCGGTGGCGAAGGCACTCGATCCGCAGCACATCCGCCCGCGCATCCTCATCGCCGACGCCGTGGGCCTGGGCAAGACCCTCGAGATCGGGATGATCCTGTCGGAGCTGGTGCGGCGCGGGCGCGGCGAGCGGATTCTCGTCGTCACCCCGAAGCACGTGCTCGAGCAGATGCAGCACGAACTGTGGTGCCGGTTCGCGTTGCCGTTCGTACGGCTGGACTCGGCCGGCATCCAGAAGGTGCGGCAGAAGCTGCCCGCGACGCGGAACCCGTTCACCTACTTCAAGCGGGCGATCATCTCGATCGACACCCTCAAAAGCCCCCGCTAACAAGGCTCACCTCGAGCGCCAGCACTGGGATGCGGTGGTGATCGATGAGTCGCACAACCTCACCAACGTGGGCACCCAGAACAACGAGCTCGCGCGGGTCTTGGCCCCGAACACCGAAGCCCTGATCCTCGCCTCGGCGACCCCGCACAACGGTAGGGAAGAGTCGTTCGCCGAACTGCTGCGGCTGCTGGACCCGACCATGGTGGCGCCGGACGGCACGTTCACCAAGCAGGACGTGGAGACGCTGCTGATCCGCCGACACCGGCACCACCCGGAGGTCGCCGCCGAGGTCGGTGGCGACTGGGCCGAACGCGCCGAACCGGTGCACCGGCTGGTCCAGCCCTCCCCCGCGGAGGACGCGGTCGCCGCGGAACTGTCGCTGCCTTCCCGTCCGTACACCGAGTAGTCGCATTCATCCGAGGCGTCGCGGGCGGGTCCGATGTCGAGGTGTGGAAGTTGGGTCTTTGAGTCATGGGACGCGTCGTTGCCGGCGCGGCGTACGGTCGGTGTGCCGGTGGCCGACGCCTGGGTGATCGGGCTGTAGCCGGCCGGTAACGGCCGCAGGGCGACAAGGCAGAAGTCCAGTCCTCCCAGCCTGCACGGTCTCGGCGCACCTGCGTGCATGCCAGACTGTGCGATCGGGTCATCGTGTCGGCGGCGTCGACGGTGTCATGCGATCCGAGCACGACATCTCACTAACGTTGTCAAACAGAATCTTCAGGAGCCACATGCACACCACAGGTCAGCGGTACCCCTCGGCCTCCGAAGAGAACTTCCGCCAACTCGAGTCCATGCCCGAATACGACGCCGCCGTGGAGATCCTGCGCGAATACCTCGACACCGCCGTGCCGAACGCCGCTGCCACGCAGCAGGACACCTGGTCGGTCAGCTGCCTGCCGACCACCAACAGGACCGCCGAGGACCGCCGATTGTTCACGGTCAACGTCGGCGCCATCGAGACCTACTACCTGCGTCTGTTGACGGACGACGACGGACCGCTCCTGAGCGGCACCGTCTTCGTCACACAATCGGTCCTGGAAAAAGCTGCCGGACGTCCGGTCGCAGTGCTGAAGGATCAGTACGACGCCCTCGACTTCGTGACACCGGTGCATCGCGCCGCCGGCGGTGACGCCGTTGCAGTCAGCTGGATCAGCTACGACATCAGCTTGGACCAGTTCGCTGAGCTGCCGTTGGATACCGCAGCGAGGGACCTCGCGGATAGGCTCACCGCAGCAGGTCCGTGCACCTACGCCCGCTACCACAACCCGTGGCTGGCGCAGGCGGCCCTGTCCCTCACCCCGGACCTCGTCTCATAACCCACGATCCGGCACCGCCCCCGCGCGCCCGACCGTCACCCCGAGTCGGTTGCCACCGACGTTTCTGGATTGTAGTTCACGTGAACGACACAGGGGCACCGATGTTCTCGGCTGCACTGGCCAAGAGGGCGTGTTTCCGCACCCGACGGCGCACACGGAGTCCCAGGGAAGTAGCGTCACCCTCGATCCTCCGCTAACGGGGCGGGCGGGGGCATTCGAGGGGGACGCATGACGGCAGATCGATATGGACGATCCCAGCCGAACTGGCCCCCGGAAGCTCGCCAGGGGCCGCGAACGGCTTCTGAAGGAACAGCATCTACGGCCCCGTTTGTGTGGTCCGGTAGGCCTTCGCCGCAGCGATACCGTCGTCGTAGTCGCTGACATACTCACCGGCCGCTCGGTCATACAGTGAGCCGACCGCTGCCCGATCGTGGGCCATGAACACGACGTCTGGCCGTCCATTGTTGTAGCGACGGTAGGTGTCGTAGTCCCAGCCGTCGGGCGCGTAGTCGTCGTTCCATGCCAGCCGGGCGACGGGGACGAAGCCGGCGTCGGCATAGATGTTCGGCAGAACCGTGTCGAAGCAGTCGAGTCGCCGCCCTCCGAGGACGGTGGCCTGGCGCAGCATCGACGGTGCCGCGTTGGGATGCGCGCCGTAGGCATGGGAGAACACCGAGACGACTTCATCGTCCTTCAGAGCAACGCCGGCTTTTCCATCGTCGGTGACCAGTATCCTCATCTCGGCGTATTCGCCCTCGTCATAGACGTAGACCGAGGATGCGTACCGGTTGTTGCGGGTCAGTTCCAGCATTTGTGTGCGGTACAGATCAGCATCCGACGACGGCAGCTCGTACAGGGTCGGGCTCGATAGCCCACGCGCCGCGAAGTCGGCTCGCTCGGACTCTGGCCGGCGATGCGCGGCGAGCGGGTCGACTCGGCGTCCACCGATCAGAAGCCGAGGGCTTCGGCTTCCTCGATCTTCTCGTCCGTCCAGACCTGCTCGATCGCCTTGCGCTGCTCCGGCGGCAGTTCGGGCGTCCACCGGTACTTCCGCCAGAACGCCTCCCTGCGCTCCTGCGTCATCTGCTCGTGATTCATTGCTGTCAGCTCCTTCGGTTCGAACATCTTCCCCAATGTTTCGGGCGCGGCTCAGTGCTTCGATTTGGTTCGCACGCAGTCTGTCACCTGCCGCCAAGCGGCGCTCGAGGTCGCTTCGTGCGGGCCCGGCTTCGCTCTTGATCGCCGACCGCAGGTCTTGTTGGCCACCCGGTGTGGCGTCGTAGAGGGCTTGGATCTCGGCGTGGTTGGATTCGGCCTTGCTGAGCCGGTGCTGGAGATGGACGGCGTCCGGATGGGTTTCGAGGTCGCGGCGGGCTTCGGTCAACCGCGTCGCAGCGCGGTGGAGACGGTTGCGCATGTGCGGGGTGCAGCGTGGTCCGGGCTTGGGTTTACACATCGGCGCCGACCTCGGTTGCCGTGTCGATGAGTGCGGCAAGGCACGTGCCGAGCTGCGCGACCGATTGTTTTCCTGGGCGACCATCGTCGGGCAGGTAGGTGTCCCGGCGCAGCTCGACCATCACGGCGGATACGCGTTCGTCGTGGCCGTAGCGGTTAAGCGGCACGTAACACCCTGTGTAGGGGGTGTTCTCAGCGATCTCCCCAAGTGGCAGGAAGGCCCGGCGGGTTGCGCTCGTCAACCAGTCCGGGGTGTGGAGGGGATCCGTGCCGATGCACAGGGCTGGTCGTGCCGCGGCCGGGTTCTCGAATCCGGAGGGGCGTTCGGGGTAGGAGTGGACATCGATGATCACTGCTCGTCCGCATGCGACGATGCGGTCGGTGACGAGTTCGGCGACAGCGCGGGCGTACGGACGGAAGTACTCGTCGAGGAGCCCCTCGGTGTCGGCGAATGGTTCGTCCCTGAGCCGCCTTCCGTCGCATGCGCGGGTGTAAACGGCACCGCGGCCAAAGACTGTGGCGGGTTCGGCTGCGTCGGGGAACCGTTCGGGGTCGACGACCAGTCGGGACAAGGCGTTCTTCACGATCCACGGATGGGTGCGTGCGTGGTCGGCACCGAGCGTGGCGATCAGGTCGGTATCGGTATCGGTGGCCTCGTCCAGTTCGGCGTCGAGTGCCGCGTCGTCGAGCAGCAGCTGTGCGCGGACCTGCGGGGGAATCGTGCGGGAGGCGTGCGGTACGTGCAGGATCACCGGCGATGACGGGCATCCTGGCAGGATCGAGAAGCTGTTCACGCGCGCCTTTCGTGGAAGCGACAGTCGGTGTGCTTCGGCGGTAGTTCTGAGAGTCTGTGGTGGGTCGGCCGAACCGTGGTCGTAAACGGTCCCAGCTCGAGGGCATGTTTCACGCGTGCGACGGTTGCCTGCCGTCGTCACGTTGGGCCTTGGCCTGTCTGTCTGCGTAATTGGCGTCTGGTGATGATGCCTCGACTGAGTGCGGTGGGGCGTTAGCCGACGTGATACAGGTCGTTGTTGTGCGGGCAGGGAAAGACTGCCAGGCCTCTGGTGGTGTGGAGACGTTTGCGGACTGTCTTGGCGTCGGATCTGAGGAAGTAACCGCGTTGTTTGCAGCGCCTGCACCAGGTCCAGCGTGCGGACGGGTTGTGTGATCGGTGGGTTGTCATCGCGTGTGCCTCTTCTCGTGCGCTCGTGGACTGACGCCGCCGGGTCGTCAGACGGCGCGGGTGATTTGCAGGTTCAGCCAATCGGAGACCCACTGGATGGCATTGCGGCCGGCGTTGTCGACGACCAGGGTTTGGTAGCTCTGGTGGGCACCGGAGGCGAAGAAGCTGGCTGCGTTCAGGCCCTCGCCGACGACCGCGGCGAGATCCTCGGCCCCCTGCGAGCGCGCCATCGTGGACACTGATCCGGCCAGGCCTGCGAGGTCGAGAGTTTGGGCCTGCGTGGTGATCGCGTTGCCCACCGGGTTGGCCTGCTTGCCCAGTAGCGCGGGGTCGGTCTTGCTGGCTTTGCCGGTGAGCATGTTCGCGGCCACCGAGGCGAGTTCGAGGCCGAGGGGGATCAACGCCGCGGTCTGCGCCGCGGCACCGAGCGGGTCGGGTAGCACTCCGGGCGGTGGGAAGAGTTTGTCCGCGGCGGCCCAGGCGATTTCCTGGGCCTGGCCGGCGATATTGGCCAGCTTGATCACGTCGACGTTGCCGAGAATGCTGGTGACCAGCGCTGCGATCTGGGTGTAGCCGGTCGGGTCTGGGATGATCGAGAGTATTTGGGAGACCCACTTCAAATCGGCAGCAGCGGCCATCTTCACCAACGGCGCGAACTGCACGTTCAGCTCCCGGGCGGCGTCCCGGGCGCCGCGGACATCGCCGGCGGCGATCTTCTGTGGGAGCACGATCAGGCTGTGCAAGATCTTCGGGATGTCGAGGGCGGTGATGCCGGTGACCACGTTAAGGGCCTGCTCGACGACGACTGTCGGTTTGAGGACCGATAACACGCTCGACGCGGTCGATAGGGCATCTGCGGGTGTGGTTGCCACAGGGGCGATCTGGCTACCGAGTGACGCGGCGGTCGTGGAGAGCTGCGAGATCTGAGGGTCGGTGGAGGAAAGCGTGGTGGTGCCACTAGTCGAAAGCTTGGCCGCGGTGTTCGCGATTGTGGCCACCGAGTCCAGCGCACCAGTCAGGTCCGCGTGGCTGGCTGTGGTGAGGACCTGCGCGGCGGCGTTTTCCGGCGTGCCTGCCAGGGCTGCGGCGAGGTTGCCGGTGGCGGCACTGTTTGCGGCCCCGGACTGGAGCAGCTCGGCCAGGGGACTGAGGGTCTTCGACAGCGCGGTCGCAGTGTCGGCGATCTGGTTCACGTCGACGGAGCCGCCGGTGTCGCGCAGTTGCTTTCCGAGAGCGTCCAGATTCGAGCCGAGACCGGGCAGGTCGGCGCCAGTGAAATCCGACGTCAGCGCGGTGGCGACCGCCGCGTTGCCATCTCCGCCATCGGCGGCGCCTGTGGTCTTCGACAGAATCGACCCGAGCGATCCGAGGAACGGGTTGGCACCCTTTTGGATCGAGCAGTACAGGTCTTTCGGGTCACAGATCGAGGCGACCCGCCCCGACAACTTGCCCATGCCCTGTTCCCGGGGACCGGCGATCCCCTGCCCGGAGGTCTTCGGCCCAACCGTCGCGGCGCCCTTCGTACCGGCACCGGGATCGGCGAGCAGGGCCACACCGAGGACCCGGTCGGCATCGACGGGTCCTTGATCGTTTCCGATTGCTGACGCGAGATCACCTGCGGCGTCGGAACCTTGGGAGTATCCGGTGATGGTGATCTTCGCGTCCGGGCATTTGTCGGTGTAATTCTTCAGCACGGCGGTGGCCTTGCTGACCGCGTTGGCTTTGCTGTCGGCGTAGGTGTGGCCGTTGTCGAACGCGCGCGCCATGTACGGCAGCGTGTATACCTGCGCGCGGGCACCGTTCTTCGCCTTGATCGCCTCCGCGATGGGAGCCAGCATGCCCACCGGCCGGTTTGGGTCGGCGTGCTCGTTGGTCTCCCATGTGCCGGGGATGAACAGGTTGAACGCCGTCGCGCAGTTCATCGGGGCGGCGTTGACGATCGCGGGTGCGGTAAGCGCGACGCCGCCGCCGGCGACGGTCGCAGTGGCGATCAGCGCGACGGTGCGACGCGTTCTCGAACGTCTGGCGGGCATTGGCACCTCGATTACCGGAACGGACACTGACGCCTACCTTCACCCATTTCGGCGTTTCACCTCAACGGGGTGTCGGCGTGACCCAGGCTCCTTTTTCGGTCTCTGCTGCGATGGTGGCCGCACATCGCGGCCGTGTGCAGGACACGGGCATCTTTCGCTGAAGTCCTTGCGGGGGGGTGCTCAGTTGAAGACGTCGACGTACCATTTGCCGTCGACCTCCTGGGTGGTGACGGTCTGGGTGCCGCGTTTGGCTGGCTGAGCCGGCTGCATTACCGACAGATCGACCAGGTAGACCCCGTCGGCCAGCTCGGCGGTGCGGAGGCAATAGTTGGTGCCGATCGGGACCGCGTCAATGACCTTCTGCAGTTCGGGACCTGGCAGCACCGATGAGGTGGAGGTGGCGAGGCCCCGGGCAGCTTCGCCGTTGCGCAGGCTGTAGTACGCGTGGTTGAAGGCTGCGATCACGCCTGCGCCGCTCGTCTGATCACCGCGGTCTGCCCGGCAATCCCCGTCCGACGCGGATGCGTTTTCGGTCTGCTCGGGTTCGGGCAAGTTGAGGATCGGCAGCCCATTCTCGTCAACTGCAACGGTGGCGGTGGGGGTGGTTGTGGCCGCCGGAGAGGCGGTTTCACTATCTCCGCTACGCAGGTGGCTGATGGCCACACCGCCGGCCACCACGACGGCGACCGCTGCAATGTCGGCCACCGCGTTCTTTCCAAGGCGGCGGCCGCGTGGGGACGGTAGAGGAGACCGGGGTGGGGGCAGTGGTGTGGCCGGGCCGCCGGGCGCCATGGTGCGGGCGCCCGGCGGATGGTCGATGGTGGATGGGCTACCGAGAAGGTCGAGTACCGCGGGGTGTCGCGGCGTCGATCGGCCGAGGGTCGTCTTCTTCATGGTGTTCACCCGCCTTCGTGGTGTCAGTTCGCGGCCGGAATGCCGCCGCCGACGGCGCCCGACAACAGGTTTGCGGCCAGGCCGGGCGTGGCGTCGTTGAAGAACGAGGTCAGGGTGTTGTCGACCTGCTCGATGATCTGCTGCCCGCCGGGCTGTGCAGCGACGAAGTCGCGGGCTTGGTGGTCGATCGCGGGCGCGGACTCGACGGTGTCCTGCACTGCGGAGGCGGCTGCCTGTCCGATCTGGCCGGAGTTCTCCCAGTCCGTGAGGACCGTCGCGGTCTGTGCGGTCACGGCTTCGGAGTCGATGTCCGGGACTTCGATCTCCTTCGGTTCGCCCTTGTCGCCTGCAGCGATCGGTGTGACTGCGGCCACCGCGATTCCGCCGCCGACCAAGGCGCCGGCAGCGGCGGCGGGGATGCCCGCTGCGGCGGCACCGATTCCCGCCCCGGCGGCGGTGCCGACGATCCCGGCGGGCACCCACCCGAGTCCGGGAAGGAAGACGTTGCCCGCGGTCATTCCGGCGAGGCCGCCGATGGTGCCACCGACCAGTGCGCCTGCGGTGGCCGCCGCCCCGCCTGCGGTGACTGCGCCGAGTGCTGCTCCGGCTGCTCCGGCACCGACCTGCGCGGCGGCGATCCGGTCGGCCCGCGAGGTTTCCACACCAATCGACCGCCAACCCGTCGAGACCCCTGCCTGCACAACGGCCATCGTGTTGTTCGTGCGGTCCCGGTCCATGTCGGACACCCAGTTTGGTTGCTTGATGTGCAGCTCACCCAGACGAAGGGTGTCCCGGGGTGCGATGAAGGGCTTCGTCGGCTCCACCGGAGTCGGAAGATGCAACTGCTCCCACTGCACCGGTGCGACGTAGTAGTCCTCCGGCGCCACATACGCGTTGGTCTCGTAGTCATAGTTCGGGAGGGGCTGGTACTCGATGTTTTGGTATGCGGCGGGCGGGTCGACCCAGTACACCGGCTCCGCCGGGGTCGCGGGCGCGTTCGCGGGCTCGGGTGCAGGCGTCGGGGTGGTGGTTCCAGTCTGGGTGTCACCGCCGGTGACCCCTTCCTGGTTGCTGTCGCCGGTGACGCCGCCCTGGATCGGTTCCGCGACCGCGGACGGGGTGAGTGTGAGACCGGAGGCGAGGGCTGCGGTGATAACCGCGAGCACGGTCGCGGCCTGGGTGGCGCTCTGGCGGCGGTGCCGGCCATGGCGGCGGGTAGCGCGGTTGGTGACGGGCATGGTGTAGCTCCTGTTCTGTGGTGCTCGAGAGACCGACGTGAGCGAAGGATTACGAGCGGATACGGGTGATGGGCTGTGGGCGGGCGATCGAGTGCAATTTGGTGGTGTCGATCAGTCCCCCGGCGGTGGGGTCGATGGTGCTCAGCAGCTCGACGACCTTCGCGGCGGCGGCGATCAGCGCTGTTCGGGTCTTCGGCTGGAGTTGCGGGTAATTGATGCGGCCGCTGTGCAGCAGCCGGTCGTAGGGAATGCGCACGAACCTGTCCGGCGCGATGCCGCCCCTGATGAAGTTCTCCACGTCGTCGAATTCGGTTTCCGGGTCATCGTCGGGACCTTCGGTGATCAGCATCAGCACTCGGTCGAGGACCTCTGGTGCCACACCCGCCAAGTCATCGATCATCTCGGCGACCGTGCCGGGAATCGTGCCGCGCAGGGGGACAGGAATGACGACGACATCGGCTTCGGTGGCCCACTGCCATGCCGAGGAGTTTGTGTTGTTGCCGGTGTCGACGAGCAGCAACTGTCGGTGCCGGCGCAGGACCGAGGCGAGGATCTCACAGGCGTGGCGGTCGATAGCCGCGGCAGCGATCCGCCGGTAGCCGGGCACGATCTCGACGCCGGTGGGCTGTCGGATCGTGAACCTTCCCAGCGCGCTGGCCCGCACTCCGGGGGCTGTCAGCTCTTCGGCGTGTTCGAGGACATCCCATACGTCGGGTCCGTGGTCGGCGCCGACTGCGGCCCTGTCAGCGAGGCCGCCGCCGGAGTCGCTGACGTCGAAGGCGACAATCGAGGTCGCCGGCCGGTACATCGCGAGGGTGTCGGCGATGCCGAGCAACAGCGGTGTCTTTCCAACGCCTCCTTTGGGGTTGAGTACCACAATCGTCGCGTCGGCGTCCACCTGCCGGCCGATGGTAGCGATATACCGACCTGTCACAGCGGCGGTGCGGCGTGCGCGTTCCTCGGAGGATCCCGATTTTGGGGGGAGCTTGAAACCGAGCGTGTTGAGGGTGCCGCGCAGTCCTTTGCGGGCGGGCGAAACCACGTCGGGTGAGTCGTCGGGGGTTACGTGCGGCGCGGAGAGCTGCGGGCGCACATCCAGTGGACCCTTGATCGGGCCTGTGACCGGCCCGGTCGGCCGCTGCCCCACCCGGGATGGTGTAGAGGCATCGACGGGTTGCGGGGCAGCCTCGTAGGCCATCTGTTCGGCCGCCACCACCACCGGCCCACCCCTAGGCGTGGAGACAGGCTCCACAACCGGTCCAGGTGGGGCCTCGGTGATGATCGGCAGGGGCATGCTCGGAGCACGTTCCTCTGCCTTCCCGTCCGGGCCGACGGTCAGGAACCGAGTGTCCTTGGCTGTCCGGTAGACCACCTCGACATCAACGCCCTGGGCCTGCGCCATGTTGTGCAAAAACTCGTGCACAACAGTGGAGAGCGTCTTGCTTTCGTGCGCCTCCAGATTCATTGGAGGCACGTTGGCGTCCGCCAGGGTGGCGCGGGCAGTAGTCTTGGAGGTGATCTCGACATCGACAGTCGGCGTCATCTCTAGCTGACCCCGAAGGCGCTGGCTCCGGACAGCGCGTTGTCCATGTCGTCGACGACGGCCTCGGCCGTCTCCAGCTCGGTAAGGGCCTTGTCACGGGCGCTTCCCTCAGGCAGCGCTTCGATAACGACGCGGCGCTTCGACGAGGCGGCTCGGATCTCTGCGAGCCGGTCGCGGGTCAGCTCCTGCTCCTCGCTGAGCTTGGCCAGCCACGTGGGGACCGAACTCTTGAAGTATTCCCGAAGCGACTTGATGACAGGGTCGTTCGCACCCTTGGCGACGAACGGACCGCGCAGCGCGGCCACGTCCTCGGTCGTCGGGGTGATCGACTGGGAGATACGGCGGCTCATGGGTGTTCCCTTTCGGTGATGGTGTTGGTGTAGCTGGGGGTCAGTCTCGGGAGGTGTCCTCGAGGAAATTTGGAGTTACCGCGAGTGGTCATACAGGCGCTCCGACGAGGTCGGGTTCTGGGAGGACGACGACGCCAGTGGCGTCGTAGGTGATGCGGGTCTTCACGCGGCCGGTGCCCACGGTGAGTACGGTCTCGACGACATCGCCCTCGGCGCCGCAGCGGACGTCGACCGAGTCGACGGTGACCGGGACGAGCTCGCCGTGGTCGTCATCGACGAGGACGGTCTGGCCGGCCTCGACCGCGGAGGCCGGAATGACGTCCGAGAAGTCGTCATCGCCGGTGGGCGCGGCGTCCACAGTCGGCGACTCGGCGGACGTGTCGCCGTCGGTGGCGGCGGTCGCGCCGATAACGATCGGCTCGGGAGCACGGCCGTGCCTGCGTGCCCGCGTGGCCAGGGCGCGCTCGGACTCGATGAACGAGGCCAGCTCCTGCGAGTAGCAGGTGAACCGCGGGGCCTCGGTGGGCATGAGGCCGTCGATGATCGCCTTCTCGCGCTCGGCGAGCTGGTTCCACTTGTTGGGGTGGCGGTCGACGTTCGGGGTCCACCACATCTGCGCATCGACCGGGTTGCCGTCGTCGCCGAGCGCGATGCCGCGGCCCTTGACGGAGGTGTCGACCTCGCGGCCCACGGTCGAATCGCCCCACATCATCAGCGCACCGTCCTGCGAGAGGTTGCCGAGGCTGATGCGGGTACCGAAGTTGTCGCGTGCGTTACCGGAGGCACCACCGAACAGAGAGGCGTCGGGGCGCTGCACACCGAGCAACAGACGGATACCGGCCGACCGGGCCAGAACAGCGAGGTCGGCCCACGCACCGAGAGGGTCGAGTTCTTTGAGCAGTGCGCGGGTCTCGTCGTCACCGGTCTTGGCCAAACGCTGCCACTTGCCAGAGAGAATGAAGAACTCATCGAGCACCGCGATCATCAGCGGTAGCTGCGAGCCCTCGATCTTCATCTGATGGATGTAGGCGTTGCGGGCCATCATCTCGGCATGCAGTACGCGCACGAACATCGCCGCGCGCAGTGCGTCGTAGATGATCGCGCCGCAGCCGGGGTAACCCTCGAGACCGTCGAGTTCGATCATCTTCGGATCGACTCCGACGAACGGAACCCCGCGGCGGGCGGCCTCGGTCAACAGGGTGCGGATCACCGATGTCTTGCCACCACCGGTCGGGCCGACGATCAGGCAGTGCGGCTTGTTGGAACTGGTGGAGACGTCCCAGTACATGATTCGGTCCGCGGCACCGGTCGCATACGGCAGGTGCCGCAGGTTCTCGTCGACCAACTCGAGCGGGTGGTCGACGCGCGCGGGCATCGCGGTGACCAGACGCATCACCAGATAGCCCCCTTCGGGGTACCAGTCGGTGGTCCAGTTGCGACCGGACTCGTGCGGGCCCGCCAGCGAGGCGAGGGCTTCTTCGACCTTGAACTGGAAGCCCTTCACACCGGTATTCATCGACTTCTCGAACGCGATCCGGTAGCCGGTCTCGATGCCGTCCTCGTCAACGCTCTCGACCGACACCTTCGGGTCAGTGAACATCGACGCTGCATCGAGCGCGGACTGTAGTGTCCGCTGACGGACGGAACGCGTGTCCGGGGCGATCGACTCGCGGGTGATGACGATGCGGTCGCGGTGCGCCACGTGCCGCACTTTGGTCTCGCTCTGTACGGTGGCGGGGAACGCGGCCTCGATTGCGCGGGAGACCTCTTCGAGCTGCTTGGGCCGAATGATGGTGCCGCGGTGCAGTGTGATCCTCGCGCGGCGGATCACACGCCACCCCGACGGGAACGAGACGGCGACCTTCTTCGGCAGGTGTCCGGTGCCCTGCCGGACCATCGATTCGAGCATCTGCGACCACCTGTGCCTGCGGTGGCGCAGGACGTCGACGACGACGAGCAGGGCCGCGGCGGCGACAAGCAGCACCCGGTAGTCGTGCAACCTCGTCAATACCTCGACGACCGTCTCGTTGTCGGCGGCCATCGACATCAGACGCGGGGAGGACCCAGCAACGCCCGCGGCGACGACGACGATCGGCGAGAGCGGGGTGAAACGGCGGATGCGCGTCGGCGGGCCGTTCTCGCCGACCTGGCCGGCGCGACCGCCGGAATCGCCGAAAGTATCGCGCCACGCCGAGACCACCCAGTCCTTGAGTGGGTCGTGATTTCCGCTCACCGCCTGTGCCTTTCGATCGTGTCGAGCCTGAACGCCGTCCGCTGAGGCGTCTTTGAGCACAGTGACAGAAACCCGCGATTTTCCTCAACGGGGTGTCCCCCTCGAGCGGAGCACTCCCGCCGGTGTGGCGAACACCGCTCTCGCACTCGATCTCCAGGCCGTATTGCCGAACCCTCCAAGTGCTCGACTCGCACCTGACGGGCGCTCTGCAGGCCATTGTTCGGCACGCTCGTTCGAGCGCTCTGCGGGGCGTTCACCGAGTGCTCTACGGGCTGTGTTTCAGCGCGGCTTTCAATGCTCGTTCGAGTGCTCTCTCGAGCGCTTCGCCGCGCGCCTCGGTGAGTGGGTTCGCGTGGTCGATCGAGCGGTGTTGTGAGCGCTGTGGAACACAGCTTGCACGCGTGGGCGATGAGTGCTCGGCATGAAGGTGGTTCGAGCACTGCGGATTGCGTTCGACGTGGGCGTTCCGAATAGCGTTGGCGCTGAGCGTAATTCTGGATTACACTCCCCCCCAAGGAACGCCGGGGGGGAGTGGCCCCCGGAGGGGGTGGGCGTGGGAGGCGCTTTTTCGAGCGCTCGAATCCACCGCCGAAATCCATCGCCGAATCCGGTCCCGTTTTCACCGCGCATCTGAGCGTTTCTTCGACGCACGCCTTCCTGTTCGCTCGATCCGCTCGCTGTGAACCGCCCTCGACTGACCCGTTTGGGTGTGGCCGTCTGCACCGCGTGCGCGCACCCCAGTCTCGCGCTTGTCCAGCCAGGGTGTGCACCCATATCCGCTACACCCCTGGACCCCTTGGCGTCGCGACCGTCCATGGGCCGTCACCGTTGTGCGGTTCACCGCTGCGAATCCCCGCGTTGCGCGGTCGTCGCTGGAAGCGACATTCCCGATGCCGCACTGTTTCGTTCACCTGCGCCGATGACCCGATCCCGCCGCGGACACCCCGTTGAGATGAAAAGCGAGATCGACTTACGGTCGTGCGCATCCACATTCAGGTTGCACCGAATCTCAGCGATGGAGTGTGCTCATGTCCCTTTCGTCCGCAGTCGTCGAACTGGCGACCACCCCGCATGGAACCGTCGACGTACTCGCCCAGGACACCGAAGTCTCCACCGGCGGCCTGCGTGCCTGGATCGGCGACAACATCATCTTCACGATCCTCGCGCTGATCGCGTGCGTGGTCCTCGTCGGTGGTCTGCGCGGCAACCTGTCGAAGGTCTTCACCGTCGGTGGCCTCTCGCTCGTCGGTATCGCGTTCTTTTCCCTCGCGAGCAGTGAGAGTGCCGCGACCGGCATCGGCAACTGGATTCTCGGCCTGTTCGGTATCCGGGTGGTCTGACCTGCCGTGCCCGATCACCAATCGACGTTCGAAGGGAGCCGACCGTGATCGACAACGACGACCTGCTGCACCGGGTGGATCAGCACTATCTCGGTCCGACCGGGTTCACGCTGCCGGTCCGGATTCGGTATGCGGCGCTCGGGCTCGGGTCCGCATTCCTGGTCACCGTCTTCGTCATCGCCCGCGCCGTCGTGCACGTGCCGCTGGGGTTCAAGTCCCTCGTCGTGATGATCGTCATCACCGTCGCGCTCACCGCGCGGGTGACGAAGTTCGTCAACGCCGACCGCCCGGTCCGGTCGGTGATCCGGGCCGCGTGGAATGACCTGATCGCACCGCGCCCGCCGAAGCCCGGCCAGACCGTCGTGCTCCGCATTCCCGCCCTGTCCCGCGCTGCCGGCAGCGCGGATGCCGTTACACCGATCGAAGGTGAGTCCTCCCGATGACTTTGCAGCCCGACAACGAGATCGCCGCACTGTTCGATCCGAACTTCGGCGAGCCCGATCCGGCCATCGTGCCGCCCGGGGCGTTACCGCCCTCGTGGGCGGCGGCGATGGCGGCGAACCGATCGGCCGCCACACCGGCCCCGGCCCAGGAATTGGCCTGGTCGAAGGCCCCGAACAACAGCATCGCAGCCCCCGCACCGGTCGCGGCCTCCTCCCCCGCACCGGACGCGGCGGCAGAACCCACCGGACAGGGCAAGCGACGCGGGAAGAAGCGCCGCCGCCGCGCCGACCCGGAGGCGGAGTTCACCCGGCAGGCCGCGGCGGCGAAAAGGCGCGCGGACCGCGAACGCAAGGCGGTGCGTCTCGCGCTGGTCGGGGTGGAGGGCAACATCACCCGCACGCGCCGGCAGTCGACGGCGTGGTTCGTGCAGCCGCCGGGGCCGTGGAACATGCGTCCGGTCGGCAAGCAGCGCCGCTACATCCAGAACGAGGGCTTGGTCGTGGCGAATCTTGCCGAGGCCGGGGTGACGGGGCTGCACCGGCGGCTGGTGCGCACACCGTGGCCGGTGCGGCAGTGGGCGCAGGCGCATGACGGGTGGGCCGATCCGATCCCGGACGTGCCGGGGGCGTTGTCGTGGGCGGATTACCTACGCGGGCAACAGCACGCGATGCTGTGGGGCAACCCGACCCAGAAGGGCCGCTACTGGGGTGTGGAACTGCCGCCGCGCTCGGCGGGCGCGCAGGGTCTCGACACGGTCGGGCAGTGGCTTCTTCCGGTCGTCGACTGGCCACTGATCGGCAGGTTCGCCCGGCTGTGGCGCACGTGGGCGCGCGATGCATTTCTGGGCGAGCAGAAGGCGATCGCCGATCACCTCGCCACGATCGAGCGGCACCTGTCCGGGCAGGGTGTGAACGCCAAACCCGCAACCGCAGCGCAGATGGACTACCTGCTGTTGCGCTCGGCGACACTCGGGCTGCCGCTCGATGCGGACGGTGTGATCTCCGGTGCCGGCGACTGGGAGGAATCCGATGTCGCCGCACTCGAAGACCTCACCAACCTCGAGCTGACCCCCGGCGACGGCTACACCACGGTGCGCGGGCAGGTCGGCGGCCGGGACTACACCGGCTACGCGATCGTCCTGACGGTCGGGCGCATGGCGCCGCTGCCGATCCCGGAGAAGATGCTGCCGTGGCAGGTGATCGGTGACCCGTCCGGCGAACCCCTCGAATGGTCCGAGCGCATATCGCTCAAGACCAAGGGGCAGACGCTGCGCAGCCTGCGCCGGCTGACATCGAAGATCGAGGCCCAGTTCGACCACTACACCGTCGAACACGACCAGTCCCCGCCGCAGGAACTGGCCGAACAGCACGCACTCGCCCAACGGGTGATCTCCGACATCGAGGAGGACCACTCGGGCCTGTCGATACGCACCGAGGGCTGGTACCGCGTCCTCGTCGTCGGTTCGTCGCCGAAGGAGGCCAAGGAGAAGGTCGCGTTGCTGCAGGAGATGTATGCGCCGCGGATTCGCCTGGAACAGGAACACGGCCAGTACCAGCTGCTGCGCGAGTTCGTCCCGGGGGAGCCGCTGGCGAACATCGCGCACTGCCGGCGGATGAACGTCGAAGCCCTCTCGGCCGGGATGGCCGCGGTCGGTGACCGGATCGGTGACCGCACCGGCGTGGTGGTCGGACAGACCGCGTCGATCGCCCCGCGGCCCGCGGTGTGGGATCTGTTCGCCGCGCACGAGAAGAAGCACAAGTCGGGTCTGACACCGATCGTCGCGGTGCCCGGCTCGGGTAAGACGTTCCTCGCCGGGATGCTCGTCTACCAGGCGGTGCGTGCCGGTGCCTACGGTGTGGTGCTCGACCCGTCGGGGCCGCTGAAGAAGCTTGCGCAGCTACCCGAGTTCCGGGGTATCGCCGAGGTGCAGGCGCTGACCGGGCGCACCTCGCGTCCGGGATCGCTCAACCCGTACCGGGTGATCGTCGACCCCCGGCGCGGCGACCCGGAGTACGACTCGTCCAATCCCGACTACGCCGACGACGCCGATCCGGTCGCCGCCGCACAGTCGCAGTACGAGGCGGATCTGCGGGCCGCGGAGGCGGAGCGGATCTCGGTAGCGGTGTCGGTGCTGAAGATGATGCTCACGCCGTCGCGGCTCGAACACCCATGGACCGAGACGGTCCTTCAGACCGCGGCGAACATGGTCGGCGGCGACCGCAACCACAACCTGAGCGAAGTCCTTGCCGCCATCGCCGCGATCGGCGACGGCAAGGACGAAACCAACGTCGACCTGATTTCCTGCGCGCGGTCCATCCACCAGGACCTGGCGATGATGTCAAAGCTTGCCGAGGCCCGTGTGCTCTTCCCGGAGGAGGGAACCATCGGCGACGGCGAGGACGTCGATCGCAACGTGCGCCTGACGGTTCTGACGATGCCGGGCCTGCAACTACCCCCCGAGGGCACCGACCCGGCTCAGTGGACCCCGCAGCAGCGGATGGCCGGCCCTCTCATGCATATGGCGGCGTGGATGGCGAACCGGCTCGTCTACGAGCTGCCGCGTTACGAACGCAAGGTTCTCTTCCTCGACGAGAACAAGTACCTCGAGCAGACCGGCGCCGGACGCACCCTGAACCTGCGGATCGCCCGCGACAGCCGCAAGTACAAGGTCCGCGCGCTGGTGTGCTCACAGCTGCCCGACGACTACCTCGGAGTCGACGGCACCGACGACAAGTCCGCGCTGACGTACGAGGTGATCATCGGTGACCTCGGCGGCAACGCCCACGCAATCGAGGGCGCGCTCAAGCTGCTGAACCTTCCCCTCGGCGAGGGCTACGAGTCACTCCTGGCCGGTCTCGGCGGCGGCGGGGAGGACACCCTCGACGAGGACACCGACACCGAACACCTGGACCAGGCCCGCCGATTCATCGTGAAGATGGCCGACGACATCGAGCTGATCCGTTCGGACTGGACGCATTACGTGCACCTGGCCCACGTGTTCGACGCCCTGGACTCGCGAGCCACCCGCGCGGCGATCCGGGGTGCGGCATGAGCCCGTCGCAGCCCGGCATGCGCCGCAACTCCGATCACGTTTTCCGCACCGGCGCCCTCCAAGCTCGCCCACCGGAGCGCGGCCACGGCGTCCGCAGCCTGCTGCGAGCGGGACGTCAGCACCAAATGATCCGGCTTCTCACCCTCAGAGCCGCACGGATGGACCGTTTCCCTTTCCCGCGCCGTTTTGGGTGGCGTACGGGGCTCGTAGGGCGTGTTCTGGTGGTGCTGATGCTGGCCGCGGTGTCGCTGATCGGACTGGGTGGAACTGTCGCGTCCGCCGGCGGGTTCGACTGCCAGGACGTCCCGCCGCCGGAGTTCCCGAACGAAGTCATCGAGACCACCTTCGACTCAACCAGCGCCGACCGGCCGACCACCGGCGGCACGGGTTATCAGACCTACGGGTGGGCCGGGCTCGAGTGGCACACCTACGACCTCGGCTGCGGCGCGGACCTGGTCAAGGCACCGGGTGCGGTCGGCGACACCACCCTGGGCAACACGTTCTTGACCATCGGCAAGTCAATGGCGGCGGCCGCGTTCTGGCTCGACGACCAGACCAAGACCGGCCAGGACGCCACGAAGGCCGGGGTAACTCCTGCGCTGGAGCGGTTCGACCAGATCGTCTTCTCTATCACCGAGGGCATGCGGTTCCTCTACGGACAGTGGGTCGGCATCGCCCTGGTCATCGTGGCCGCCATCGTCCTGTGGAAAGCCATGAAAGCCGACACGGCCGGGGTCACGAAGACCTCAGCGATCGCGGCGGCGGGACTCGCCCTCGGAGCGTTGATGGTCGGGGCTCCGCAGAAGGCGCTGCAGGTGGCCGACGAGACGTTTGGGTCGCTGATCACCGAGACGCAAGACCAGATTTTCACGGTGCAGTTCGGCGACGACGATGGCACGCTCGCTGCCGGCGGCACTGACCCACGCAACGTGCTGATTGACAAAATTTTCCTTCCAGACTGGCGCAAGGGATGGTTCGGCACCAACTACGACCCTGAGGACACAGCTGGCCTCGGTGTGAAGCTCCGAGACTCACTGGCGTTCACCTATGACCAGCAGCACGCGGTGAAGGACGATCCGAAGGCGCAGGCGCAGCTCGCCGAGGAGAAAGCCGACCAGTTCCGGGAGATCGTCACCGATCTCGAAACCGACTACCAGCTCTCCTACTACCAGTTCCAGGGCAAGGACTCGGGCCGCACATCCACCGGTTTCATGGGCATGATCAAGCTAGCCATGCCGTCATTGCTGTGGATCGGCGCGTCCCTGCTGAAACTGACCGCGCTGCTGGCGATTCGGTTCGCGGTCCTGTTCGCGCCGATCTGGGTTCCGGTCGCGATCGCCTACGGCGGATGGCTAGCCCGAGTGATGCGCATGCTCGCCTCGGCCTACATGTGGGGCGTGGCCGGTTCGGTGATCGTCGCGCTCTATCTGATGGCGCTGGTCCAGCTCTACGTCGATTCGAACGGGGCCGTCGACGGCTCCTGGCGACTGTGGTTCATGGCGTTGCTGACCGTCGTGTGCTGGGCGATCATGCGGCCGTTCAAACGGATGAGCCAGACGTTCACCCAGAACAGCGCGAGCATGGTCAACCGCAAAGCGCGAAGCGCGAAGAAGTCCATCAAACGCAAGGCATTCGACGCTGCGAGCTTCACGGTCGGGGGGCCGGCGCAGGCGATCGCGGAGAAGGCCGCCGAGCGCTTCGCCCGTCGCGGCCGCGACGGACACGCGGACGACGACGGGGCGGCCACGATCACTCGGCCCGAAGGTCGCGCGCTGGGCAACCGCCGCCAGCAGGCGCTCACGCAGTCCCGTGCCGATGCCCGCAAGGCGCAGGGGGTGGGCCGGGGCGCACGCCTGGGCCAGACCTCCGATGCCGCGATCGAGCGCGATGCACGGATCGCGGGGATCGCTGCCGTGGCCAGCCGCGACATCGCTAGGGGCAAGGGTGGGGTCGACGGCAAGGACGCCGATCGCGCGGTCCGCTCCGGGGCCGCGGCGTGGAAGTTCTTCGACCAGAACGAGGCCGACAGCCTCGTTCAGGAAAGCCGGGCCCGCAAGGAACTGCTGACCGCCAGCGTCGGACCGCGGTGGGACGGCGGCGACCGCTCGGCCATCGCGCCGATGAAGGTCTACACCCCCACCCGCGGCCAGCGGCGGGCAGATCACGCCACGGTGTCCACGCCGCATCGCTCACCGGCGAAGGCGTGGGACGCCGACGCCCCGGCCCGCACGACACCTGAGGACCGGTACATCTGATGTCGCCATCTGGACCCAACCCTGTTCTCGCACCGATTCGCCGATGGGTGCTCTACTCCCGCACCCATCTGGCGCTTACGGTGGTCGGCGCTGCGGCGTTGCTGTTCGCCGCCGGCGCGGTCTTCGGAGAGAACCCGCCGCCGCGGGCAGTCGCCCATCAGGCCGACACCACCGTCGAATCGGTCACACCCGCGGAGACGATCAGCTACGACCTCGACGAAGTGAGCGAGTCCCTGGTCGCCGCCAAAACCGCAACCTGGGCAGCGTCGAGCGCGCCGGCCACCGCGATGGCCTACGCGCACGCGTTCGTCGACGCCATACAGTCAGATGCGGTGTGGGCCAGCACCATCGGCCGCCACACCGCCGACAAGCCGGGAGAGTACGTCGTAGCGGCCCGCCCGCGGACCCCGGTGGTCATCACCGGCCCCACAGTCAGCACCCTCGCCGACGGGCCAGACGGCGCGCGAACCGCACGAGTGACTGTTCCGACGCAGGCCGGTGACCTGCGGATCACGCTCTCCGTCGATGACGTCGACGGAAAGAAGCGGTGGGTGGTCGACACTCCCCTACCGACCCTCAACCTGTCCGAGGTCGAGAAGACCGCCCCAACGACCACCACGGCCACGACGCGCACGTCGACGACACCGACCACCACCGCGGCCGACACAACGACGCCGCAGCCGACATCGACCCCGAGCCCATCGTCGACGGCGCCGCAGCCCACGTCCGATCTCGACGAACCAGCAACCGCCCCGAACCGGGGCAACGACCCGACACCGATTCCCGGACCGATCCCGATCCCGGACCTCGACACCCCGATCCCGGGGGGACTGTGAGGATCGGCGGCGTCCGGCGGACGCTGCTGATGAGCGGCGCCATCGGCATCGTCATCGGCACCTCCGCGTGCTCACTCGGCACGCCGGTCATTCCGCGTGACCCGTGCCGGACCGTCACCATCGACAGCAATGACGGCGGCGAACGCGGGCCGGCGTCGACCGCCGAGCAGACGCTGACCGTGTCAGGACCAATTCGCCTGCCGGTCGAGCCCGGGACCGCCACGTTCACGTCCGGATTCGGTGAGCGCTGGGGAGCCCAGCACCAAGGCGTGGACCTTGCCGGACCGGTCGGCACGAAGATCCTCGCCGCACTCGACGGCAACGTCGTCAAGGCCGGGGACTCCGGCGAAGGGCCCGGGGTCGGGTTCGAGAACTGGGTGGTCATCGACTCGAACGTCGACGGCAGGCCCGTGAGCACCGTCTACGGCCACATGTTCGCCACCGGAATTCACGTCAAACCAGGCCAACAGGTCAAGGCCGGCGACCACATCGCCGACATCGGCAACGCCGGCGGATCGACCGGCCCGCACCTGCACTTCGAGTACTGGCAGGGCGGCCGACTTCAAGGCGGAACAGCCCTCGACCCCCTCACCGTCCTACCCGACATCGCCAAACAGAACGGCACCAGCAGCGACGACCCCAACCCCAACACCACCAGCAACAGCAACAGCCCCATCCAACTCGTGGCCGCGTCCCGGTCGACGGCTGACTGCTCTGGCTTCGGGATGGCCGGCGGCGGGGAGCTGGCGTTCGGGATCGTGCCGGCCGAGTTCGAGCCGTGGCTACGCCGCGCCGGCAGTGTCTGCCCGGAGATCGACGCTCCGTTGCTCGCCGCTCAGCTCCAGCAGGAGAACGGATTCCGGCACGGCTCCACTGCGCCGGTGTCGTCGACCGGAGCGCTGGGTCCCGCGCAGTTCATGCCCGGCACCTGGGCAACGTGGGGTAAGGACTACGACGGGGACGGAAAGGCCGACCCGAACTCCATCGGCGACGCGGTGATGTCGCAGGCACACTTCATGTGCGCCCTATACCAGAACGTTTCCGGCTACATCGCCAGCGGCCAGGCCTCCGGCGATCCCATCGAACTGACACTCGCGGCCTACAACGCCGGACCAGGCGCCGTGCAGCAGTACGGCGGAATCCCGCCCTACGCTCAGACCGAGAATTACGTCCCGAAAATCATGCAGGCCCGGACCGGGTTCACCAATCCCAATGCCCGGGGCAGGTTCATCCCCCACGCGTCCGGCGACCGCAGCCAAGTCGTCACGGCCGCCCGCGAATACCTCGGCACCCCGTACGTGTGGGGTGGCGGCGGCACCGGCGGCCCATCCGGCGGTGGCTTCGACTGCTCTGGCCTGACCTCGTACGCCGTCCACGCGGCCAGCGCAGGCAAGATCGCACTCCCCCGCACCTCGGAGCAGCAGTGGGGTGTCGGCACCGAGATCCCGATCGACCAGGCCAAGCCCGGCGACCTCGTCTTCGGCAGCTGGGGGCCGAACGGGCCAGGACACGTCGGCATCGCCGCGGGCAACGGCCAGATGGTCCACGCTCCGACGCCGGGCGAGGTCGTCAAGGAAGCTCCACTCCAGGAAGGGATGAAGGCCCGCCGCGTGATGTAGGGGAACGTGCAATCTCCGCAGGTGTAGGTTCTCATGATTGATGTCGCTCTTCTCATCGATCTGTCGCCCAGATGTCGCTTCCGACATTTTAGTGAGAATCGTTCTCGGCGTGTCTGCGGCCTGATCCTGGGCTTGGGCGGTTGGGTGTCCGCCATGACTGATGAGAGCAGCCTGATGTGGACTGGTTTGGCGGGAGTTGTGCCGGGGTCGGAAGTGGCCGTGCGGTTCCGGGGAGACGACGGAGCGTTCGTCGATACGACGTTGCGGCGGTTACCGGTGGAGGATGTGCTGGCGGGCCGTCCGGTGCGGGAGTTCCGGTCGTGGCAGGGGCGGCGGCACTATTCGGGCTGGTACTGGTCGGCGACTACGGGTGGTCACGTGGTCTACGAGAGCCGTCTGGAGCTGGCGAGAATCCTTCTAGCGGAACAGGACCGGAACGTGGTGGCTATCGCGGCGCAACCGTTTCTGCTCGAAGGTATCGATGGCGATCGGAAACGACGGCATGTGCCGGATCTGTTGCTCGCACACAAGGATGGAGCGCTGACGGTGGTGGACGTGAAGGCAGCTGCCCGCGTTGCCGATCCGAAGGTTGCGGCTCAGTTCGCGTGGACAAGGGCGGTGTGTGAGCGACACGATTTCGGGTTCGAGGTATGGACGGGCGCCGATGCGGTGCTGGTGGAGAACGTGCGCTTCCTGGCCGGGTATAGGCGGCCTGCCACGGTCGCGACCAAACTGGTGCCGGCGGTGATCGATGCGGCGGTCGTGCCGGTGACGATCTCCACTTTGGAACGGCGGCTGGGCCTGTCGGTGCCGCAGTGGCTGGTGCGACCGGTGATCCTGCACCTGTTGTGGCGATCGTGGCTGGTGACGGATCTGTCGCGGGTTCTCGGCGGCGACACGCTGGTGTCGGCGGAGGTGGTGGCGTGAACGCGCGCACGGTGACGGTCGCGGTCGGGGCGGGGCTGATGGTCGACGGCGACGCGGCGCGGGTCGTGGAGTTCGACGGCCGCAAGGTGGTCGTTGAGTACGCGGACGGCCGCTACGGAAGCTTTGCTTTGGCGGAGTTCGTCTCGCGGGCTCGCGGTTTGGAGCCGGTCGAAGAAGGTCTGGACCCGGGGCTGGTGCTGGCGGGGCTGTCGCCGGCCGAGCGGGAGCAGGCCGCAGCGCGGGGCGAGCATGTCCGGGAGGTATTGACCGGCTACAGGTCCGGTTACGCCGAGGCCGCGCGAACAGGTGAGCCCCGCCCCGACTATGCGCCGGCGGTGGGATTGAAGGCACGCTGCGAGGCCAAGGCCGCGGAGTTGGGGGTGGCGTCGCGCACCGTCGAGCGGTGGGTGGCCGCCTACCGGGATGCCGGTGAGGCGGGGCTGGTCAATGACCGGCGCCGCCGTGGCCGCGGATCGACGGTGGATCCGCGCTGGGAGGCGGCGGTGGCCGCGGAACTGGCTGCGGGGGTGTCGGCGTCGACACCGACCCGCTCGGCGGTGCTGATGCGAGCGGCCGAGCGGCTGGAGCGCGAGCACGGGGTGGGGGTGGTAGCGCTGCCGTCGCAGGCGACCGCCTATCGGCGGCTGGCGGAGCTGGTCAAGGGCACGAACGCGGTGAGCGGGTCAGCGAAGGCGCGGCGATCGATCGCCCAACGCCCGAAGGGGGTTTACGGCCGCCTGCGCGCCACGCGTCCGGGTGAGTATCTGATTCTGGATACCCAGGATCTGGACGTGTTCGCGATGGAGCCGGTGACCTGTCGGTGGGTGCGGGCGCAGCTCACGGTCGCGCAGGATCTGTTCGACCGACAAATCCTGGGGTTGAAGGTGACCCCGGTGTCCACGAAATCGGTTGATGTCGCGAGTGTGTTGTTCGAGTCGGTCACCGGCCGCAGCGCGGGGCGCCCGGCGCTGGGGCCGGTGCACGGGTTGCCGAAGCATCTGGTGTTCACCGAGGAGAACACCGGCGCCGATGCCGAGATCTGGTGCCCGCCCGAGACCCTGGTGATCGACCGCGGAAAAGCGTTCCTGTCGGCGCACGTGATCGGGGTCTGCGCCCGATTGGGGATCTCGATCCAGCCGGCCCAGCCGCGAAAGCCAACCGACAAGCCCACGGTCGAGAGGTTCTTCAGATCACTGCGTCAGGGCCTGATTCAGCATCTGCCGGCCTACAAGGGCCCGGATCTGCACAGCCGCGGCGAAGGTCTCGAGGAGCAGGCGTTCTTGTTCCTGCACGAGCTCGAGGACGTGATCCGCGACTGGATCGTGACGGTCTATCACCCGAGTGATCATGACGGGATCGCGGTCGCCGAGTGGCCGAACCTGTCGATGTCGCCGAACGACATGTTCGCCCTGGGCATCGCCAAGGCGGGAGTGCTGCGGATCCCGGCCGCACCGGAGCTCGCCTTGGAGTTCCTGCGGGTGGTCAAACGCACCATCCAGCATTACGGCGTCGAAATCGACGGCCGCCGCTACAACGGTCCTGCACTGGACGGCTACCGCAACGCGACCAGCCCCTACGGCGGACTCGACGCCGGGAAATGGCCGTTCCGCGTCAACGACGACGATGTCCGCCACATCTACTTTCAAGACCCGGGCGATGGGCAGTGGCATCAGCTCGACTGGGAACACGCCCCGATGCTGGGCACACCGTTCTCCGACGAGGCCGCCCGCTACGCCCGCATCCTCGCCCGCCGCACCGACCGTTTCACCGACCCCGCCGAGACGCTGGCCACACTGCTGAGCCGATGGGATGCCGGTGAGGTTCTCGACCGGCGCGAACGGCGCATGGCCGCCCGGCTGGCGGCCGAGCGCAGCGGCCTGGCCGCGGCAGCCGAGCTCGAACTGGCCGCCGACCCTGTTCCGGCGCTGAGCGTTGCCACCACCAGCTCGGGCCCTCCGGTGGTCGGCGACGACGATGACGACAGCGAGATCCTCGACGACGTCGACGACTTCTACGCCGACGCGCTGGAGGTGCTCGAGTGAGCAGCGCCTACAGCCTCTCCCGCAAGGACGGGTGGCGCCGGTTCGTCGACACCCCGGCCCGCACCCGACCCGACACCCTCACCGCTACGGCGTTGTCCACCTTGGGGAGCGACGCCCGCGAGGACTACGACGACGCACGCCACGACTGGCACGCCAACTTCGGCACCATCGCCACCCCGCAGCTCAAGGCCGTGCGCGACGAACTGGAGCTGATCGTCGCCTCGAATCGTCAAGACCCCGACCGTGTTCGGGGCGCGGCGGTCATCGACGGATTCCCCGGTCTGGGCAAGACGACCATCGTCAACCTGTTCGGCCGCGACTATCACCGCCAGGCGCTGCGTCGCCGCGGTCCGGTCACCGAGTCCGGTGACGAGCACATTCCGGTGTTCCGGGTCGGTCTGACCTCGAACACCACACTGCGGACGTTGAACAAGATGATCTGCCAGTTCTACGGGCATCCCGGAGCCGATCGCGGCAGCGCCGCCCAGTTGGCCGGCTACGCCCTGGACTGTGTCCTCTCGTGTGATTCGCGGGTCGGGATCATCGATGATATTCATTTCATCGACCAGAACAGCCGAGACGGGCTCGCCGTCAGCAATCACCTGAAATGGCTGGCGAACGAGCTGCCGGTGACGTTCATTTACGCCGGTGTCGGTCTCGGGGAACGGAGGTTCTTCGAGGAGGGATTGTCCGGGCCCTCGGCCGCGTTGGCGCAGAGCGCGAGGCGCTGGACCCGCCTCGAAGTCGGGACCTTCGCCCGCGACCGGCACTGGAAGTCCCTGATCAAGGCGGTCGACAAACAGTTGGTGCTCGCCTGCGGGCAGCCCGGACAGCTCGCCGGCCTGGCCGACTACCTGTTCGCTCGCACCGGCGGGCACATCGGGTCGCTGATGACGCTGATCAACCGCGGCTGCTTCAAAGCGATCCGCACCGGAGCCGAGGCGATGTCACAAGAGCTGCTCGACACTATCCGCATCGATGAAGCCTCCGAAAAGGCCCGCCACCGGCTCGAAGCCGCGACCCGCACGAGCGGCGAACGCAAGCGGGTGAGGCGATGACCGCGGTCACCACACTGCCGTTGCGGACGCCGATCGCCGCCGGCGAGAGCCTCGATTCCTGGATCGACGCACTCGCCCGCCGCAACGACACCTCCCCGCTGGAAGTGCTGCGCGCCTTGGGCATCGATTACCCCGGTCAGTCGATCCGCCAGCTGGTCGATGAAACTGATTCCCCGCAGCTGCGCCGCATCGAAGCCGCGACCGGGCTGGCGCCCCATCGTCTCGACGCCGCGACCGGCCCCGCCGTCCCCGGGATCGAACGGTTGTCGATGAATTGTTCACGGTTCTGCCCGCGCTGTTTGGCCGAGACCGACGGGCGCTGGCAACTGTCATGGCGGTCGAGTTGGGCGATGGCCTGCAAGCGGCACCGACTGCTGCTGCACGACACCTGCGCGGAACCGAACTGCCGCGCGGCACCCCGAGTGCAGATCGTCGGCGGCGCCACCCCACCGTCTGCGGGGACCTGCATCCGTCTCATCGACCGGTCCCGGCTGCGCTGCGGCGCCGAGCTGTTCACCGCCGCGGACCTACCCGCCGCCGACGAAGTCCTCGATGTCCAGTCGTGGATCGATCAACTGATGGCCTCGGCCCGCGAACCGGGCCCCGCCCCCGCCCATGCGACGCTGACCGATTTGCACCTGGTGGTGGCCTGGTTGCTGCGTCTGGACGGCACGGCCGCGATCGCTGCGGCCCGGGCGATCAACCCGCGTCGGCACGCGACTCCGCCGCCACCACGCAACGGCAGCCCGCCCAACCTCGATGCGGCACTGACCGCGGCACTGCTGACTCGCGCACGAGTTGTTCTCGGCGACGACGAGGCCACCGCGATCGACGAGCTGCGCACACTGATCACGAAAACCCCAAGTCCGCAACGAATCCCGCCGCCGGAATTCACCGATCGCCGCTTTGCCTCCATGCCCAGCCGGTTCCCCAACCGCTACCTGCGTGCCGTTGACGCCCACCTACCCGGAGCCGTGCGGCTGCGCATGCGGACCGTCACACCCTCGGCCTCACCACCGCGCGCCAATGGAGCGGTGCGGATCCGGATGCTGCCGCAACTGTTCTGGCCCGACTGGACCGGCCGCCTGCTGCCCGTCGCGGGCGGCTTCCACACCGACCTGTTCCGAGCAACTCTCAGCGTCCTGCTGACCGTCCCCGGTGATCCCTCGCAGCGGATGGACACCCACACCCGATTGTTGAACCCCCGCGTCACAGCCGCCAACCTGACCGTCCCCCTGCAAGGATTCGACAAGCTTCCCACCGGATCGGCGCTGACCGATGTTCTCGCGCTGCTCTGCCGCATCACCGACCACCTCGACCAACACGGCACACCGATCGACTACCAGCGGCGACGCGAGCAGATCCCCGCCGAAACCCTCACCTGGGCCCAGTGGCGTGACCTCGCCTGTTCGGTCGGAGCGCACCTCGGCAAGCATCGCCAAGGCCGGCTGCGGCACGCCCAACGACACCTGCATCAACTGCTGTCCGGCGCCGACCTCGCCGACCGCCGCCACCCACTGGCGTTCAACAGTCCCGCTGACCGCGGCACCTTCGTCGAGTTCACCACCTCCATGGCAGCGCCGCTGCGCCGGGCCCTGCACGAACACGCCGAATCCCTGCTGGTTAACCTCGGCATCGACGAACCACTGACCTGGTCGCCACCAACCGACCTCGCCGACGGGCTCGCTCTGCCGGGCATCGACACCGGCAACCTCGATACCGACAAGGTCAGCCGCCTGGTCGTCGACGAAAACCGTTCCTCGCGGGAGGCCGCCGAGGTTCTCGGCGTCCGCCCCGAACACGTCCGCATCGCGATGGAACGTCTCGACCAGCCACAACGGCAGTGGGCGCCCCATGCGGCACCCGCCGCATGGTTGCGTGAACAACACGCCGCCCAATTGTTCACCCGCGAGTTCTTCGACCGCGAATACATCCAAGCCGGACGCAGTCTGAACGACATCGCAGCCGACACCGGCATCGGACGCCACATCATCGCCCGATTCGCCAAACAATCCGGGATCACGCTGCGCAAGACCCGCGCGCCCTTCCACATCGACCCGGCCTGGCTGCGCGAGCAATACTGCACCCAGCTTCGTTCGACCGCCGACATCGCCGTCGAACTCGGCACCGAACAGATGCTCGTCAACAATGCCCTGCACCGGCACGGCATCCCGGTCCGGCCGCAAGGCGTCGCCAGCCGCACCGAAATGCTCATCACCTACGACCACCTCCCACCGAACATCCGCGCAGCCGTCGAGGGCACCCTGCACGGCTGGATCCGGCTGCACCGCTTCCGGATCACGATGGCGTTCCCTTCCCTGGACACCGCCGCCGACTACCTCGGCATCACGCAATCCAGCCTGGTCCGCCAACTCCAACTCCTCGAACGCCACGCAGGCACACCCCTGTTCCACCGATCCCGCCGCGGCACCGCGCACCAGCCCACCCCACACGGACACGCCCTGCTCCGCGAACTCGACAACGAACACGTTCACCCACTGATGACCGCCGCCCTGCATGGCTGCAACGCCCCCACCATGCCCGACGCGAAGACCCTCGCACACGCGATGCGCGAAGCAATGACACCACCACGAAAACCTAGACCGCTCAATCCCTTCGGTGACATCGCCGTCGAGCGGCTGCGGATGACCCACACCACACTCACCCTGCTACGCCACCTCACCACAACCGATGCCGAGGAGTTCTATGGCCACGGCCTGCACGACTGCACAGGCATCCACCACAGCACCCTTCACCCACTCCTGAGAAGCCTCGAACAAGCCCGATGGCTCACCAGCCGAGACGAAGACGAGGCCGACTGGCTCGCGGGCGCCCCACCCGGATGCGGACCAGGACGACGCCGCACCTACTACCGACTCACCCCAGACGGGCGCCGCGCCGCCCTCCGCGAACTCAACACGCCAAGAAAGCGACAGAACAGTGAGAAACCAGGAGCGACAAACCTATGAGAAAACGCACCATCCGCCCAGGCCGGCCACAACCAGGACGACAAGAAGGACGAGAACCTACAGCAGGTGCAGATTCTTAAGTGACTTTTCGCATTCTCGCCGATTTTCGTCAATCTTGGTTTTGCGCAACGAATGTTGTCAGCTCAAACGGTACTTCCGCGCCAACTTACGGGGCGTGTCTCTGGGAATCGGTCCGCCCCGCCTCGTGCCGGACCACCCCTTCGGAACCCGGGGACGATTCACTTATCCTGCTAAACAGCCCAATTCGGTGACGGAAGGGAGGGTGGTGTGAAGACACGAAAGCTCGTCATCGTGGTGTTGGTGGTCGCTGTCGTCGGGTTCCTGACCTACACGTACCTCTTCCGAACCAACCATGATGAGGACTCGGCGAGCATGGCGACGTCGACGATCAGCGCGCGCTCGACCGCCGCGCCCGCGGCGCCACCAGTCGACGTGGAGGCCACAGAGCTGCAGACAGCCTCCCGCGCCGCAGAACAGGCCGCCCGACAGGGCCTGACCGTGGCGTTCACCTGGTACCCAGCCACCGACATCACCCAGAATGACGCGTACAGGCGGGCCCGGAACTGGCTGACCGCCAAGCTCGCTGACCGTATGATCGTCGACGCCCGCACCGAGCGCGGACCGGGTGTGCAGTGGGACGAGTGGGCGCAGCAGCAGGCGAAGGTCATCGCAGATGTCAGCATCGAATGCTCCGGGTGTCCCGCGGACACAGACACCCTCGTCCACCGCGTGGCTACCATCAAACAGACCGTGATCTCCGGCAGCAGCACCGATACGGTTAAACCGGACACCACCGTGTGGGTCATTCTCGTCCGCGAGGGCGACCGCTGGCTCATCGACAACATCCGCTACTGACCGGAGGGCCCGTGACCCGCAAGAGCATTACCGCAGCACTAATCACTGCTACTCTCGCCGTCGTCCTGACCGCATGCAGCCAGGACGAATCGCCCAGCACCACCCACACTGTCCCGAGTACCGCCGCAGCGGCATCTCCGTTCGGGTCTGAGGCGAGTAGTGCCCTCATCGCCAAGATTCACCGTGACAACGCGACAGCGATTGTCGAGACCGTGGAGGCACGTAGCGGCTCTCCTGACCAGGCACTCGCGGCCCTCCTCGCGGCAGAAGCGGAAACCGGATGGAGATCGGGACTTTCGATGGCCCCGCCATCGGTAGACATCCGGGACATCTACGGCTGGCGCTTCGGGTACAACATCGCTGCTGACTCCATGGATGCGGTCAAAGCCGCGACGAACACATTCATGGACAACGCCGCCACCATCACCGTCAGCGCCGACGACCCGGCTGTCTACGCGCTTGCCGTCCAGACCGTAGACCCCCGTGGCTACAACGAAAAGGAACACTTCTACAAAAACGGTGAGACCGCAGCCACCGAGTACGCCGTCGCCCTGCCCAAGGCCCAGTCTGCGTACGCCGAGCTGCGCGATTCGCAGTAGGGAAAGCTCCGAGCGGAGACGTGCCGTTTGCGCAGATCATTGGCATGCTGCGAAACCGCTAGTGCCGTCGATATTAATGACGTGTCCGGAGGTGTTGTAGGCGACTTTCGACCAGTTCGGCTAGCGGCGTGACCAGCGGCGCGCGAGGATGAGCGCGGTCCCCACCAACACAATGCCGACCACAGCACTGAGGGCGGGCACATAGCGGGTTCCCCACAGGATCGCGGTACGGGCGTCCTTCGCTTGTTGAGCAAGGCCGTTGATCGTCTCGTCGTCGAAGTGGGTGTGCGCTTCCAGCGTGGTCACGGCATTCGGGTCGTCAACCGACCGCGCCAGCCATCGCCTCGGCTGCTCCTCCACAGCAACGATCGCACCAGAAGCAGGCTCGACCCACACATCGCGCGTCGTGGAGTAGTGCAGATCCATCGTGGTCGGCTCCGCACCAGGTAGCCCCCACTTTTCAGCGGGCAAGGTCGTCGTCGCGACACTTCCGATCGATTTCCCAAGGTTCACAGGGCCGATCTTCTGCTGAAAGTGATACAGCCGCATGCCTTCGACCACGCGATCGTCGTCGACGTACTCGATCGGATGCGTCTCACGTGCCGTCCCGTCGTAGTACGGGTAGCTGACCTTCTCGACGTCGAACGGAAACTTGTACTGAATTCCCTCGCGAGGCGTCTCCGCTGGGGGCTTGCCCTGCTCGGCTTGAGTGGTCGGGACGGGCTCGGCGAGCGGCATGCCCGATCGTCGGTCGATCGTGACTCGATCGACCATTGCCGAGACCAGGCCCAACCCCTCGCCCCAGTCGGTCCGGACCGTCTTCTGTGCCGCTTGCAGAGTTGTCGAATCGGCCGAAACTGGATCCTCTGTCGTCACGTATACCTGAATCCGCAGCGGGACACCCCGGTCGGTCTTCAGCGGACCCTTCATAGCCACCGAGGTGGCCTTGAGCACCGCCGCGTCCTCCGCAACCGACACTGTCGCCGACTGCACATCGAGCGGGATGATCTTCAACCTGGCGGCACCGTAGGTGGGGACCAAGACAGCGACGGCGAGCAGGCACGAGCCGAGCGCGAGGAGAGTGCAGACCGCTGCGGATCTCCTCCAACCCCGACGGTCGGCGGCATCCGCCTTGTGCACGTTTTCATCCAGTACGGTGTCGACCTGAGCACTCACGTAGCGCACCCTAGCCGCCGGAGCACTGCAGAATCCCGGTCAGCCGGTATCTTCGTCCTGAGGTATTTGCCACATCGCAGAAGGGAACCTGGTGCTCGATCCGTTTGCGCCCGGCCTGAGTGTCGCGGAGGCCGATCGCTTGCATGAGCGCCTTCGCGCCGCCGGCCCAGTTGTCGAGGCCACCGACGCCGACGGACTGCGCGTCTGGATCATCACCCGGTACGACGACGTCTCTCGACTGCTCGCTGACCCCGGAATCGTCAATGTCCGGCCCGGCGGCCCATCAGGCAGCCCGGGTCTTCCCCTGCCACCGGCACTGGCCCGCAACCTGCTCAATATGGTCCCCGATGATCACCGGCGCGTCCGCGCTCTCGCAGCGCCCGCGTTCTCACGGCGACGAATCGGAGCGGTGAGGCAGATGGTGACCGCCCGTGTCGACGGACTCCTGGACGAGCTCGACCCGAACGAAACCGGTGTTGTGGACCTCTTCCCTGCCTACGCTTCTCCCCTGCCTGCTGACATCATCGCCGAGATCCTCGGCGTGACCGATACGGACGCCGACGAGTTCCGTACCGCCGCGGCGACCGTGATGGCAATGAATCCTGGCGAACCCACCGCGGACGACCCCCGTATCCCGGCCATGACCACGATCGTTCTCGTACTCATGCGTGTGATCGCGGCCAAACGGAAATCTCCCGGTGACGACGTCATCACCGATTGGATCACCGCCCGCGACGCCGAAGACCGGCTGACCGAAGAGGAACTCATCTCCCTGGCGTTCCTGACGTTCCTCGCCGGATTCGAGAACTCCGTCTACCAGATCGCCAACGCCATCGGCATTCTCGCCGGACTCGATCGAGACCAACTACTCGTCGAAATCGCCGACGACCAGCTCTGGCGCGCCCGAGTGAAGCAGCTTGTCCTCGACGCCGCGCCCGGGTCCTATGCGATACGGCGATTCCCGATTGACGACATCACCGTCGGCGGCACCCGCATCCCCGCCGGCAGTCCTCTGTATCTCTCCCTACGCGCGGCGACAAACGACCCCGCCCGCGGCGAGCGCCCGGACCTGGCCTTCGGCCGCGGACCTCATTACTGTCTCGGCGCCGATCTCGCCGTGATGCAGCTCGACATCGCTACTCGCCACCTGTTCCAACGCCACCCGGGCCTGTCCCTGGTGAAGCCATGGGAAACACTCGACCGGCGACATACCTGGCGCACTCACGGCCCCACTGAGATGCCAGTAAACCTGATCTGACCACCCGAAAGCCAGTACGGGAGAAACGGATAAACCGATGACAGCTGATGCCCTCGTGCGCGCCCCCGCCGAACCCACCCACCCGATCCGCGAATGGACGACCGTCTTCGTCGGCACCGGCGACGAGCACCTTGTCGTCGCCGAAGGCCCCAAACACCGCGACTGGCGAAAGATCGGCAATGTCTTTCGCGAACCTGCACGCACCGCTGTCCTGGGTTTGATCCGTACGTGCATCGCCGATCGCGAGCTCAAGATCGAGACGTTCGAGGGCAAGGTCGCCGACGCCCTGGGCCCGGTCGCGGCAGCCCACCCCATCCTGACTCCCGACAAGAGCGTGGTCGTAGCAGTTCAGATCTGGAGCGGTGACCCGAAGAAGAACCCGCCGGACCGCCCCAATGTCGGGGCCTGGGAGTGGGTTCTGAGCTCGGAGGACAACCCGCCCCCACCGCAGCTGCAGTTGGACCCCGGAGCTATCGAGCTCATCGGGATGTCCACCCGGCATCAGGATCGATCGGTTTTCGGTCCTGCAGATCTCTACACCCGTTCGGCCCGCCTGTCCGACACCTTGCGGCATGTGCGCCAAATCCGAGACTGCCAGGTAAAGGACAGGTTTGACGGCACGTTCACCATCCGGGCGGAAGCCGACGTCACCCGCGAGCTGCGCTACGCCGAGCGGTGTGTGGAGGGCCCGGCGGGTAGACGCGTGCGCGGGATCTGCTGGGATGCGGGCACCGACGAAGCCCTTGTCCATGAATCGATGCTCGACGCATGGTTGTCGACGATGTTGGCATCGACATCGGGGATGTACATCGCGGTCGGGGATCTGTCGTACCAGTACCCGTATTGGCTGAAGTGGGTGACCGAGCACGTCCCCGGCCTCGGACACGGCGTGAGCACCGGACAGACCTTCGCGCTCCATGAGGAAGACTGGCCGAAGATCATCGAGTGGGTCCAGCAGGTGCGTAAGGGGCCGGTCTCCGGCACGGTGCGGGCACGACGCGGCGGTGGCGGCTGGCTGAAGGCCGAATTCCGGGGCTTCCTTCTCGATCCCCTCGTCAGCGACTCGATCGGTGTCGCGGTGATCTCCCCCGAGATCGAAACCATCCCTGACGAAACCTCCTGACGGAGAAAATTTTCGGAGGACAAAGCTCGTGTGGAGAGTGTTTTACAACGCCGCGTTGGTTGTTGCATTCATGGCGACCTACAAGGCGGCCGGAATCTTCGCGGCGACGGTCGTGGTCATGGCCGGCGTCGTCGGCGAGATCATCGTGACGCTGGCCCGGCGCCAACGAGTCGACAAACTGCAGTGGATCGGTCTATGCCTTGTGCTCGTCCTCGGCGGTTCGACTCTGTTGTTCCACAACGAGACCTTCATAAAGTGGCGTCCCACAGGTGTGTACTGGCTAATCGCCGGCGCTTTCCTGACGTCGTTGATGGTCGCGAAGCGTGACCCGGTGCGTGTCATCATCGGCCGATGGGTGAGCGCACCGGACGCTGTCTGGCGCTTCCTGAGCTGGAGTTGGTTCGTGGCACTGGTTGCGGTCGGCGCCGTCAATATCGTGGTCGCCTACACGATGTCCACGGACACCTGGGTCAATTGGCGCGTCTTCGTCGCACCCGGAAGTCTCTTGGCCCTCGCTCTCGCCCAAGCCACCTGGCATCGCAACTACATCCTCACGGCATGGCGCGCCCACCAATCCGAGGAAGCTATGTAATATCCCCTCCGACGTTGGTTCGACATAGAGTTCGCCAAGCGGACTGACTGCGCGATGCCCCCTCTGGCACGTGCCCGGTCGGCCGACGTCAGCGCACCTCACCCGAGGTTGCGGCGCGACCTTTTCGCGTTGCCCGCGCAGCACGCAGAAAGCCCCTCCTCGAAGGGGCTTTTCGTCATGCTCGCGAGAAGGTCGAATGATTACTCACTTTGCTTACTGCACAACCACGATCGCGAACACCCACGTCCAATACGACTGGAACCGTCTTCTTCGCATCCGAGACGCCCGAGGGCTACGCGGGAGTGCCGGCGGGGCGGGTTCGTACCCGCTCGTAGCTCGCCCGCAGTTCGCTTTCAGGGATTCGAAGCGCTGCAGAGAGCTTCCTGGCCACGTTGTCAGACAGCGAAATCTCGCCTCGTTCGACACTTCCGACGATTTGGGTGGTGACGCCGGCAGCGGCACCGAGCTGTGGCTGGGTAAGCCCTCGCAGAATCCGCCAATCGCCAGGGTAGCGCTCACTCTCCGGAACCTTGACGAGGTCGGAAATGGACACCCCAATCGCGGCGGTGACACGGGCGAGCAAATCAACCTGGGGCGACGAGTCGCCAAGTTCCCATCGTCGAATCGTGTCGGCATTGAGCCGCGCCAGGCGCGCGAGTTCGCGCTGCGATACACCAGCAGATCGGCGGGCTTTCTCCAGTTGATCAGGCTGGAATCCGCGCATAACTCGACGGCTCACAGACTGAGCCCTACCAGAAAAGTCGTCATCACTAGACACTGTGCAATCCCCTCGTTACGATGCGCACATAACGGTACTCATGAATCAATAGGTATAGATTCGGATGGAGGTCTCACTAAACGTGAGCGGTCCCCTGGCTGTTAGCGCAGCCAGGGGACCGTCAGAACAGCAAGTCGACTGTTAGCGCAGTCGGACAAGCCATAAGACCAGCGGGTTAGCGACCCGCGGCCTCGAATGCAGATCGGAGCCTGCAAATGAACACGTTAGATGGCGCTGGTGCTCTACGCCTAGCGACTGCAAGTTCTCATGCTGGGCGGGAGAAGGTCGACGGACACGATCGCGTGACCAACGGCCCTCTCCGCGAGATCCTGGCCAGGCATCGTCCGAACCATGACCACACGTCGTGCACGGCCTGCGGATTCACCTACACCCCTGATCTCCCGTTGTGCCCGCCCGTCGCTGACGCTCTGCGCGAACTATCCACGGGCGCCGTCCGGCCCCAGGACCTGTCTCTAGGCCGCTACACAAGCGGTCGACTCCGTGCGATGGCACGCGAGCACACCGGCGAGGGCCGGTGCCGGCGGTGCGGGTTCGGGGTTGCGTCCATGAAGATGGTGTATGAAGCGGTTCCGCATCTGACCGGCGTGTCGTAGCCAACGAAGGTGGCCATCGCGTGACTCTTCGAGAGACCTACCAAAGTCACTCGATGAAGGACCACGCGATGACCAGTGCCCACGATATCGACCTGCAGCAGATCCTGACCGACCGACTCACCGGGGCAAGCCCCGACCTGCTGCGCGAGCTGCTGACGATGTTCATTCACACCCTGATGGGCGCCGAGGCCGACGCACTGTGCGGCGCCGGCTACGGACAACGCTCCGAGGAGCGCACCAACTCGCGTAACGGATACCGGCACCGCGACTTCGACACCCGCGTCGGCACCCTCGACGTGGCGATCCCGAAGCTGCGGTCCGGTTCGTACTTCCCCGATTGGTTGCTCGAGCGTCGCAAACGCGCCGAAAAGGCCCTGACTACCGTGGTTGCCACCTGCTACCTGCTCGGGGTCTCCACCCGGCGGATGGACCGGCTCGTCGACACGTTGGGCATCACCGGCCTGTCCAAGTCGCAGGTGTCCGTGATGGCCAAGGACCTCGACACCCAGGTCGAGGCGTTCCGCAGCCGCCCGCTCGATACCGGGCCGTACACCTTCGTCGCCGCCGACGCCCTGGTGCTCAAGGTGCGGGAAAACGGTCGGGTGGTGAATGTACACACCCTGGTCGCGGTCGGCGTCAACGCCGAGGGCTACCGCGAGATCCTGGGCGTGGATGTGACCTCGTCCGAGGACGGTGCCGGCTGGCTGGCGTTCTTCCGATCGCTCGTCGCCCGCGGTTTGGGCGGGGTGCGGTTGGTGACCTCCGATGCGCACGCCGGGCTGGTGGCGGCGATCGGTGGGACCCTGCCGGGCGCCTCGTGGCAGAGGTGCCGAACCCATTACTCGACAAACCTGATGGCGGTGACCCCGAAGGCATCGTGGCCTTGGGTGAAGACGTTGCTGCACTCGGTCTACGACCAACCCGACGCGGATTCTGTTCATGCCCAATATGATCGAATCATCGGCGCACTGTCGGAGAAGTTGCCGAGGGTCGCTGACCACCTCGACGCAGCACGACCGGACCTGTTGGCGTTCACCGCATTTCCCAAGCAGATTTGGAAACAGATCTGGAGCAACAATCCGCAGGAGCGCCTCAATAAGGAAATCCGCAGGAGAACCGATGTGGTCGGAATCTTCCCGGATCGTACCGCCCTGATCCGGCTCGTCGGTGCGGTCTTGGCCGAACAACACGACGAGTGGATCGAAGGGCGCCGCTATCTCGGCCTGGACGTTCTGGCCCGTTCCCGCAACGACAAGCCCACCGACAGCAGCACCGAGTCCACCGAGGAGGTGACACCGGCCTTGACTGCCTGACTCACCAACGAGGAGTCACGCGATGACCCTCGTACACCACCCCCATGGACTTGACCGGGTTCGTCTACGCCGGTCACGTGCGTCTATGCCCGACGTCGCGGCGGATCGCCGCCGAACTCGAGACCCGCGGCAAGGCGCCCGCGACCCAGTCCCACATAGGTCAGGGGCTGTGCATAGGTAAGGGCTCCGGCTGGACCGTCACCAGCACAAAGGCGGCGGCCTGGAAGCGTGCGATGGCCACCTGCTCGGTATGCCCGCTGCTCGCACAGTGCGAGGCACAACTGGAGGAGCGGCTCGCTGCCGGTGTCAAAGTCCGTGAGCAGATTATGGCCGGACGATTGTTCACCGTCACCGGCCGCGAGATCGAAGCCGCTGAGGTCGATGCGTTCGCAGTTGCCCGGGGACGGACGAAGAAGAAGCAGCAGAAGCCCCGGGGCGGCACAGCTCGCGAGGTCGCGGCATGACGTCACTCGCCGACAGGGTCTATCTGATGGCCAGCGGACAGATAGCGCCTCCCGCCGCCGAAGGTCCCATGGAGATTCGCTGGAACTGGTTCGCAGATCTATACGACAACCCACGCTGGGGCCTCTGTACCATCCCGGGCTTCACCGCATCGGCCGCCCACACTGTGGCCGAACTCTGTCGGGCAACATCTATCGATCCGACAGCGGATGCTGACGTAATTGCAGACCGGGTCACCGCTCTCAAAGCACGCTGGCAGGCCATCGATCGACTTGCCGCAATCAAAGGTGGCCGTGCACAATCCGAGGCCGCCGACTACGCATGGGCTGCAGTCGCCGCCTCCGCAGTCGACGCGTACGACTACCTGGCCGGCATCGAGTTCAGCGGTACCGAGACCGTCTCCTCCGCCTTCTGGGGACAACTCGTCACCCAACCCGCCAACGCCGCCGTGGTCCGTATCAACGCAGCTACCAACGCCTGGGCGTCAAGTCGTCGTCAGGGTGCGACAGGGGTCGCAGCATGACCACCGTCAATGCTCTCGACTTCCACGGGCGCCAGTGGGAACTCGTCCCAATCGAGGATGTCATCCACGCCAGGAACGTTGCGGACGGCGTCACGACACTTACCGTGCTTTCCGAACAGCTTCTCGCCGAATGCGGCCTTTTGGTGATCTCTGCTGAGGCGCCGACCCTGAGTGTCGGCGCCCGAGAGAGGCTCGCCAATGTCATCGACTTGGTCGTTACTGACCCTGAGACGGCTTCCATTGAGCAGATCCGTGAGGTCGCTTCGCTCGTCCGCCTACTTCTCCACCGACATCCCGCGTAGCAGTACAGATACAGCGCGCTTCTCCAGGGCAGATCGGTCCCGATCACCAATCTTGTCGCGCCTCCCTGTAAGCGGGCTCGTTGAAACCCCAGGCCAAGTCCGTTCAGTCCTGACACGCCGAATCGTTCATGAAAGGCAGCCCCTCCGATGGCCACTTCAGTCACATGCGACACACCGAAGAGCGCCGGTTACCCGTATCGGTTACAGATTCGATCTAGGGTTTCCTCATGGCACAGCACAACAAGGGGCCCCGCGGGCAAATCGCTACCCGCGCGCCCCTCAGACACCACAAGGTTTACGAGAGTCGGGCAGCCGAACTCGGCATCCCTGCTGGCGACTACTCCGTGCTTATCCTCGCCATCACGCACGGACTGGACATCCCGGACTACATCAGCGAGAAAATTCGACCGGAACAACTCCGGCTACTTGAAATCGAAGCTGCAGGGTCACTGCATCGCATCGAGCAATTGGCGATGGGCGCATGAACGACACCTGAACACGGAACAACCCCCAGGGCTTGGCGGCGTCGGGGGTTGTCCGTGTATGAAATTTCGGGACCTTACCAGCTCCCTGACCACCACTACCTCGAAAGGAAGAGGCGGTGCTTACTCCATGATAACGCACGGCCGCAACTCTGCCCTGCCTGCGAACTTCCAGTCAGTCACGTGTCTGTCTCAACGAGACCACGTGCCGGCTACGACACTCCCGCTCGGGCGAGACCCTTTCGATGGCGCTACACCTGTGTTGGCCTACCAGGGAGCCTATTACGCGACGGAATCTGCGGGTTCTGATCTGCGACTTCCGGTGCTGCGTATGCGCGTACCGGCCCTTCTAACTGAGGAGGGCGGTGGGCCTGGCGACTAGCGGATCGGAACTACCTCGATAGCTAATTCAAGAGCAGCGGTACCACCCAAAAGGGACCCCCGGGCGGGGGTGGGTTTAGTCAATGAATCCCGCTGGGAGGACTGGCAGGTCCTCCCGTCTAGGGCGATCGTCTGGCAGGACGGTCATTCCCTGAGGTGAGAAGAAGAAGTGTGCAGCCTCTTCGACTCGGTACTGCATTCCCCGAAGGGATTACCTGTGCTACTAGGTACGTCCCAGGGTAACGCATACCCTGATGCCCTTTCCACGGTTGAACATTCCGATCTCGGCGTGTCGTGGGATAAATCACACTCGCCGGTTCCCCAAACCACGCAACCGGCGACGCAACCACTTCAGACGCCGTGGATTGACGAGCTGCGACAGCTCAATACGGATACCGATCAGCGCGGCAAATCTTGGACGCTGCCCGTCAATCCCGGCCAAGAAGCAAGCATCCCGATCTGGACAAGTCGCGACGGATGGATGCGACAGGTCCGGTACGCGATCACCAAGACCGCCGCCGGCCGCGCCGCAGCCGCCCGACACAGGATCGGCGTCGAAAGTATGGTCGCCATCGCTGGCGCGCACGCGTCGTCAGCCGACTCGAAAACTGGGCGCCGCGTTACTGCCACCGTCCAGAATCTCGCCGCCCGCGCTGGTGTGTCTGAATCGGTGGTCAAACGGGGTCGCCGCGTGCTGAAAGCACTACACCTCGGCTTCGAGCTGGTACGGGGCCGTACCCTGACTACGCGTGAATTCCAAGCCGCAGAAGTCCACCACGGTGGACGTCAGCACCGCGCTGCCAGCGTATGGGCTCTATCCTCCCCACCTGACCTCGTCGCAGCCACCCCCGCTCCCCCACAAGCAAAAAAGCGCGGCAGCTCCCACTGCAGGACACACCGCGCGGCAAAGCACACTCACCCCACCACCCCGACGGGATCGAATCCCAATCCCCAAGCCCGCGACCGTGACCCCCTATCTTTGAGTGGTTTTTCCCCGAAGGGGATCTCTTGTAGAGAAGTAATCACCAAACGCGCGTGCGCGCGCGAGAACCAACCCTCATCCTCGAATCAGACGAACCCGCGCCCGATAAATCTCCAACGAGCCGCCTCCACCCTGATCGCCGCAGCTCCAGTCATCGCACCCAGCGGCCACATCGGCGCCGTGTGCGACGTCATCGATCGCGCAGGAATCGACACCACGCGCTGGACAGGACGGGATATCGCCCAAGCTTTGACCGCTGACACCGTATCGCGAGGTGAGCTCTGGCCAGACACTGTTCGCTCGCCGATCGGATATCTGACCTGGCGTTTGTCCAGAATCGACTGGTCGGGCCTCTCCCCCAGCGAGCAACGCGCCGCAGAGGCTGCACACAGCGCACAGCGCAGGGCTGAGCGTGACGCCGAACGCGAACGATCCCGTCGCGCAGCGGCGTCGCCTGAGCACCGAAAAGCGCTCATGGAACAGATCCGCGCCACCCTGGCACCCCAAAGGCAGGCGGCGTAACCATGCCCATCGATCCTCGGCGCACCATGCACATAGGGCAACGCTGGTCGGACCGGCCGCGGACGATCACCACCGCGCCGAGCGAGGTACCACTCCCCACCGAGTCTCGGCCATATACTGCGGCAATCATCGTGGCCGACTCGCACAGAACGGAGTGCGCTCGTGGGTAAGAAGAACACCGTGTCCCGATCGACCCAACGCCACCCACGGGTCTATGTCAGCCGAGTCCAGGCGCCTCCCCGCATCAGCCGCAACGCAGACTCGATCCGCGAGCGTCTCCGCAACGGCGCCAAAACAGTCGTGGTTGACACTGCAGGTCAGCTAATCGAACTCGACGACAAAACCTTCGCATCGGCCGGCGACGAGTGGACCTTGCGGTTTACCGCTGGATCGCAGGCACGGATTCATCTCGACTCACCACTACCCGCGACCGCGCACATCGTCGCCACTGACGCGACGACCGTGGAAGTCACCGGGCAAGTTCATGTCTGGGCCTACACACACGCGACGGTTACTGCCTTCGACCAGTGCCGCGTTGTAGCTCATAATCACGCATTCATCAGAGCGTGTGACCACTCGGTTGTGTGGGCCGACGACAACGTCGTTGTCCACGCCTACGACGAGGCCACGGTCCAGGCTAGAGATCACGCGATTCTCGCCCTTTCCGATGAGGCACGCGCAGTCGTGGAAACCGCAGTCGTGGTTCGCGGTCCAGCTCGCAAGAACGTCACTATGAGGGACACATGATGCCTGAGCGTGGGCAGACGCAACTCTGACACCGCACCACCTGCCCACCAGCAGTTCCGAGAACGCCTCGTACGCCTGGTAATCGAAGTCGACCCTCTCACACAGCAGACGGTTCACCCCATCTTCGTGGATGAAGACTTTTCAACGGCGCACGACACCAGCGGTCGCGCTCAACGGGCACCGCGTCCTTCCCGGCTATTAGGCAGCCAAATAACGCTGACCTACCGTTGCTAGCAATGCGAGCTAGCAACGCTAGGTAGTTCTGGCTATTGCGAATAGTTTGGCGAGCGTTGATACCCGGGGCTACCTACGGTTTCTGTCACGTGACGGCAGATATGGACGTCGCCGGAATCTCACCGGACGGCGCGTCGTGATGGCGCCTTGGTCGATGTCTGTGGTGGACTGCGGATATGCCCAAGAGCCGTGGCCGCCGCAAGGGCGGCAAAAGCCGACCCGTTCGCCGTGCTCCTCGGCAACTTCACCCAGCCGATCTTCTGCTGCTCGACGCCCGGCAACTCCTCGAAATCGACGATGTGCTCACCGCCGAGACCTGGGCCAGCGGGTGGCTCGGCGAGGCGTGGTCGACGGCGGCACTGACCGAACACGAACCCGAGCACCTACTGTGCATGCAGGTCACCGGCCGAGCATGCTCCACACCGTCCCCGCACTCGCTGGCCGCGGTCGACGCGCTCGCGCGGGTCGCACCTGCGGCCGACCTTTCGATGCTGACCGACACCCTCGGCATCTTGGCCGAAACCCAACCACTGCCGGCCTGGCACACCGTCGCGGCGTGGACTCCGACCGCAGCGTGGCGCGCGGTCGACGTGTACGAGAGCGAACGGGTCCTGTTCATTGACTACGACGGACCGCACCCACACACATTGATGGCGAATATCTACCAGGTCGGCGGGCTGATGATCGACAAGCTTGCTCTCCTGAATGCTGGCGCAGCCACCACGTGGGACCAGCTGCGCGAGCCCGATGAGGCACCGATGCCGCTCCAGTCGGTCCCGGTCGCCGAGGTGCTCGCCGATCTCGCGCACGCGTTACGCACCACCGACATGACCTGGCCCCGCACCGCCGACGAGGACTTTTGCGATCACCGGGCGCTGGCATGGTCCCGCTGCCGGAACTACCTGCCAGAATGGCCCGAACACGTCGGACTTCCCGAGCAAAGGCGCCGCCAACTGGTCGAGGACTTCCTCAACGACATCGGAAGCGACGACGAGGTGAGCCGGTCGCTGGCCGAGCTGTTCCTGGACTACGGCGACGGCTACATAGGCGCCGGACCGCTGTGCTGGAGCCCGGGCGAGGTGATGCTGCTGCTCACCGATTGGCTTCCCCGCAAAGCAGTCCTCGACGCCGACCAACGCAACGCACTGCCCTTCGTGTTGCGCCGATGGCTGACCTTCGCGCTGACCCAACAGGAGATCGACCGCCAATGGATCAGCCGCGTCGTTGATGCTGTGGACACCTTCCTACCCGAGTTCCATGACGCATTCGACGATGAAACTACCTGGGGCCCGGCCAAACAGGTGGCCGCAGCGCTCACCGAGCGAGGCGTCGACCTCACCGACCGCCAAGCCGTCGACGACGGCATTCGGCAACTCAACGCCGAACAACTCGCCCACCGATTACTGCCCTGAACCGTCGGCTCTGTGCACACCTGATTCACACGTCCTGCCGCTTCCTTCTTAACCCGGGGGAATGCTTCCCTGCGACGCGCTGTCCAGCGAATGTGTGCTCGTTGCGAAAGCGATGTAACCCACGGTGCGATGCTAGTCATGCTACGTAGCGTTGCTAGAGACGCTAGATAGCAATGTAACGCTATTGCAGAGATCTCGATTAGCTATGCGAGCGTTGATTGCTCGCGTGCCGACGGCTGCTAGGAGCGACATAGTAGCTAGCGGTATAGCGACCGTTGCACTTACGCCGCTGGCGGAAATAGCAGTTCTCGCTCACAGGGATTGGACCGCTAGCCTAGCTAGCGGAGCGCCGCTAGCTCGAGAATCGTACTTGGTGGATCCGGGGCGAGGTCCGCTCGGGCGGCATGTTGAGCTGTGAAGACTCGAAGCCGGCCTGTTCTGTTTCCCCGGGTTCCGCCCGTGCCTAGGCGGAGGCGATCTGGTGGAGGGGCGCGTTTTGCGTGACGGTGCCTCGTGGCATAGTTGCGGCCGACGACTTCCTGACCTGCTGAAATATCAACGCTAGCTCCGATAGCATTGACGGGATCCGCTTTGGTAGCAGGGAGGGAAAGCGCAAATATCCGGTCTAACTGGGCTATCGGCTCTAGTCTTCATAGCGCGGATAGTTCTGCTATGGCGACGATCGCAGCTACTCGTTGTAGCGCAGCAATTCCCGCAATCGTCGCTATCAGAGAGACATCAGCAACGATATCTACCGGAGCTAGACGCCGTATGAGCGCTATAGTTGCGCCGCTTTCTATGGTCGCTTGCATGTCTAGTCCGACTTGCCTTTCGAGCCTTTCTAGGCGTTCTAGCCTTAATAGGCTGGCTATGCAGTCTAGGGGTTGTAGGGGTGCTTGCAGAGCTATGAGTGCGAACAGAGCTATGAGCGCGATGCTTGCGAGGGAAGTTTGGCTATCGATCGTTGCTGTTATCGCTATAAGCGCAGTCGTATCTAACGTCGCTATGAAAACTAGTGCAGTAACTGTTGTGAGCAAATCTATTACAGAGACTGTAGATAGGTGCGCAACCATAGAGGTCCTAGCTATGTTTGCGTCGTAAGCGTCGATTGCTACGAAAGCCAAACTAGAGACACTAGTTAAGCTATTCACGCTAGCTCACCTAGCAAAGGGCGCTAGCGTTGCTCGGCGTGTCGGGCTAGTTCAGCGGCCAAGCCTGGCTATGCTCCCTACGCGAGCGTGCGGAGTTGCACTAACGCTCATCGCGCGCATCTGGAAGTCTCCTGGCCTCGACGGAACGGAAACCAAGTCATGACACGCAAATGCGCGATCTGCAATCAGAAGGGGGGAGTGGGCAAGACCGCCACGACCCTCGGTCTCGCGAGCGCAATAAGCAACGCCGGCGGACACGTCCTCATTGTCGACGTCGACCCCCAGGGCAACGCCACCAACGGCGTAGGCGTCACCATCACCGACGAGATGCTGACAACCTACGACCTGATGAGCCGAACCGAATCGGGCACGGCGATCGACGCCGTCATTGCCACCCCATGGGACGGCGTCGATCTGATCCCGGCCGACCAGACGCTCGCGAACATCGAATCGGATGGGGCCAACGATCTCATCTTCCGCCTCGACATCGCCTTCGAAGGCCTCGACCTTTCCGCCTACGACGCCGTCCTCTTCGACTGCCCACCGTCGCTCGGCAAACTCCTCTTCGCCGTCTTCTGTGCAGTGGACGGGGTCATCGCAGTAACCGAGCCCACCATCGACAGCGTTCAAGGCGTCACCAAGCTCTTCGAAACCGTCGAGAATGTCCAGCGACGCCCCAACCCGAACCTGGCTATCGACAAGATCGTCCTCAGCCGACAGCGGGGGACAGGCGAACACCGATTCCGGGAGAGCGAACTGCGCGAGGTCTACGGCGACCTCGTCGCGCGCACCACCATCCCGGAATACGCCACCCGGCAGGACGCACACAGCGCGCGCACCCCGATCCACAAATTCACCGGCGGAAAATCGCTGTCATTGCAGCTCGCCTACACCGACCTTCTCAACGAACTACCCATCAAGACCGCAGGAGCGACCGTATGAGCGTCCAACGTGAACCCGCTATCCGCAGGCCGGCGCACCCTGCCGCAGATCTTCCTGAGCGCCCCCGGGTCGTCAAAGACCCCACCCCGGCCGCCGTCGACGAGCAGCCGACGCAACTTCCGACCGAATCGACCATCAGGTCTGTCGCCGACGTGCCCGTCACACCGGTCTTGTCCCCTGCACCCGAGGCGGCATCGCCGGTCGAGAAGCTCAGCGAACAACACAACGTACGACTGCGGCCCTCGACAAAGGCCCGCCTAACGCGCGGTGTGGACAAGCTGCGCTACGAGACCGGGGATCGCAGCATCACCATCTCGTCAGTCACCGACGCCGCGCTCATCGAATACCTAACCAAAAACGGCTGCTAGCACTAATTGCGACACTAGCTAGCAGGGCTAGGTGAGCGATCGTGGTTCGAGATATGCCCACCGCAACGCATCTTGCCGAGCCGACATAAGGAGGCCCCCGCCGATTGCACCGGCGGGGGCCTCGTGGACCGGGACCCCGTGGAAGGAAACCCCGATCATGAACGACCTTAGTATCCGAGCAGCACGAATCCAGCTCCGCGCCCTGATTGCCGCCCTAATCGTTGCGATCGCCATTGCGGTCGGCATCACCACCGGAGCATTTGTGCTGTCGTTCGCCGTGCAACGCGACCTCGCATTGCAGGCCGGCATCCCGCACTACCTCACCTGGATCTTCCCCGCCATCGTCGACGGCGCAATCCTCGGCGCAACGATTGCCATCGTTGCGCTGAGCAAGATCAACGGCAGCGCAACGGGGAAGCATTTCTTTCTCTGGCTCGCAGTGGTCGTCGTCTTCATCAGCGTCTTCGGCAACGCCTACCACGCCTACCGCGCCGGGGAAGCCGCTGCGCGGAGTGTTGCGGCGGGCATCGAACTGGGATACACCCCATTAACTCCGACCGGCGCATCGCTCATTGCAGTCATCCCGCCACTCTTGGTCTTGGCTTTCACTCACGGTGTCGGAATCCTCATCAAAGCCATCGGCACCGCCCACACCGAATACATAGCGGTCGTTCGAAACACCCGCGACCGCGAACAGCGAGACGAGGACATCACCGACTACCGGACGGCGGTGGCGGAGTCGATGCCGGCATCCGAACGCAACAGCGGCGAAATTGCGGGTCTCGTTGCTCCGAGCGTTGCGCAGGTCCCCAACGTTGCGTCGGACTCCCACGTTGCACACGTCCCGAGCGTTGCGCCGGACTCCCACGTTGCACACGTCCCTAACGTTGCGCCGGACCCCGGCGTTGCATCGGACTCCGACGTTGCGCCGCGCATTGCGCAGCCTGTTGCATCGGCCCCCGACGTTGTGCAGCGCTTCGCTCATCCCGATCCGCAGGTCGCCGACACCGCAACAGCAGACGGCTCCTCGACACTCGACGACAGCCGTGAGGCCGCCGCGGCCGGACCCGAGGATGCCACTGACGTTGCAGATGCCGTACAGCCGACCGAAGCGAACCCAGATGACGTCACCGACGTTGCAACCCTCACCGAGGAGCGCGTTGCACGCAATGCGCTGGAGGACTCGCAAGAGCCCTTCGTGTTGCCGGACGAGGCGCAGACCATCGAGAACCTCCTCGACTTCATCGACACGTGCGCCGACTTCGAGCCTGTAGTGAAGGAGACGGCCCGACTGCGAATCATCGAACAGCACAGCTACGCGGAGATCGCCACGCTCACGCGGGCCAAGGCAGCCAGCACCGCAATGCGCCGGTTCGACAAGGTGGCGCAACGCGCCGTCGACGCCGGGTTCCGGACGCCCCCGTTGCCGGAACTCGAGGACGCGGCGGACGGACGCAATGCGGCAACGCTCGATCCGCAGTACACATTGGTCGGGGCACCCTGATCACCCGAGGGAAGGCGGCGACGGCCAGTTCGTACTCCGCGTCTTGACCGGGAAGACCACCCGACCAAATAGAACGAATCTCGCCCCACAAGAATCCCCCGAATCTCCGCAACACTCAGCGACTCTGACCGCAACGCAGACAGACGTTGCAGACCAACCAGAAGGGTGGCAATGCAACGCCGGGGTGCGGAAACGCAACGCCGACGGCACGAGGTGTGAAACGCAACGCAACGCAACGCCCGATTCGGATGCAACGAACAATCGGTCGTGTGGACCGCGAAGCAGACACAACACCATTGCAACGTCGACGAGCATCTGCGGATTGCAGCTGGGCGGACGTCACGTTGCATGCCGGACGCGGATGACTCATCCAGTTCACTCGAGAAAGGTGAGGGGCACATCCCGTCACTCGATCCCGAAGCGGGCAAGTAGATCCGGTGGCGAGATCCAGTGCGAACCGTTGGTGCCCTCGCGCCGGGTGTCGGCGACGACCCCGTTGCCCCGGATCCCAGTCGATGGCCGGACCCTGGTCGCGTTTCACCTCGACGCTTGGGCCAAAGCCGTCTCGTCCGTCAGCGCCGTCGGCGCGGCACACTCAGGTCACCTGTCGAGAGCCTGGATGGCGTGCGGAGTGCGGACAGCCCGTACCGGCCTTCCCGATCGCCGGTTCGCCCACTTCGTCTTTACTCCCGTCGCAGGGCTTGACGATGGGGGCGGGGTGGCTGCGGTCGATCGCGCCACGAAGTCGAGTACGGTGTCGGCAGACGCCATTGCGGCCGCTCAGGTGGTTCGACCGTGCGCCGGGCGTATCAGTGCGCGTGTCGACGCTTCGTTGAGTTGCTGAACGGTTGAGGAACCCATCTCGTGCGCTCTGGTGGCGGGGGAGAGCAGGACGCAATTTCATCACGGTGACGTAAGTGCCCGAGCGGTGAGCCGGTTGTCCATTCTCGTGCCCCGAGCGGATCGTCGCGGAAATGGGCATAGTCAGCAACCGTGCGCCGAGAATCTCCGCGACCGCGACCTGATTGCACGGCGATGCTAGCTAACTCCGCTAGGGTAGCTAGCATCGCTACGGCGCGAGTGTGCAACGCACCGCGCCCGTCGTGTGGTTCGTGTCTATCGACCACCCCGGCAGTCATTCTCGTGGCGAGCGGGCTGTGGCGGAACTGGTCGATGACATCGACGGAGACCGTGTTCGGCGATGAGGGCGAAAGCATCAGCTACGCGCTCGACAACGTCGAATACCAGATCGATCTCGAGGACGAGAACGCCAGCGAGGTCCACGCAGACCTCGACGCATTCGAGGCGGCTCGGTGGTGGTGTGCGCCGCTCATTTATGGCCGCAGCTGCTCAGAGGTCCCACAGTCCCAGCAGCGCGGTCCGGAGGCTGGGGGAGCGGACGTAGTGGTCGGTCCGCAGCCGTGAGCCGGGGTGCCCGAGGTCGGTGAGCAACTTCTCCGCCTCGGTAAGAGGGAGCGGCGGCAGGTCGGCGCGGATACGGAGGAAGTACAACACCGCCCCGCCGGACCGCGGGATCTTCATGGGGTCGGACACCACGACGGCCGGTGGGTAAAACCATGCGTCGTCGGCGGAGACGAAGACGATCACGTCGCCGCGCCGAACGCCACTGGGCTTGTCGAGGCGAAGCGATTCGACCTGGTATTTCGCCGCCGGGCCGCCGCGGCTGCGGTGCCGGCCCCGCTGCTCATCGAGGACCTGTTGTTCGGTGCGGGTGGGTTCATAGTCGACGGCGTGTTTGACGAACATCCGGGTCACCGGCGTCGGCAGAAAGTCCGTCTCGGTGCGGACGCGGCCGGTGACCCCGGGCAGGGGGACGGCGCGGCCGATCTCCCACTCGAGGATCGCGTCGTCGAGGAACACCTGATCGACCTCGGTGATCTCGTCGAGGCGGTCGATGAACGTCCGCACCGAGGCAATGACCTCGGGGTCGTCGGTGATGATGACGGCATCGTCTGCGAAGGCGGAGTTCTCGGACGCGTTCGCCGACCCGATTACGGCCCGGGTGTTGGTCGCGATCACTTTGGCGTGCAGGGTCGGTGACGACAGCACCCGCACCCCCTTGTTCACGTAGTACGCGAGGGCGGCGGGGGAGGTGGCGTGTGCCCGGATAGCGGCTTTGGAGGCGTTGACGACCAACAGGTCCCCGGCGCGCAGCGGGAGCAGCTCGGGTGCGTCCTGTCCGAGATACGCGATCGCGGCGTGCCGGGCGCCGCGGGTGCGGATGGCGCGGGTGATGTGTGGCCACGGGCTCGGCCCGTGGAAGGTGGTCCCCATACCGACAGACGGTAGCCTGCCCGCCCGCGGGTGGTGCCGGTCCCCGACAACGCTGAAAGAAGCTGAAAGGGCGCCATCGGCCTCGGGCCGTCTCTCCCGGCACAGCCGACGGTGGCGTGTGTGACGGGCTGACCGCGGTCGCCCGCGGTGCAGTGATCTCCACGCGGGCCAGGCCCTCGCCGTGGGTGGTGCAGTAGTTGGGCACGACTCTTGGCGGTCACAGCATCTCCCCGTCCTTCATGCGGCCGGATCACGCGGTGGCGGAAATGCGTCGGCATCGGCCACAAGTGAAAGCCCGGCGCTCGTACGCTGTGAGCACCACGACACCAGCGGGAGAAGGATCATGAGTTACGAAGCGATCTACGACGGGGTCCGCTATCCGCTCGCCGATGCGGCCGCCGCCCACCGCCTCGAGGAAGCTATCAGGGGCATCTTCGAAGACAACGGCAACGGCGGATTCGTCGGCTTTGTCAGCCAGAACTCGACGGTACGCCTGCTGATTACGCCAGCGACTCCGGTCGCGATTCGGGGCAGCGACGAACCGGACCCGAGCGTCGTCCACCGCTGGTAGCCCGCCCACAACCGATACCTTCGTCGGACCGCGACGGTGTGTCCGCCGTCGCCGATGACGATGACCAGGTGTCAGCGAGACGTTCGGCAACGATCCACCGTCAGCAGAAGGAGGGTACGGTGCCCGGCCTCATCTTTAGGGCGGGTGTCACCTACGACATCAGCCACACCAGATTCGAGGCCACCCGCGAGCTGCTCGTACGGTTCGCCGAGGGACGCACCACCGGAGTGGCAATGTCCCTCACCCATGACGGCGGCGCTCAACACCACCTGTTCATCACGCCCGGGGCGCCGATCACGCTGGTGGAATGACGAATCCGAGGTGGTCGGGTCACGACGGTTCCCTGCGCTGACGTACCCGAGCTGTGTGTCCGACTAGGTCGTCGCCAGCGGCGTCGAAGCCGTCGGCCGTAACACTCACATCCTGGGCGCAAATCTGCATGCAAACATGCCCGCGAAGATACGTGCGAGAAGGCATGTGGTGGGTAAGGTGAACTCCGCGGAACTACACGGACGGCACGCGGAACACGAGTGGGTGGGTATGGCGAAGGTAGGAAATTCCCAAGGCAGCGCCCGCCGCCGCCCGACCGGGGGTGGACGCGCAGGCGCCGCGGGGTCGGGGAAACGCGGTCCCGGTGCGGGAGGCTCCGGTGGTGCGGGAACGCCGAGTGCGGAGTTGACGGCGAAGTTGGAACCGCGGAAGGGACCGACGAAGGTTCCGCTCAATACCCGGGTCCTGGCCTCGACGGAAGCCCGGCTGAACTGGCTGGTGAACAACCGTCAATCCACGGTGACCAACGTCGTGGACGTGGCCCTGCAGGAGTTCTTCGACCGCTACAGCGTCCCTCCGGCAGATCTCGACGGCCGGATCGCCGAGCAGGAGTCATGAGCGGTCCGTGGGAACAGATACCCTTGTTCGCACTGCCCGAGGGAACCTTAACGGCGTCTCCCGATTTCACCGATGACGTTCTCCCCGACGACGACGCTGCCTCCGTCGATGCTGGTGTCTTCGTCGCAGCCGATCAGGCGGGCTCGGAGCCAGCCGTTGCAGCACACCGTGAATCGTCCGAGCAGCGGGACGCCGCCGAAGCCGACGACGCCCCGACGCCGCCGTCTCCCGAGGTGGATGGCGCTGCGGTGGACGGCGACGAGGTGGACGACGACGCGGCCGGCAGCGACGAGGTGGCCGTCGACCCGCCGGTGTGGGAGACGCTTCCGGCCGGTGAGGAAGCCGATGGTCATGCGCTGATCGTGACCGCTGCGGGGACGTACACACCGTCCGGGCGGGAGCTGACCGGTCCCGTCGATTCAGTCGAGAAGCTGGACAAACTGATCCGCTGGGCCGCGCTGACACCGTTGGGCGCCCCCGCACAGATCTGGATCGTCGGACAGGGCGCATGCGAGCTGCTCGGGTGGATCATCGACCCAGGCAGCGAGGACGACGTCGACGACATGGAAGCCCTCCGCAACCGCGCCGCCCAAGAACTGACCGCAGTCCTCCACGCCACCCTCACCCCACTGCTGAACGCAGGGTGGGAACTGCGCGGCGATCCCGGGCACGTGGTGCACCTGTCCCGCTCGATCGGGAACTTCACCTCCATGGTCGATGTGGTGATCGAACCGTACGTATGGACCTACTGGAACAAGGACTTCGGTTGGCACAACCGGGTCGGCGACATGGGCATCCTCGGCTCACCGACGGCCGGAACGTATCTCCCCGACGACGACCTCCCGGCAGCACGGGAACTCGGTCGCCGACTGGCCTGGTGCGCCCAGCACCTCGGGGTGCTCCCGGGACCAACGCCCGCGCGCACCGGCGCAGCGATCGTCGACAAAATCAAGCGTGAACGCACCCGCAGCGGCAAAGGCATCGTTGTCACCACACCGGGCTCGGTCCCACCGCTGGACGGCCCGCCGCGGGGAGATCTCGAACCCGCCGTCGGCTGGACACGCGTCCCCGACGCGCAGGATTTGGACGGGACGGGCCGGTTGGTGTCCATCGATCAGCGCGCCGCTTACCTCGCCTCTGCGGGCATGCTCGAATTCGGCTACGGGCAACCCACACACCTGACCGGTAACGCAGCGGCCGCGGCGGCGGTGGGGGAGAAGGGTGCCCCGTTCGGGCTGTGGCGGATCACCCTGCCCGCGGGGCAGGCGCTGTCGCTGCCCGAGAAACTCCCGTTGCCGCACCCGCACATGCTCGCGGACCAACCGGTGCAGACCTGGGTGACCACCGTGAGCCTCGACGGGCTGTGCTCACCAGTGGCGGACGGCGGAATCGGCGCCGAACTCGACGACCTCGACATCACCGAGGCCTGGGTCTACCCACAACAGGGCCGCGCCCTCGACAAGTGGGCGAAGATCCTGCGCGAGGCCCGCAAGGCCGCGGTAGACACCGACGACGAAGCGACGAAACGGTTCCTCAGCACCTGCTACAAGGGCTATATCGGGCGAATGGTCAACCCGGACATGTGGACCGCGACACGGATGCAACATCACCACCAACCGCTGTGGCGTGCGTCGATCATCGCGCACTGCCGGTGGCGGGGCCGCCGGGTGGCGATGCGGATTGCCCGCGAGCACGGCCGCTGGCCGGTCCGCACGGTCACCGACTCCTGGGTGTACCTCCTCGCTGACAGCGAGGACATCGCCGACGCGAGCGAGGCGTTGGGGAAGATGTCGGTGGAGAAGGACGTGGTCCTCACCGACACACTCCTGTCCGCCTTCGCTTCGGCGGAGGATGTGCACGATGTGAACCTCGCGATCAAGGCGGCGTTCGCCGACGACGAAGAGGGGGATCTCTGATGGCCCTGCATCTTCCCAAACCGCGCACCACGAAACCGGCGCAGGAGGCGGTCGGTCTCGACGGCCTCAAGGTGTCCGTTGCCAACGCCGCGACCAGCGGTGTGGAGAAGTCGAAGCAGGTCAAGTCCGGGGGGCTGGCGGGGCTGACCAGCAAGGTCTCGGTCAAGCAGTTACGCAAGGAGCTCGGCAACGAGGGCCTGCGGCAGGCGGCGATCGATGCCGGCCGCACCCCGCCGTCGGCTCGTACGTTGCGCCGGTGGGCGCAGCAGGGCCGGATCCCGCATGCCGATGTTCTCGAGCGTGCCCAGCGGCGTGCGGCGATCGAACGCCTCGGCGGCGTCGACGCGGTGGCGGCGAAGATCGGGCGGTCCCGCTCCGCCGTGTCCCGGTACCGGTCCGGGGAGACGAACGAGTTGCGTGCGGACGCCAGCAAGAAGCTCAAAAACGTGAAGGCGCAGGACATCATGAAACGGGCCGGAGTGTTGCGCCCGGACGGTACCCCGAAGAAGGCGGTTATCCGGGTCAAGGGTGGTGTGATGGTCCGCAACGGTGCCGACGAGGGCTACGACTACCGGGTCCGGACCCTGGATTTCGCGAACTCGGATACCCCGTTCACCAGTGAGGAGTCCCGCGAGCTGGCCGCCGCGTTGGCGAATGACGATCACGCCCGGGTTGTCGCACTGCTCGAGCGGCACGCCACCCTCGACTACCCGGAGAACAAGGGCTTCGACAAGTACAGCGACCAGTTCGGCTTCCACTTCGACCACATCGATTCGGTCCACATCGACTGGATTTAGCCGGCCAATGGAATTCGACCGCTGGTCGACTTTTCTCGTGGCGCCCAGTGCAGGCGCCGCGGGTCGGTGCCGGTGGCCCCGGCCTGGTATCCGTTGTGGCGCCGCGTCATCGGACAGCCCCGGTGGGGTTCGTCAGCCCCAGAAGATCGATGTCGGGTCCTGGTCGAGTTCGGTCAGCAGGGGTTCGAGGTGCGGCGACGGCGCCAGCCGGTCGTGGGCGTGGAAGCGGAGATTGCGGTCGCGCCAGTACAGGCTCCAGGTCTTGGTGGCCTTGATGTAGCGGAGCCGGGCGATGGGCAGGCTGGTCCACTCCGGTCCGACGTCGTCGCTCCATGGGGGCGCGCCGCTCGATGATGGTCAGGTGCCGCGCCGCGATCTCACATTCGAGGCGCACCTGATGGCGGGCGTGCTCGGGCACGCGGGCACCGCACCACCGCTGCACCCGCCCAATATCGAGCTCCGGCGAACCGGGAACCGCCGGTCCCGGCCGCGGCGGCACATGGCCGGTACTGTCGCCGGCGGCCACCAGGGTCGGGGGTGGGCTGTGCGGGTTCTCGGCTGCCTCACTGAGTACGGTGAACGCGGCGTCGAGGCGCTGGCGGCGCCGGTTCGGTTCATGGTTGGCGTCGGCGGCCACGTACCCGATCAGCTCCTCGATCTCGTCGTCGCCGGCCGGCAGGCTGAGGTCGTCGCCCTGGACGGACGCGCGGTAGACGACGCGTTCGCAGTCGGTGTCGAGCAGCACGATGCCGCGCCGTGTCGCGGCGACGTCGTCGGGGATGCGGAGCTGGCGCACCGGGCCGGTCGGGGTCGATCGTCGACGGCGGAGGTCGAACGGGGAGTCCGCCCAGTCACTGATTCGCCCCGCATCGCCGCAGGCGTCGCATTTCCACGCGATCGGTTCGGGGGATCGGCGCGCAGAATGATCATCCGGCCGGTGCAGCGGCGGTTACCCGGACGTCGCCGGCACGGCAGCGCGCTCACCCAATTGACACCGGTCTCACCGGCCGTGGCCGCCCGAACCAGGTCATAGAACTGCTCGGCGAGACGGCGGGCAGGGCCGGGAGCCTCGCCGGGCAGGTCGAGGAAATGACGCAGATCGCAGACGAGCACCCTGCAGGAGGTACCCGACACCGACCAGGACGGGCGGTCCCGTGCCCATCTCGCCCTGCGAACCGGAGTTCCATCCCCGGTGGCCCCTGCAGTCCAGCCTGCGCACCCGGATCGTCAAGGGCTCGTCGAGGACCGTGTCGACACCCGTCTCCTGACCTCGGCCCCGCTGGTATCGGGCAGGTTCGGGGTGCCAGGGCACCCCGAACTCCCGACCACCGGGCGAGGAAGTCTGCACTGACACCGATGCTCGGAACCGACACTGTTTGTGTGTTCGCGACGAACCGGTCACCTCCCGATTCGCCGACCGGGGATTCTCGCCATCGTGTCCGGCGAGGTTCGCGCGGACTGCGCGACATTCCCGACGCCCGTGGTGAGACCGATCGTCGCGGGCAACGGGTGCGCGGCATCACGGAGTCGGCCGCGTCGCGGGTCGTCGGTGGTCGTCGGCTGGGCGTTGCCGTGTGGGTCGTCGCTGGCGAAGGCGCGCCGGATCTCGTCCCAGGGTTCGGATGGTCCACGAGGTCATCACCGCAGGGATGACGGTGCCGTCCTCATTGGCTGGGGTAGAGCAGTTCGGCGAGGCGTTGACCGGTGACGGTGAAGCTGGGCGCCGTCTCTCGTTGGAAGTATTCCGTCTTGCGGGTGCGCAGGAGGTCTTCACCGTCGTGGTGCCAGGAGAAGTTGGGCCTTCGCAGCAGGGCCCGGAAAACGGGATCGACGCCGGCGGGGTGGCGTTGGGCCAGTCGGCGCAGCGGCAGGGCGGAGACCGTGTCGTCGTCGAGGTAGGCGCGCAGTAGGGCGATGTGGGTGTGATCGCCGGCCAGCGCGGGATCGGAGAACATCGTGTCCAGCTGGCCGAAATCTTGGTAATAGTTGAGGCCCTCGGTCTCGTCGTAGATCAATCCGACGCTGTCGGCGTCGAGGTAGTCCTCGGGCAGACGGCCCATCTGCTCGGCGGTCAGCGCGTGTGGCGCCGCCGGGCTGGTGGGTGTGTCGTGGGGCTCGGTGGTGGTGGCGATCCGGGCGAGGTGGTGCCGGTGGTACTCGATCAGCTGTTCCTGGGCAGTGGCGGGCGGCAGGATCACCAGATCTGTCCCGAAGAAGTCGAGGAATGCGGCACGGGCGTCGGCCTGTAACTGCCAGGCCCGTTGGTACAGGCCGCGGTTGCGGCGCAGCAGACTCGGGTCGGCGGTGAGCACTTCCTGTGCGGCCTGTGCGAGGACCGGGCCGGAGGACGAGGGGAAGGGGAGCAGGTGTCCGCTGATCAGCCAGTGTCCGGTGGCGGGGTGGACGGGCACGATGCGGCAGTAGACGAACATTCCGGGCTGCAGTGCGGCGACCACCTCGGGGCCGGTGTTGGAGTGCACCGGGTAGTGCAGGTCGTCGATGAGGTTGTGGAGGACGGCGGTGCCGAGGTCGTCGTCGGCTGCCGGGTGGACCTCGAAGTAGCCCTCGACGACGTCGCGCCACCCCAGCAGCATCATGCGCTCGTCGTCGGTCAGCGGCGGGCGGCGCTGTGCTACGAACCGTTCCACCACCGTGCCGCCGTCCCGGAGGCGGTACTCGAGGGCGAAGTGATCGAGGGTGCGGACGAGGATGGCCTCGTCGAGCGGGCCGGTGTCGGCCGCGTCCCGCAGCAGGGCGGTCAACTGCCGGTCGAAACGGCGATGCTGGACGAACTCCACCAACTCGCTCTTCAAATCTGCGCTGCGGGCGATCAACTCGGCAAGCGTCGTCTCCTGCGGGGCGAAAAGCGCGGCATCGGCACCCGGCTCCGCGTCGCGCAGGTCAGCCATGAACGCCGGTCCTGGTTCGTATCATCATCCGCATCACGGCCGTGATGGTACCGGTATCACCCGATCCGGTGACTGTGACGACGCGGGCAATCGAACCACTTTCGATGGGCAGAGGCGACGGGACACGTTGCAGAGCAAAACGCAGTGACGTGGGATTTCGGGCCCGGCGGTGCGATAACTGAAATTATCGTCGCCGAGTGCGCACAAATGATGAGTGACGCGGTGATGAGTGTCCTGACTCGGTGAAGGTGGCGACGACCCAGTGAATCCTGTGACGTGACAGGCAGGTTGTCCAATTGACAACCTTCTTGTCCAATCGTGCCTACGGGTTGTCCAGCTGCTGATGACCGCCCTCGTGAAAAGCCCGACCGCGCTCGCTGCCCTGTCATCGCCGCAGGTCCGGACCCCTCATCCCATCACGAGGACGGCTCCGGCGGGTCTTCCACGTTGGACAACGTCACTGACGCGACGCGCACGGAGACCAACGATTTTCGATCGTTGGACAGGTTATTTGGCAAACCGAACGGCATTCCAGCAGCAACGCTGTGGAAAACTACCTGGTCCGATTGGACATCTTCGGTGTCACTTCACAAATCCGGCGAGTGCGGCGGTCTATCTGGCGGACGGCTCAGCGAACCTGGCGAATCCGAGGTGGTCACCCCGCGATCGGGAATGAATCGAGGCACCGAGTTCCATGCTCGCCAGACTCTTTAAGTCCGAAGTCGCCGCGCCAACTCAATAGACCTGGCGAAGAGCAGGTGCGGCCTCTGCGATCTCGCCAGATCCCCTGTAGGTTCCCGCCTAAAAGTTCGACTTTTCGTGGTCTGTCCTGGGGGTTTGTGGTCGATTCTCATCAACTGTTCGGCGTCTACTTCTCACGGTTCGTTCGACTTCTTCTCGGCGTGTGCTGGTTGGCGGGCCTGAGGATCTGTGCGGCCAGTTCGACGGTGTCGGGGTAGATCGCTGCGTGGGTGAAGCTGTCGTGATCAGTTTGGATGCCGAGATAGTGGTTGCGGGTCTGTAGCCGGAGCAGCCGGTATCGCCAGTGGTGAGGAAGGGCGGTCGTCGAGGCCGGCCAGGGCGGGACGGCTTTGACCGCGGTCGCGTAGGCGAGTGTCACTTGCTGGGGTGTGTGGTGGCGGCCGCCGCAGATTCTCAGCAATCATTCGAATCCGAACGACGCACGAACTTTCAATGAGAATCCGAACGCTTCAACGAGAAGCTACATCCCCTGAGCCAGGACAATGAGTGTCCCGGCTCAGTGCATCTGATGCCGACTCAGCAGATCTGATGCGGCCGACGGTCGATCTGATGCCTGACTCGGTGAATCTGATGCGGGGTTCCCTGGTCGCGGTCGACGCCCTCGTGCGTCGGGACTCAGGCCACGTGCAACCGGTCGGGCGGCACGCCAACAAATTCCACGCGCATCAGATTCAGTGAGGTGAAGTCGAACATTGCGGCTCAGACAATCTGACGCACCGCAAGTCGGCGGTGTCCGGTGACACGGGATTGTCCTCGGTGTGGAGCTGTGACCTGGGCCGAGGAATTTTGACTGGCGGGATTCGGGTGTGCCTGTCAGCGTTTCGGGGGTTGGTGACATAGCCGCCGGGCGCTGTGTGCCAGTGAATCTTGCTTGAACCGGCGTGTGTTGCCTTCTGCTCATGCACCGTCGGCAGGCTGCGGTGATTCGCATCGGCCCTGCGAACTGGCCTGCCGGCCAGGGTCGGGTGAACTCGAACCGAGCAAACTACAGTGGCGAGACAGCCGGGATAAGCAAGATTCATTGGCAAAAAGGAAGATTTTCTGTCACAGGACAGGCGGCATCAGATCACGGAGTCAGGACAGCTCCTGACGCGTCCTGGCTCAGTGAAGTTGGTGTAGATTCTCGCGATCGTCGATCGGTGTCAGTTTCTCGATTTCGTGTCAGTTCGAGCGAAGCTATTTAGGTGCCGCGGAGCGGTAATGCCGGGATCAGATACGTGTAGGAGACCGGTGCTCCTGCCGCGACGACGGTCGCTGCCGTGGATCCGCATCGAGTAGTTCGCGGGCGGCCGGTGCGGCGCGTGCAGAGTCGTCACCATCGGCGGCCACTATGCGCGACCTCCACCACCCGCTCGCGCAGCTCCACCGCGACGACACAACACCGCGCTCGGCCGCCCGGCGTTCCTCCGAGGCGAGTTTGCGGCACTCGTCCGAGCACCACGTCCGCGGCCGGGAGCCGTGCCGATGAGCAGCGGTAGACGGGGCTGCATGCGATCCTGCCTCTATGTCACAGACCTCCCCGCCACCGTCCGGATTGCTGACACAGCCCCTTCCCCGCACCATGCGTGCCGTCGTCATCACCGGCCACGGAGGCCTTGATGTGATCGAGGAGCGTGAGGTGCCCGTGCCTCGCCCTGGGCCGGGCGAGGTCTTGGTCCGGGTCCACGCGGCAGGTTGCAACAACACCGATCTTTGGACCCGCGAGGGCTCCTACGGGGCGGCAGAGGATCCGGACGTCAGGACGGGATGGCTCGGTCCGCTCGACTTCCCACGCATCCAGGGGGCCGACGTGGCCGGCAGGGTGGTGGCTTCCGGTGATGGGGCAGCCGCCGGACCGATCGGGGCGCGGGTGCTGGTGGACCCGGCCGAGTACGACGGCCCGGGACTAGACGCTCGCCCGGCCGACGTGCTCGGGAGCGAGCGGAACGGGGGGTTCGCCGAGTACGTCGTGGTGCCGAGCACACGAGCCCACTCCGTCGACGAGTCGCCCCTCACAGACGTGGAACTGGCCGCCCTTCCGATTGCCTATGGCACCGCGCTGGGCATGCTCGACCGCGGAGCCGTCTCGGAGGGTCACACTGTGCTCGTCACGGGTGCCTCGGGCGGCGTCGGGCTGGCTGCGGTCCAGTTGGCCCACTCCCGCGGGGCTCGGGTCGTCGCAGTGTGCAGCAGCGACAAGGGGGAGGCTGTCCGCAGCGCCGGCGCCGACGCCGTGGTGGACCGGAGAGGGGGTCAGGTGCTTGCCGACGCAGCCGGCGCAGCACCGGAGGGATACGACGCGGTTGTCGACGTCGTTGCCGGCGCAGTCCTCGGCCCCGGCCTCAGTTTGCTAAGGACAGGGGGACGCTGGGTGGTCGCCGGTGCCCTCGGCGGGTGGTCTGTCGACATCGATGTGCGAAAGCTCTACCTCGCCAATCTCTCTCTGGTGGGCTCGACCATGCACACGCCACGGATCTTCGACCACCTGGTGGAAATCGCGCGGCGTGGCGAGGTCAGACCCGTCGTCGCAGCAACCTTTCCCCTCGGGAAGGTACGCGAAGCCCAGGCACAACTCGCCCAGCGTCGGCATGTCGGAAAGCTGATCGTCGTCCCTTGACCCCGAATCCTTCCGCGACCTCGGCCCACCGACGAAGTGACTCCGCCTCCTCGGCGCCGCTTGCGTAGTTCCGCGACTGCTACCGATTCGGCCGATGCCAGGTTGGCTTCGCCGGTGACGGTCACCGTGGCGGCGAAGGTTTCCGGCACGTCGGTCCATCAATCCGGCGATCCGTCCGTCGCGAAGGAACCACCAGAGTTCGGATGGATGGCACTGGCCGGAATCGCTGCCGAAGGCGTGTCTCAGTTCGACGTGAGGTCGTCGCTCGATACAGACACCGGAGGTGTCGGAGCCGACGGAGTCGTCCTTGCGGTGCTCCGCGGCCGGTGGAGAGAGAAACTGCACGTCGCCGTAACCCTTGCCGCGGCGAGACAGTCCCCATCCATCATCCAAGCGTGCGGCCCGAGCGCCCGAGCGGACGAGCCCCTGCCGGGCGAGGCGTTATCGGGTAGGCGTCAGGCAAGACGGTGACCGTCGCCACCCACAACCTCGCCTACGGCGTCATCGTCGGCGTCATCACCGCGATGGTGCTCTTCGCCCGCCGGGTCGCACACCTGACCGAGGTCGTCGACGTGGCCCACCCGGCTGAGGACACCCGCGTCTACAAGGTGCGGGGAGAGTTGTTTTTCGCCTCGAGCGACGACTTGGTCTACCAGTCGACTACGTCGGGGACCCGACAAACGTGGTCATAGACCTGTCCGACTCGCACATCTGGGACGCCTCCACCGCCGCGACCCTCGATGTCCTTTGAACGGCACGTGCGCCTGAGCGGGCAGATGGGTGCCGGTCACTGACATCACGGTCCGGAAGCAGGGAGAGGCCAACTGTTGTGAGCGTGGCTGCTCATCTCGCGCCCGTGTCGTGGACCTTGGCCCGTTCTCATACGAACCGCACCTCTTGTTGCGGTTCGCCACCTCCGCGCACCCTTCTGGGGACATGCGCCTAGCCGATCGTGCAGATCCGCCGGCGAAGCCGCCGAGGTCGATTCCGATGCCGGGCATCCCGCGGGTGGGGGTGGCGGTCGTCTCACGTTCGGGTGCGACCATGTCGTCTATCCTCCCGTCGGCGTCTGCTGTCGTGTACCCCGACATCGTGGAAGTGCCCAGGGCCCCGCCCGCGGGTGCGCGGAAACCTATGTCGTGCTCGTGATGTCGATGTCTATCGCGTTGTCGTAGTCGTCGTTGATCAGCACTGTGGTGCGGTCGGGTCGGTCGATCATCGAGGCGGCGACGGAGGCGCGGTAACCCGACGCGCAGTGCACCCAGATTTCCCCCTCCGGCAGGGTGCCGAGGCGGTCGGCGAGTTCGTGGAGCGGGATGTTGATTGCTCCGTCGATGTGGCTCGTCTCGTATTCGTTGCGTTGGCGCACATCGAGGACGGTGATGTCCTGCTCGGGCAGTGCCTTCGTGAGGGCGGCGAAGTCGGCGACCCGGTAGGAGCGCAGTTCGGTGCCGGCGGCGAGGGTGTGGAGTTCGCCGACCGCGGCGCCGGTGAGGTCGTCGATGCCGATGCGGACCAGTTCGCGGCGGGCGTCGGCGACTTGGTCTTCGTTCTCGCCGATCAGGGTCAGGGGCGCACCCCACTGGTAGAGCCAGCCGAGGTAGGTGACGAACGAGTCCGACAGCTCGAAGCCGAGGGTGCCGCCGAGGTGGCCGGCGGCGAAGGCGGTGCGCTTACGCAGGTCCACCACCCATTCCCCGTCCTCGATGCGGCGGCGGAGCTCGTCGGGGTCGACGGGTGTGGGCAGCGACAGGTCGACCGGCGCCGGCCCATGGATGTTGATTACACCCATGTGGGCGTAGTAGGCCGGATACTCGGAGAGACCGGCGATCAGTTCGTCGACGTAGCGTTGTTCGTCCTGGGTCAGGGCTGGGTTGGTGCTGCGTTGCTCGCCGACGGTGGAGGAGTCCCCGGTGGCCGGGGTGGCGGCGCAGAAGCTGCCGAACCCATGGGTGGGGTAGACCTGGGTGTCGGCGGGGAGCTCGCCCGCGAGGCGCCGCACCGAGTGGTACTGCGCGTGGGTCAGTTCCTCGGTGTGCTCTGGGCCGAGGAGGTCGGTGCGGCCGGTGGTGCCGAAGAGCATCGATCCTCCGGTGAAGACCCCGCGGATGCCGCCGGTGGTCTCCCGCAGGACGTAGCTGACGTGGTGGTGGGTGTGGCCGGGGGTGTGCATGACCTGCAGGAGGATGGGTCCGGCGTCGATGATGTCACCGTCGCCGACGGCCCGCCTCTGGTAGCCGACGTCGTCGCCTTCGGGGACTACGTATTCGGCGCCGGTGGTGCGGGCCAGTTCGAGGCCACCGGTGACGTAGTCGTTGTGGATGTGGGTCTCGAGGACGTGGGTGATCCGCACGCCGCGATTACGGGCCAGGTCCAAGACCCGGTCGATGTCGCGTTGCGGGTCGACGACGACGGCGACGGCGCCGTCGCTGACCAGGTAACTGCGGTCGCCCAGACCGGAGGTCTCGATGATCGACACGTCCATGACTCGTACCTTCCTCACATGCTCTTGTGGTGTTCGCATACCCGGGAGGGCATAGGCGAAACGGTGTGGTGGGCGGCGGCCGGGACCTCAGCGCAGCAAGATCGTGTCGATCAGCACGTAGGCGGCGACGACGAAGACGAGGTAGGCGAACCACCGCTGCAGCCGGTCGGTGTCGACCGTGGTGCCGAAGTGACCGGCAATCAGCGACCCGACGATCGCGGTGCCCGCGAACGCGGCGGTGATCGCCCAGTCGATGCTCGCGCCGCTCAGATGCGAGACCAATCCGGCCGCCGAATTCGCGACGATGATGACCAGCGAGGTACCGACCGCGACCGACATCTGAAGGCCAAGCATCAACACCAGAGCGGGGATGATCAGGAAGCCGCCGCCGACCCCGAACAGGCCGGTCAGAAATCCCACTGCGATCCCCGCGGGGATGGATCGGGGGGCGCAGCGGCGCCAGTCGATCCCCGAGTCCCCGACGTCGCAGGCGGTGCCGGTGTCGCCTCGATCCATCAGCATCCGGATCCCGGCGACGACCATCACGGCTGCGAAACCGATCATGACCACCGATTGCGGCAGCAGGCGCCCGATCGCGCTGCCGGCGAAGGTGGCCGGGATGCCGCAGGCGGCGAAGACCCCGGCCATGCGCCAGTTCACTTGGTGCTGACGAATTTTCGGTACAGCTCCGACGAGGGAGGCGACACCGATCACCAGCAGGGAGATCGGGATGGCCTGTTCGAGGTCGAGACCGAGGCCGAAGACCAGGGCGGGGACGGCCAGGATCGATCCGCCGCCGCCCAGGAGGCCGAGCAGGACACCGATGATCGCTCCGAGCGCAAGTGCGACCGTTATGTCCACATAACTCCTTTCACCTCCAACCGGGTGCGCGGGTCCGGGTTTGGTTACCGGTCGCCGGCACCGCGGTCGAGGGAGTCGATGGCGGCCTGCAACGCGGCGGTGGCGTCGTCGGCGACCGCCCCGAGTCCGGGTTGGTCGGCCACTTGGACCATCACCTGCGGGTTCATCGCATCGATCAGCACCACACCGGGATCGGCGGGGTCGGCACGCACGACGACGTTGCAGGGCAACAACAGTCCGATCTGCCGGTCGACATTGACAGCCCGGTGCGCGAGCGGCGGATTGCACGCCCCGAGAATCAGATAGTCCTCCATGTCCTCACCGAGTTTCGCCTTCAGGGTGGCCTTCATGTCGATCTCGGTGAGAACGCCGAAACCCTGCTCGGCCAGGGCTTGACGAGTGCGGTCCACCGCGTCGGCGAACGAGGTGTGCAGGGTGGTCGACAGTGCGAGTGTCATGAGCGTGTTCTGCCTTTCTGTGGAGCAATGGGCTGATCGGTGACGGCGTGCACCGGTCATCGCCCCGACGGGACGGGGCGCGGAGCGGCGAGCCGGGGCACTCCGAGGCGGTGCAGCAACAGACTCGCCGGGCACCACCCCACCGCGCCGAACAGCAGAAGGTTGGCCCCGACGAACCCGGTGAGCAGCAGCCACCACGGCGAGAACGCCAGTGTGAGTGCGATGCTCGCGAGCACCACCATTCCGGCCAGCGGTGGGACCACCCGCTCGATCGTCCAGCCGCGGGCGGGGAGTGCGTCGCTCATGGTCACCTTTCGTCGACGTCGAACGGAGGACGGGGTGAGGCGAGGCTCACGCGAGGGCGAGAAAGAGCTTCTCGAGTTCGGCTTCGGTCATCGGCTCCTTACCTTCCTCGGTCTCCCCGGTGAGGCATTCCCGCAGTCCGGTGGCGACGATCTTGAACCCGGCCTTGTCCAGGGCCCGGGAAACGGCGGCGAGCTGGGTGACGACGTCTTTGCAGTCGCGTCCCTGCTCGATCATCGAGATCACTCCGGCGAGTTGCCCGTGGGCCCGGCGGAGCCGGTTGAGTACCAATGCAATGCTGTCTTCGTCGCCGACCATGGCGGTTTCCTTTCCTAGACCTCCCACTACTGTACCCCCGGGGGTATTGGCGCGCGGGTGCGTGCCGTGTGCTTTGGCCCACCTCTCGGATCTTTCTCTCAGTGCGAGAAGTTGATCTTCGGCAGGACCTTGCGCAGCCAGGCCGGTGACCACCAGGCGGCGTGCCCGGTCAACCTCAGCAGCACCGGCAGCAGGATCAGCCGGATCAGCACCGCGTCGAGGAGGACGGCGACGCCGAGGATGATGCCCATCTCCTTCGGGGGCAGCGGGTCGGCGAGGGCGAAGGTGAAGAACACGGCGACCATCACCGCGGCGGCGGCGAAGATCACCCGTCCGGAATGCGCCAGGCCGTCGACGTGCGCGATCTTCGGATCGCCGGAGCGTTCGTAGTGTTCCTTCGCGGTGGCCAGCAGGAACACGGTGTAGTCCATGGCGATTGCGAAGATCATGGCGAAGAAGAACACCGGCCCCCATCCATCGAGGAAGCCCTGGGGGGTGAAGCCGAGCAGGCCGGCGCCGTGGCCGTCCTGGAAGATCAGCTTCGCGACCCCGAATGCGGCGGCGGTCGAGAGCAGGCTGACCACCGTTCCGAGGATCGCGATCAGCGGGGCCTGCAACGCCACCAGCAACAGCGCGAATCCGAGGACCAGGATGATGCCGACGATCAGCGGGAGGTAGTCGTTCAGTGCCTGCTGCAGGTCCAGATTCTCCGCGGGTGCGCCGCCGACCAACGCGCCGTCGGGTAGGTCCGCCCGTAGGGTGTCGAGGATCGTGCCCATTCGGGCGTCGGAGGGGTCGACGGTCGGGATGGCGTGCAGCATCACGTAGTCACCGCCGTCGGGGGCGGGCAGCGGAGGGGTGACCATGGCGATTCCGTCGGTCGCGGCGGCCGTCGTCGCGGTCTCCGCGCTCTCCGCGGTGGGGGTGATGATCTGCAGCATGCCCGGCGCGCCCTCCCCCATCTGGGCTTGGACGAGTTCGTATCCCTGGCGGACCGGGGCGTCGGTGGGCACCACCTCGATCGAGGGCATCGCGACCTTCAGTCCGAGCGCGGGGACCGACAACGCGATCAGCAGTAGGAGGGAGCCGATCGCGAACGGCCACGGGTGGCGATGCAGTAGCTCGCCCCAGGCGGCGAACCGCGGCGAACGGTGTGTCTGCCCCTTGGCGTAGGGCAGGGAGCCGGCGTTGATTTTGCCGCCCAGCGCGCCCAGGGCCGCGGGGAGAAGCGTCATCGACGCAAGAAGGACGAAGAACACGGCGAGCATGATCCCGACGGCCATCGTCCGCACGGCCGGCGCGGGCACCAGGAGCACGGCGGACAGGCTGACTAGCACTGTGATTCCGGACAGCACCACGGCCTTCCCGGCGGTGTCCATGGTCTCGGCCACGGCGGCACGCGGCGACGAGGCGTGACGGATTGCATCACGGAAGCGGGCGACGATGAACAGGGCGTAATCGATTCCGAGGGCGAGGGCGAACATCATGGCGAAGTTCATCGCCCACACCGAGATCGGGGTGAACTGGTTGAGCAACACCAGGCCGCCTGCCGAGGCTACGAGCCCGGCCAGGGTCAACAGCAGCGGCAGCCCGGCGGCGACGAGGGACCCGAACGCGAGCACCATGATCGCCAATGTCACCGGCCAGGAGAACAATTCCGCCTGAATCATCGCGTCGTGGTTCGCCTTGTTGAAGTCGCTCCAGAGTGCGGATGCGCCGGTCGGGTAGACCTCGATTCCGTCACCGGAGAGGGCGGTCAGTTCCGCTTTGTGTTCGTCGACGGCCTTGACCATGTCATCGGTGCTCGCGTTCGCGCCCGCGATGAGGATTCCGGTGTGACCGTCCGGGCTGATCGACATTCCCGGATGCGGCGCGATCAGCGCACCGAATCGTGGGTCACCTGCGAAAACGGTGCCCACGTCGCTGAGGGTCTGTTGAACCCTGGGGTTGTCGATGGTCTGCGTGTCCGAGTGCACGACCACCTGTACCGCGGCCGAGGAATTGCCCCCGAAATGCTGCTCCGCGAGCTGGCGAACCTGCACCGACTCCGATCCGTTGGCCTGCCACCCGGCGCCGGCCAGTGAGCTGAACACCGAGGGGGCCGCGGCACCGAGGGCGACCAGCAGGAGCAACCACACCCCGAACACCCATCGGGAACGGCCTGCCATTACCGCGCCGATGCGGCCCAGCACCCCACTCTCGGCGGTGGTCGTGGTCGTGGTCGTGGTCGTGGGCTGGCCGCCGTCGAGGGTGGTACTGCGCGTCATCCGCGGTCTCCTTGACGATCTGAGAGGAACATTTTGGTCGATACAGGGGCGGGAGCGGGACGATCAGCGGTGGGGCATGAGCCGTCTTCACCGGTGTCGAGGGGCCGGCCCGCCGCGGCCCACCCGGAGGTGCCCTCGGCCACCGACACCGCGGGCCGTCCGGCAGTCATGAGGATTCGTGCCCCCTGCACGCTCCGGTTCCCGGACGCACAGATCACGTACACCACCGCGCCGGCCGGGATCTCCGTTACCCGGTCGCCGAGCTGTCCCAGCGGCAGCAACTGCGCGCCGGGCACGTGCGCATTCCGGTATTCCCACGGCTCCCGAACGTCGACGACGGGTGCTCCCGCCGCCCACGCATCGGCGAATTCATCGATCTCGATCTCACGCATGACACAACCTTTCATACCCTAAGGGGTATTTAACATTTTTCGACCAAATTACCCAGGGGGGGTATCAGTACGAATCCTTCGGGTGGCGGGCACTGGCGACGTCGGTGCGCACCGCTGGCGCGTTCCGGCTTCTCTGACCACCGATGCGAGTGCGAGCTCCTCGGTGACCACGTGCCAGCATCTGCGGGCGCGCCTCCAGCGGGGGTTGGTGCGCTCGGTGGACGGCCCTCGCGCACGACGACGTCCCAGGGTGGCGTGCAGTCAGATCGGCCAATTGGGCCTGACCCGCTCGGCCCGCCGAGCCTCGCCGTCGTGCCGGCCTGCATATCGATCTCGACGAGCGGGCCGACGCCCTACTCCGCTAACGGGCCCTGGGTCTCGTCGACGGCGTCCTCGCCTCCGCGGTGGCCGGCAGGACGACAAGGTCTCCTGGTTGGGTGGATGTGTCGTGCGGTCAGCGGCCGAAGAGTCTGTCGAAGAATCCGGGTGTGGCCGGGGGAGCGGCGTTGCCCTTGCAGGTGCACTGCTGGGATTCGGGCACGGCCTTCATGACACCGTCGATGTGTGCACCGCAGCCTCCCCAGGTGGTCTTTCCGCAGTCGGGGCACGTAACTGGATAACACATGGTGGGGTCCTCCTCGGATACCGCTGCTCGTAACGACCTGAACTATACCCCTAGGGGTATAGTTTATCGGGAAGTGTGGGCATGACCACAGCTGTCCCGCGCCGGTTTCTTCCGCCTCGGCTTCCAAGGCAGTTGAGCGACACGGGATCCGGGTTCCGGCGGTCGAAGGATCCGCGATGGCACACAATGTCTCAGGACGGCCGGCCGCTCAGTAGGTGCTCGGCGGGAAGCGGCGGTGTTGGCATCTGTGCGCGGATCTGTAGGTTGAGAGTGCCGTGGCCGCCCGTTGTGTTGACAGCCGTGTTTTCCGACGATGGTCTCGTCGCATGGCGAAGCGCCGGTCAGGTGAGGGGATCGTGAGCTGGTCGCGGATTCCGGCGGCGTTGTGGCGCGGGAGGGTGTCCACGATTTCACTAGTGTCCGCATGCCCAAGACGGCCGTCCTCACCGGAAGGCGCGGAGCACCGTTTCCGGCAGGTTCGGGTGGCATGAGGAGATAGCCGCCGAACGTCGGGGTGGACGAGGTGGACCCGGACCTGCCATGGACCCCGCATCGGCTACAGCCGGGTCGAGGGCGATGCGCGCTGTTGCAGCGGCCGACGGCGCAGGGGGCGACGAACCGGGCAGCGCTGTGATTCCAACTATCGTCCGGCCGGATCGTTCTCGTGGCCGGGGTCCTGATCGGTGTGAAACTCGTTGAACGCGGCGAATGCTCGGGGGCCGTACACGGTGGCGGGCCCACCGTTCATCAGAATCGCGACGCCGATTGCCTCCGCTGCTTCCTGTGGTGTGCTGCCGTGCTCAGCGGCGCCGCGCGCGTGTGCGGCGATGCAGCCATCGCATTGCTTGCTCACGGCGATCGCCAGGGCGATCAGTTCTTTGGTCTTGGCGTCCAAGGCTCCGGGTGCCAGGGCGGCTTCGTGCAACTGCCCGTAACCGGCATAGACCTGCGGGATCGCTTGGCGCAGTGCCCGGGCGGGTCCCCGAAGTTCCTGTTGGACGGCCTTGCCGTAGTCCATGCTCTACCTCCGATCATTGGGTGGTCCCGTTCGGTATCGATCTCGTCGGCTCGGGGTCCGGCACGGCACGGGACGGGCGAACTTACCGTCGTCAGCGAATGCCCCTCCTCCGGCGCGGCACCAGGTCCCTGCTCCTCCTTGTCAGGGTGGCAGGGGACCACGGACCGCGCCAGGGCCGTTGGTCCCCGGGGCGACCCGGGGACATTGCCCGCGAGCAGGCTCCTCGACCCGGGGACATGCCCGCGAGCAGGCTCCTCCCAGCGACGTCCACCGATCGGGGGATCCAGATCGCCGCGCAGGTCCGGCAGGTGGCCACGCCGGTGCAGTGCGATTCGGCCGTGGGGGATCGCGTCGAGACTCGCGTACCGTCATCGGTCTGCTCGCCGAAGATTTCGGCGATGTATCGGGACGGCATGGGCGGCAATTCATCTCACTGATCGTGTCGGCGTGGGTGATCCCCGGGAATGACGGCTATGCCTGCCCCGCTGCGGCATGTCGTCGTGCGAGCGTGTCGTGTACTGCGGCCATGTCGAGTTCCTTGATCTGGGAAATCAACTCCTCGAGGGCGGCGGGCGGCAAAGCTCCGGGTTGTGAATACACGAGCACCCCGTCGCGGAATGCCATGATCGTCGGGATCGAGCGGATGTCCGCGGCCGACGCGATCTGCTGCTCGGCTTCGGTGTTGACCTTGGCATGCACGACATCGGGGTGCCTGCGGGACGACTGTTCGAAGGTGGGCGCGAAGGCCCGGCACGGGCCGCACCACGACGCCCAGAAATCGACGAGCACGATGGCGTTGTCGGCGATCGTGGATGCGAAGTCCGTGTGGGTGAGGTTCTTGGTGGTCATGAGGGATCCTTTCCGTGGGGGTGTCTATCGAGGGAGCGTCAGGCCGGCACCTGCTGTGCGGCCCACGCGTTGTAGCCGCCGACGAGATCGCTGACTTGCTCGATACCGCGGGCGCGGAGCAGCGACGCGGCGACGCTCGAACGCCATCCGCCGGCACAGTGCACCACGATCGGCTTGCCGGTCGGCAGCTCGTGGGCGCGGGACCGTAACTGCGCCAACGGGACCGGGATCGCACCGGGGATGACGCCGAAGTCGCGTTCGCCGGGGTTGCGGATGTCGACCAGGATGATCGCATCGTCGGCGCGCAGCCGGTCGAGTTCGGTGACGGTGGTGCGCGGCGCCGTCTGGACGAGGTCGGTGAGTGCGGTGGGGAAGGAGCCATCGACGCCGGTGTTGAGGTAGCCGATCACGTTGTCAGAGCCGATCCGGGCCAGGCGCATCGCCGCGTCCTGTTCCTCGCCCGGGTAGGTGATCAGCACGATCGGCTCGCCGACCTCGGCGACCATGCCGCCGGTTTCGGCGAACCGACCGTCGAAGCCGACGTTGACCGAACCGCGCAGATGTCCGGCGGCGAAGTCGTCGACGGTGCGGGCATCGAGCACCCGGGTGCCGGCGGCGAGTTCAGCGCGCACCTGGTCGGCGGCCAGTTCCGGGATCCGGCGATGCTGGTCGAGTGCGGGGTGGGTGGACTTGTTCAGCGCCGCGTCCACGGAGAAGTACGCCGGTACCGCGGGCTGGCCGTCGGTGATCAACGCGACGAATGCGTCTTCGCTCATCGGCTGCGCCGATGCATTGGTGCGCCGTTGTTCGCCGATGGTCGAGGTCAGCTCCGTGGACAGGTTCTTGCCACAGGAGGAGCCGGCACCGTGCGCAGGCATCACCGTCACACCGTCGGGCAGGGCCAATAGCGTGTCGTGCACCGTGTGGTACATCGCTCGGGCCAGGTCCGTGGTGGAGCCGTCGCCGAGGTTGACCAGGTCGGGACGGCCGACATCGCCGATGAACAGCGAGTCCCCGGTCAGGACCGCGGTCGGGTCGGCGTCCGGGGTTTCCCGGATCAGGACGCTGATCGATTCCCAGGTGTGGCCGGGGGTGGAGAGGATCTCGAGGTCGACCCGCCCGAGGGAAATGTGCTCGCCGTGCGCGAGGCGACGGATCGGGTAGTCGGTTTCGGCGGCTTCACCGAAGCCGATCCAGGCGCCGGTGGCCTCGACCAATTCGAGGTGCCCGGAGACGAAGTCGGCGTGGAAGTGGGTATTGATCACCCCGTCGATGGTGAGCCCGTGCGTGCGGGCGTCGTCGAGGTACTCGGTGATGTCGCGGCGCGGGTCGACCACCACGGCTCGTCCGGTGGATTCGTCTCCGATCAGGTACGAGGCATGGGACAGGCACTCGATGTAGTACTGCTCGAGAATCATCGTGGTCTCCTCCAGGTTGGCAGGATCTTTCTCCTTGTGTACAGACTGCCATATACCCCCATGGGTATGCAAGTACCCCGGGGGGTATGCTCGGTCGCGCGGCCGGCACATCAATCACGTAGGGCGCCAAAACACGAATCCGCGCAGGCCCGTGTGCCGCGGGCGCGCCGAGGCCGCTCGGCGGACGTGAATTCCTCGCCGCTGCCGGCATCGGCGGGGACGGTGGTGTGTGTATCCGGGTGGCGCAGCCTGGTCGGGCACCGATCAAGGACGCGGCGTGCGCTTCCGGTGTTCGGTAGGGCCGGGGCGAGGGTGCGCAACCGACGCCGGGCAGGTGCCGGCTGGCCAGCCGACTATTCCGCGGGCGCAGGGGCGAATTCGGCGACCATTGCGTCCTGCGTCCTGCGGCTTTGCTGCGCGGCACCTTCAGTGCACGCCCTGCCGGCGCGGGTGCGACGGGGCCGCTGGTCCGAGTCCTGCGGTGTCAGCCTCGGATGGCGCCGTCCAAGGCTGCGTGGTCGGCCAGATCCTCGGCCAGGAACTCGCGGAGCAGATCCACTGCCTGCACGATCTTTTGGCTGCGTAGCGAGTAGAAGACGTTGTTCTTGACGCGGCGCGTCGTCACGATGCCTCGTTCACGCAGGATGGTCAGATGCTGGCTGGCGTTGGACTGGCTGAGGCCGGTTGCCTCGCAGAGTTCTCCGACGCTCAGTTCACGGTCGCGTAGTTCGTTGATGATGAGAAGGCGCTTGGGGTCGGCAATGGCTTTGCAGACCCGGGCGTGGAGTTCTTGCAGTTGTGCCGCGATGTCTTGGTCCATCACCCCTCCAAACCGGGCCTCGGAAGCTGATTATAGGTGCGGCCCGCGCGCCGGCTCGGTCAGGCGTCGGTGAGGAGCAGCAGCGCCAGGGCGGACACCGCGAGGATGACGACACCGGCTGCGAGCAGGCGTACGAGGCCGGGGGCCGGCGGCGGCTCGCCGGCCGCCACCTTCTTGACCAGCCGCACGTACCGCTGTTCCGACAGCAGGAGCAGAAGCAGGGAGGCGGACAGCCCGGCGAGCCCTGCAACAGCCGCCGGGAATCGGCCCGCGGCCAGGTGTAGCAGCAACGCCGACACGCCACCGACGCCGAGGGCGGTCCGCTGCCATGCCATGGCGGTCCGCTCGGCCTGCAGTCCGACGTCGACGGCCGGGTCCTTCCTGCGGCGATGCGGCAGCAGCCGACCGGTCAGGGTCATCGCTGCGACCTAGGTCTCGACGAGGTCGACCACGATCAGCACCAGTGCCGCCAGGGATCCCAGCGCGAGCATCGCGGCCACCAGTCTCGGCATCGGCGAGTACGGCAGCTGTTCGCCGAGTCGCATCGCGCGTTCGTTGCGTTCCCAGTGGGTGTAGGACACGGCGCTGAGTGCGCCGCCGAGACTGATCAGCGCGAAGCCCAGTCCGTGGCGAATCGCCGTGGGGCCGGGCACGAACTGTACGACGGCAACTCCGGCCGCCATCAGGGCCAGTGCGGTGCGGACCCAGGAAAGGAAGGTGCGTTCGTTGGCGAGGGTGAACCGGTAGTCGGGATGCTCGCCGACCTCGTGCAGTGGGGTTTTCCTGGGGCGTGCCGGTCGGCGGGGAGTGCTGGTCACGATGTCCCCGTCAGTGAGGTCGATGCCGCGCATTGATTGCGTCCGACGTCGAGGACTTCGATCTCGTCGTCCCCGGGGGTGATCTGTCCGGCGTTCACCCGGCGGATCGTGTCGTAGGACTGCGGCGCTGCGGGTAGGGAGCTGACGATCTGCTCGACGAATCGTTCGATGGCCCGCTCGTTGAGCAAGGTGGCGGTGAAGACCTCGTCGAGGGTGGTGGTGACGAGTCCGTCGGTGTTGATCTCTTCGCTGCTGGACCAGTGCGCCGGGGCAATGATCGTGCGTGGATCGAGAGGTCGAAGCCGCTCGTGCACGCTGCGGAAGAGGTCGCGGGCGAGTTCGTCGGCCTGACCGGTCAGGTCGGGCCGTCCGAGCCCGCGAACGAAGACGGTGTCCCCCACGAGCAGTACCGTCTCGCTCACCAACAGCGCGGTGGTGCCGGGGGTGTGTCCCGGCAGGTGCATCGTCATGGCGCGGACCACGGCGGAGCCGAGGTCGAGCTGGTCGCCGTCTTTGAGGGGCCGGTTGGGAAATGGGACGATCCCGCCGGCGTCCTCCGGCGGCAGGTGGTACTCGGCGCCGAGCCGGGCGGCCACGGCGGGGCCACCACTGATGTGGTCGGCATGGACGTGGGTGTCCACGACGTGTGTGACGGCCATGTCGTGGACCTGCGCGAGTTCCAGGTAGGGCTCGGGAGATCTGGTGGGGTCGACGATGACGGCGTTGCCGCCGGGAACTCCGACGAGGTAGGACAGGCACGCCTTCGCGGGTCGCTGGAACTGCCACACGCGCACGTCCCCGGGTAATCCGGTGATCTCGACGGGGACGAGAAGCCGGTTCCAGGCGTCGGTTCCGCCCGCCAGGGAGCGGGTGCGCACTCCGAGCGCCTCGAACTCTTCGGCGACCAGTTCGGAGCCGTTTCCCTGCCCGCAGACGATCACCGCACCCTCGCGGGTGGCGGCGGCCTGCTCCTCGAGTTCCTCCATCACGCGGTACACCGGGACGTGTCGGGTGGGGACGGGCCGCGGGCCTTCGACCTTGCCGGCCTGGAAGTCGTCGGTGCTGCGGACGTCGAGGATCTCGGTGACGGTACCGGCCTGGATCTCGCGAAACAGTCCCATCGAGGTGATGGTGTCGGCCATGTGTCCTCCCGGAGTGCACGGATGTCGGGTGATCCGCGTGTTCGATACGACGCGAAGAGGCATCTTGCAGTATGCGCATATACGAATGTAGTGTTCTAGATCACAGTTAGCAATGTCTGCGCGAAGGCTCCACTGGGGCCTCCTGGGCAGCCAGCCGAGAAAGGGGGCCGGCGCATGTCCGACAGCCCGCAGCGCGATGACGATGTCATGCCGGAGAGCATGACGATCGTGGCCTGGAGTGGTGACCTGGACAAGATGTGGCCGACGCTGATCCTGGGGTCGACCGGTGCCGCGTACGGCATGTCCACCACGATTTTCTTCACGTTCTGGGGGCTGTTCCCGCTGGTGCGTGACGATGTCAGGATCACCGGCACCAACGCGATGACCAAGGCACTGGCAGGGATGAACCGGCCGGGGATGAGCCACATGAAGCTGTCCAAACTTCACATGGCCGGCGCCGGTCCATGGATGTTGAAGAAGCTGGCGCGGGGCCAGAATGTGGCCCTGCCGATGGACCTGGTGCAGATGTGCACGGAGCTGGGCGTGAACCTGTGGCCGTGCGAGATGAGCATGGAGTTGCTCGGCCTGCGCCGCGACCAGCTCATCGACGGTGTCGGCGAGCCCGTCGGTGCCGCCACCGCGCTGTCCGCGATGAGCAAGTCCCAGATCAACCTCTTCATCTGACCCGCCGCATTCAGGGGAGCCCGCCGTGACTTATCAGATCGACGTCACCATCGACGCCAAGGGCCAGAAGTGCCCGATGCCGGTGCTCCTCGCCTCGCGTGCGGCCCGGAAACTCGCGTCCGGTCAGATTTTGCTCGTCGAGGCCACCGACGGCGGGTCGAGGACCGATATCCCGTCGTGGGCGAAGGACACCGGGAACGAACTGCTGGAGCGCACCAGCGAAAACGGCGTCTACCGCTACATCATCCGGAAGAAGTGAGGTCGGTGCGCTACGGCTTCGCCATCGACCAACGCACCTGCATCGGCTGTCACGCGTGCACGGTGGCCTGCAAGACCGAGCACGAGGTGCCGGTCGGACAGTTCCGCACCTGGGTGAAGTACGTCGACACCGGCGAGTTCCCGGACACCACCCGCTCCTTCGGGGTGATGCGCTGCAATCACTGCACCGATGCCCCGTGCGTGAAGATCTGCCCCACTCAGGCACTGTTCAAGCGCGACGACGGCATCGTCGACTTCGACAACGAGCGCTGCATCGGCTGCAAGAGCTGCATGCAGGCGTGCCCCTACGACGCCCTCTACATCGACGACACCACCCACACCGCAGCCAAGTGCAACCTGTGCGCGCATCGGATCGACAACGACATGGAGCCCGCCTGCGTGGTGGTCTGCCCCACGCACTCGATCTGGGTCGGCGACCTCGACGACCCGACGAGCGGCATCGCCGGCTTGATCAGCACCCACGAGACCGCGGTGCGCTCCCCGGAGCAGAACACCGGGCCCAACGTCTTCTACCTCGGTGCCGACCGCGCCGTCCTCGACCCGCTGGCCGCACCGGTCGCCGACACCTACCTGTGGGCGAAACCGGACGCGCACCGCCTCGCGACCGCCGGCGATCTGCCCGGCGACCGCACCACCCGGGCGCGCACCACGCTGAACACCGCGCACCCGCGGCCGTGGGGGTGGCGGGTGACGACCTACCTGTGGACCAAGGCCGTGGCCGCCGGCGCGCTGGCCATCGCCGGGCTGGCCCACCTCCTCGGCGTCGACCTGGGCTGGCTCGGCGATTACGGTGCCCCCGCCGTCGCCCTTCTCGGCGCTACCGCCACCGGGGCCCTGCTGATCTGGGACCTCAAGCGTCCCGAGCGTTTCCTCTACATCTTCCTGAAATCCAACTGGACCTCATGGCTCGTCTGGGGCGCCTACGCCCTGGCCGCCTTCGCCGGCGGCGCGGTCCTGTGGATCCTCGCCGCCCTCCTCGGGATCGGCTGGGCCCAGACCGTGCTGGCCTGGCTCGCCATCCCGTTCGGTGCGCTCGTCGCCGGCTACACCGGCTTCCTCTTCGGGCAGGCCGAGGGCCGCGACCTGTGGCAGTCGCCGCTGCTGTTCTGGCACCTGCTCGTGCAGGCTGCAATGGTCGGCGCCGGCGCCCTCCTCGTCATGGCCCCGTTCGCGGACCTCGCCAGTGGCGCAATCGCTTTCCTCACCCGCGCGTTCGTGCTCTCGACGGGCCTGCACCTGATGATGCTGGGCATCGAGTACTCCAGCAGGCACGCCAGCCGCCAGGCGTCCGTGGCCGCGCACATCATCACGCACGGCCGCTACGCGCGACTGTTCTGGCTGGGAGCCATCGCCCCCGCGGTGCTGGCGGCCGCGCTGGCCGCGCCCGCGTGGACCGGGTCCGGCAGTGCCGTGCTCCTCGTCCTCGCGGGCCTGCTGGCCCAGGTCGCTCTCCTGGACTACGAGACGGCCTACGTCCGGGCGGGCCAGGACCCGCCCCTCTCGTGAACGAACGACCACGCCGAAGGGACCAGCCATGACTGCCGAGACGAACCGCACACCGGCATCGCCGGCGATGCCGGGCGAACGCACGCACGAACGGCTGCGGAACTTCCCGCCGGTCGAAAACTGGGACCACCACGTCGAATACGACGCCAAGGCGCACCCGCGCAAGGTGCCGCACGAGTACATGCTGGTGCCCACCACATGCTTCAACTGCGAGTCGGCCTGCGGACTGCTCGCCTACGTGGACAAGTCCGACATGTCCATCAAAAGGGTGGAGGGCAACCCCGCCCACCCGGGCTCACGAGGACGCAACTGCGCCAAGGGTCCCGCGACGATCAACCAGGTCAACGACCCCGAACGGATCCTGCACCCGCTCAAGCGCGTCGGCACGCGCGGCAGCGGCCGGTGGGATCGGGTCAGCTGGGACGACGCGCTCGACGACATCGCGGCCCGGATCCGGGCCGCCATCGTCGAGGACCGCCGGGACGAGGTCATGTACCACGTCGGGCGGCCCGGCGAGGACGGCTTCGCCGAACGGTTCCTGCTGGCGTGGGGCATAGACGGGCACAACAGCCACACGAACATCTGTTCCGCCGGCGCGCGGCTCGGCTACTCGCTCTGGGGCGGCTACGACCGGCCCTCGCCCGACTACGCCAACGCGAAGGTGATCCTGCTGATTTCCAGTCATCTCGAGGCCGGGCACTACTTCAACCCACACGCGCAACGGATCATGGAGGGCAAGATCGAGGGCGGAGCCACGGTCGTCGTGCTCGATCCGCGGCTGTCGAACACGGCCTCCCACGCCGACCTCTGGATTGCCCCGTGGCCCGGAAGCGAGGCCGCGATCCTGCTGGCCGTCGCGGCCCACCTGCTCCGAACCGGCCAGATCGACCGGGCATTCATCCGCCGCTGGGTGAACTGGTCGACGTACATGACACACCGCCACCCCGAGCACCCTGCCGACGACTTCGACCAGTTCATCCGCGCGTTGACCGAGGACTACGCCGGATACACCTTCGCCTACGCGGCGCAGGAGGCGCAGGTGCCCGAGGAGCAGATTGCCGAGCTAGCCCGGATCGTCGCCACCGCCGGCAGAGCACTGTCGGCACACGTCTGGCGCGCCGCGGCGTCCGGCAACCTCGGCGGGTGGCAGGTGTCGCGGGCCCTGTTCTTCCTCAACGTGCTCACCGGCAGCGTCGGCACCAAGGGCGGCACCAGCCCCAACGGCTGGGACAAGATCATCGCCCACGGCCCCAACGTCCCCGAGGGACACCAGTCGTGGAACGAGATGATCTGGCCGGCGGAGTTCCCCCTGTCGACCAACGAGATGTCGATCCTGCTACCCCACCTACTCGCGGACGGCCGCGGGAAGCTGTCAATGTACTTCTCCCGGGTTTACAACCCGGTGTGGACCAACCCCGACGGCTTCAGCTGGCTCAAGGCCCTGACCGACGAATCGCTCGTCGGCTGCCACGTCGCGCTCACCCCGACGTGGTCGGAGACGGCGACGTTCGCGGACTACGTCCTGCCGATGGGGCACAGCACCGAACGGCACGACACCCAGTCCTACGAGCAGTACGCCGGCAAGTGGCTCGGATTCCGCCAGCCGGTCACCCGGGTGGCCCTGGAAAAGATGGGCCGGCCCGTGTCCGACTCCCGTGAATCCAACCCGGGGGAGGTGTGGGAGGAGAACGAATTCTGGTTCGAGCTGTCCTGGCGCATCGACCCCGACGGCAGCCTCGGCATCCGGAAGTACTTCGAGTCGCCGTACCGGCCGGGCGAGAAGGTCACCGTCGACGAGTACTACCGCTGGGTCTTCGAGAACAGCGTGCCCGGTCTGCCACACGCTGCCGCCGGCCAGGGGCTGACCCCCTTGCAGTACATGCGAAAGTACGGCGTCTTCGAGGTCACCAGGGATGCCTATCGACTCGACGAGCGGCCACTGTCGGACGCCGAAATCGACGGGGCGACCCCGGACGGCAACGGGGTGCTCCGCAAACCCGTCACCCTCGATTCGACCCCGCCGCTGGTCGGGGAGGCGGGTGCGGTGGGGGTCGTCCACGCGGACGGCAGCAGGACCGCCGGCTGGCTCACGCCGTCGCGCAAACTCGAGCTGTTCAGCGACACCATGGTCGACTTCGGGTGGGAGGAGTACGCCACACCCGGCTACATCGAGTCCCATGTCAGCTACGGCTCGATCGACCAGGCCAACAACGAGATTGTGCTGATGCCGACCTTTCGGCTCCCGACCCTGGTCCACACGCGATCAGGTAATGCCAAGTACCTCAACGAGATCAGCAACACCCATCCCCTGTGGATGAACAGCGTGGACGCCGGGCGCTTCGGGGTCGGTACGGGGGATCTGGTCCGGGTCAACACCGAGATCGGCTACTTCGTGGCCCGCGTCTGGTCCACCGAGGCGATCCGCCCCGGTGTCATGGGGCTCTCCCACCACATGGGGCGGTGGCGCACGTCCGAGAACGCGGGGTCCCGGTGGGTGATGGGCCTGGTCGACCTCGGCAACGACGGCAACGGGGTGTGGAGGCTGCGCTACAAGGAAGGGGTGAAGCCGTTCCACAGTGACGACCCGGACAGCGACCGGATCTACTGGGACGACCCCGGGGTGCACCAGAACCTCGCATTCGCCGTGCATCCCGACCCGGTCTCGGGCATGCACTGCTGGCACCAGAAGGTGCGCGTCGAGAGAGCCCACGCGGACGACCGGTACGGCGATGTGGTGGTGGACACGCAGCGGTCCCGTGAGGTGTACCGGGCCTGGATGGACAACACCCGTCCCGGACCGAGCCGGTCCGGGCTGCGCCGTCCAGAGTTCATGATGCGTCCGGTCAAACCCCGCCGACGCGCCTTTCGATCGCCCGATGCGGAGGAGCGAGCATGAGCCTGTTGTCGCGGAGGCGTGCCGACGCGAAGGTCGATCCGGCCGACGTGCGCACCGCACTGGCACGCGTCGAGGATCCCGAGCTGCACCTGCCCCTCGAGGAGGCCGGGATGCTCGGCGAGGTGGAAGTCGACCGCTCCGGCGTCGCGCGGGTGACTGTCCGGCTCACGACGCCCTCATGCCCACTGAAGGAGACCCTCACCACCGACGTCACCGCGGCAGTCCGCGCCATCGCCGGCGTCTCCGGCGTCGAGGTCGCCTTCGCGGCGATGGGCGAGGGCGAGCGTATGCGGCTCGCCGCACGCCTGCGCGGCTCCGTGCCATTGGGTGCCCATTCGTTCGGCCCGGGTTCGGCGACCCAGGTGTATGCCGTGGCCTCCGGCAAGGGTGGCGTGGGTAAGTCCACGATCACGGCCAACCTCGCGGTGGCCCTGGTCCAGCAGGGCAAGCGGGTCGGCATCCTCGACGCCGATGTCTGGGGATACTCCATCCCGCACCTGTTCGGGGTGCGCCGGGCGCCGGTCGCGCTGAAGGGACTGATGCTGCCGGTCGAAGCCTTCGGGGTCGCGTTGATGTCGGTGGGGTTCTTCGTCCGGGACGACGAGCCGGTCGTCTGGCGCGGCCCGATGCTGCACAAGGCAATCGAGCAGTTCTTGGACGATGTGTACTGGGGTGAACTCGATGTTCTGCTCATCGACCTCCCGCCCGGCACCGGCGACGTGACGCTCTCGCTGCTCGAGTTCGTGCCCGACGCAGCGCTCATCGTCGTCACCACACCACAACCGGCGGCACAGACCGTCGCCCAGCGGGTCGGCCGGATGGCCCTCGATTCACGAACGCCGGTCGCCGGCGTCGTGGAGAACATGTCGGCGATGATCTGCTCGTCGTGCTGCGAGAGCACTCCGCTGTTCGGCGCCGGAGGCGGTCAGCGTCTCGCCGAGGCCATCGCCGCACCGCTGCTGGGGCAGGTGCCACTCGACATCGAGCTACGCGAAGCGGGCGATGCCGGGGTCCCGGCATTGATCGCCGCCCCCCGGGCCGCCTCCGCCACACAGATCCGGCAGATCGCGGCATCCCTGCCGATTCTGCGGCGCAGTCTCGTCGGCCGGTCCCTCCCGTTGACCGTCCGACCCCATCACGCCCACGGAATGTCGGTGGACGATTAGTTGCATCCCTCACGGCGGGGTTGGCCCATAGTCAGAAAACCGACCCAGACACGACGCCAGAGATCGGACCCTACGGGCACCAGCACGAACCGCCGGCCACCAGCGGTTGGGCCGCCGCTACCGTGCTCGCGGATCTGGTGCCCTCATTGCCGGAATCGCGATCGGCGCGCACCTCCAGGCGGAGCGCAGAACGGCAGCGCCATGATGGTGTGGTGGATCGCGTGTACCGGCACGTTGGGGTCGGCCGTCAGTTCGTCGATGCGGCGGGTAGCCGAAAGAGCATGCGGAAGACTCCGATCTGAACCTCGTCGCCGTCCACCAGTCCGGCGCAATCGACGGGCTGCCGGTTCAGATACGTTCCGTTGAGGGAGCCGGCATCGCAGAGGATGAACTTTCCACCCTCCCTGCGGATTTCGGCATGTCGACGAGAGACGGTTCCGTGTCCGAGCACGATTTCCGACTCCGGATGGCTGCCGAGCACAGTGATGTCACGGTCGACGGCGAGGGATGCACCCTTCGCCTGACTCGGTCCTCGAATCACGAATATCTGCGGGGCATCGCCGATCCCGTCGTTTGGAGGGCGCAGAAGCGGCCGCGCGTCGGTTACCTTCATTATCGACACCTCGCTCGAAATCGATGTTCTGATATACCCCCATGGGTATATAGGTACCAACCGTGGTAGGCGCTCAGAGATTCCCGCAGCTTCCCCCGCGATTCGTTCACTGCGGTTCGGGTCGGATCGGTCAGGTACTGGGGTTGCGCCGCGAGGTGACGGTGGTGGCGACGTTCGGATGGGTGACGGTTCGGTGGCGCGTTCAGCAGGGCCAGATCAGGAGGTCGGTCGGTGTCGATCCTATTCGTGCCCGAGCAGGACGATCTGGGCTATCGAACTTGCCATATCCGATTCACCGTGACACCTTCGACGAGGCCGGGCTGCCCGATCACTCGTGCGAGGGGGCGTTCGGCTTTGAGGCTCCCCGAGAAGGTTTCGACGGCTCTACCGGACTCCCGGCGCACTTCGAAGTGCTTCCCCCGCGGTACCTGACATCGAGCACCTCGTAGTCATCAGCACTGATCTGAACCAACAAACTGACGGGTGCGCCGTCAGCACCCAACGCGATGGCTGCATCGCGGATGCCGCGGCGCCCCTCGTCGAGGCGGCAGACCCCAGGAAGTGGCCGTGGAAACAGGCATTGCGATCATGATCCACGGCGGGCCCGCCACCGTGGACGGATCCCGCCTTCGCGATCATTGCGGCGAGATGCGGCAGTGGATCGCCGATCCGGAGAAGACCCCGAACGCCGCCGAAACGCTCGAGGCGCTGACGTCGCTGGGCACGCTCGCCGCGCTGGGCACCCCGGGCGTCTGACACCCCGCAGGCGCCAGGCCCGGCTGGATCGTGGTCAGGCCGGGGTGTCGACCGGCAGGGCCGCCAGCCGCCACTCGAGCATGCCCTCGGTCAGCCGCGCCGCGCGGCGGCCGTGGTCGGTCAGCAGTCGGACCGCGTCGTGGGCGAGCACGCAGTAGGCGCCGCGGCAGTAGGCGACGATCTCCTGATCTTCGGGTAGGTCGGCGAGGTGATCGGCCAACTCGTCCAACGGAATCGACACCGCCCCGGGGATGTGCCCGGCCCGGTATTCCTCGCGGGGGCGCACGTCGAGCACCGTCACCGTCCCGGACCGGGCCCGCTCGAGCAGCTGGTCCTTGCTGACCTGTTCGGTGTCGGCCGGCCCGAGATAGGCGGCGGCGGCGGCCTCGACGTCGGGCAGGTGGTCGTTGGCGACCGTGCGGACCAGCGCGAACAGCTGCGCCACATCGGCGCCGGCGAGCCGGTAGAACACCTTGGTGCCCTCGCGGCGGGTGGCGACCAGGTTGGCCTGCTTGAGAGTCTGCAGATGCGCGGACGCGGTCGTCAGCCCCAGCCCGGCGGCGCGGGCAAGGGCGTCGACGGTGCGTTCGCCCTGAGCGAGCAGATCGAGCAGTTCGAGCCGCTTGCCGCTGCCCAGGGCCTTGCCGACCCGGGCGAACTGATCGAACAGTTCCGTCTTCGCGAGCCGATCACCCATAGCATTCTCCAATCATCTTTGGAATAGTGTAGAACATGGATCGGGTGTTCCGTCCGGGAACGCCCACGGAGCCGAGGCAGGGAGAAGGCCATGGCCGGGATCGATCTGGTGCCGCTCGTCGACGAGGGGCTCGGCAACTCCGCGTACCTGGTGGATCTGGGGGACGGGCGGGCGTTGGTGGTCGACGTCAGCCGGGACCTGCGGGCGGTGCACGCGGCGGCCGCCCGCCGCGGGTTGACCGTCGCGTTCGCCGCCGACACCCACCTGCACGCCGACTTCCTCTCCGGCGCCCACCAACTCGGCTCGAAGAGCGGAGCTACGGTGTTGGCGTCGGCCGCCGGGGACCGGGAGTTCCCGCACACCGGGCTGCGCGACGGCGACGAGGTGGACCTCGGTGGGCTGCGGCTGCGGGCGTTGACGACGCCCGGGCACACCCACGAACACCTGTGCTTCTTGCTCCTCGACGGCGACACCGAGGTCGGGGTGTTCACCGGCGGATCGTTGATCGTGGGTTCGGCCGCCCGCACCGACCTGATCTCCCCGGAGCGCACCGAGGCCCTCACCCGCGCCCAGTACGCCTCCCTACGCCGGCTCGCCGCACTACCCGGCGAGGTCGCGGTCTGGCCCACACACGGGGCGGGCTCGTTCTGCTCGGCCCCGCCCGGCACCGACCGCACCAGCATCATCGCCCGCGAACGCGCCACCAACCCGCTGCTGCGGGCACCTGATGAGGACGCGTTCGTGCACCAACTGCTCGGCTCGCTGGGCAGCTACCCGCCGTACTTCCGCCGGCTCGGGGAAATCAACCGACTCGGCCCACCGCTCCTCGACCGGGATCCGGTACTGCCGGCCCTGACCGTCGACACCGTCCGCGCCCAATTGGCCGAGGGCGCCGCCCTCATCGACGTGCGCCCGCTGACCCGGTTCGCGGCCGCCCACATCCCCGGTGCGCTCTCGATCCCGCTGCGGCCGGTGTTCGCCAGCTGGCTCGGCTGGCTCGCCCCGACCGACCGGCCGCTGATCATCGTCCGCGATGAGGACCAGGACCCGGGCGAAATCGTCTGGCAAGCAATGAAGATCGGGTACGACAACCTGATCGGCGAACTCGGCGGCGGCATCGCCGCCTGGAGAGCCGCCGACCGCGAGGTAACCGCCACGGCGCTGACCGGACCCGACGCGGTCGGCACCAACATTCGGGTACTCGACATCCGGCAACGCCCCGAATACCTGGCCGGGCACCTGCCCGGCGCCGTCCACATCGAACTCGGCGCCCTCGCCGGCCGGGTCGACGACCTGCCCCGCGAGCCGACCGTGGTGATGTGCGGGCACGGCGAACGCGCGATGGGCGCCGCCAGCCTCCTCGAACGCGCCGGCCACCGACAGCTGACGGTGCTCGCCGGCGGCCCCGACGACTGGGCCGCCGCCACCGGGCGCACCCTCGAGACCGGCGCATGAGCGAAGACCAGCCCATGAGCACCACCACGCCCCGGCCGATCCGACTCGGCTTGGGCCCCAACCTCGCCCAGTTCAGCCTGCTCGTCGCGGTCAACGCCCTCGTCGGCGGCATGGTCGGCCAGCAACAAACGGTGCTCCCGCTGCTCGCCGAGAACGAATTCGGGCTGACCGGCTACACGTTCATCTTCACCTACGTGGCCGCGTTCGGAATCACCAAGGCCGCCGCCAACTACGTCGCCGGAACCTTCTCCGATCGCTTCGGCCGCAAACCGGTGCTGCTGGTGGGCTGGCTGTTCGCCATCCCCGTCCCACTGATGCTCATCGCCGCCCCCAACTGGTGGTGGGTCGTGGCCGCCAACGTGCTGTTGGGCATCAACCAGGGCCTGACCTGGTCGACCACCGTGGTGATGAAGATCGACCTGGTCGGCCCCGCCCGCCGCGGCCTGGCGATGGGACTGAACGAGGCCGCCGGCTACGGCGCCGTCGCGGTCAGCTCCCTGATGGCCGGCTACCTCGCCGACCACTACGGGCTCCGGCCCGCCCCGTTCCTGCTCGGCATCGCCTACACCGCACTCGCCCTGTTGCTGTCCGGGGTGTTCATTCGCGAGACCCGCGACTACGCGCGCCTGGAAGCGGCCCAGCACACCCCGCGTGCGGACGGTGCGCACGATCATCTGCACGCTGACCTGACCGACCGGCAGATCGCGATCCAAACGAGTTTCACCGAGCCCGCCCTGTCCTCGGCGAGTCAGGCCGGGCTGGTCAACAACCTCAACTTCGGGCTCTCCTGGGGTCTGTTCCCGCTGCTGTTCGCCACCGCCGACCTCGGCGCCGGGCAGATCGGTGTGCTCTTCGCCCTCTATCCCGGCGTCTGGGGCGCCGGACAATTGGTCACCGGCGCCCTGTCGGACCGGATCGGCCGCAAGCATCTGATCACCACCGGAATGAGCCTGCAGGCCGCCGCGTTGGCGCTGATCGCCGCCTCCCACGGCTTCACCGGGTGGGCGGCCGGGACGGTGTTGCTCGGGGCCGGGACCGCCATGGTCTACCCCACCCTGCTCGCCGTGATCGGGGACGTCGCCCACCCGGCCTGGCGCGGGCGCGCCGTGGGGATCTACCGGGTCTGGCGCGACAGCGGCTACGCCGTCGGCGCGATCTGCGGCGGCATCGTCGCCGACCTGATGGGACTGCACGCCGCGGTGTGGGGCGCCGCCGCGGTCAGCGCCGCCGCCGCCCTGGCCGTCGCGGTCCGCATGTACGAAACCCACCCCACACCCCTCCGCACGAACAAAGAGCGGGCCCCGAAAGGATGAGCTCGATCCCGGGTGGCGACGAATGTGCGGCGCCTAGTTCGGCTGTGCCGGTGACGCTTCCAGACGCTGCTTGAGCGTGGCCAGATTGCCCGGCATCTCCTTGCGGGCCTGCGGTCGCACCGCCAAGGGCACGAGCACCTTCCCGATCCCATGCCCCTCGAAGTCCACCGCGATCGTCACCCGGGAACGCTGCCCGGCGTCGAGCGGGTCGACGGTCACCTCCACGACCGCACGGATCGGCCCGTCGACGCCGTGCACACCCCAGGTACTGGGCGGATCGATATGCGTCAGTTCGGACGTGACCGGGCGCTCGGCGAACCCGATACGACGGGTGGTGAGGCATTTCTCGCCGACCCGCGGGGCCGCGTCGCCATCCATGTGGCCGCTGACGACACCCTTCTGCCACTGGGCGAAGCGGGTCGGGTCGGTGCCGTAGGCGAACACCTGCCCCGGTGGGCGGTCGACGTCGATGCTGGTCGTGATCGGCGCCATCAGGACTGCTCCTTCTCGGTGGCGGCACAGCTCGATCCCTGGTGGCGGCTGACCCGTTTATGCGTCGGTTCGTTGCCGAGTGTCGGCGGCGTACCCCCGCAAATCGGTGAGGCTTTTGTGAAGATTCGTTGAAGAAGAGGGCCGGTCGAGTGCGCCCGGGCGCCGGCACGGTATTGAGTTGAGGAATCGGCGGAGAGTGAACCGATCAGGCCGGCGCTCAGTCGGGTTGGTGTCGTGCAGGGGAAGGGGTGGCACATCGACCTCGACGTCGCGGCGATTCGACAGCCCCACCGCCGCTTTCCGGTGCCGGCCGTCGCCGGTGTGCACGCGCCGGACGCAGTGGCGCTGAGGTCCCGATGACCACCCGCAAGTGTTCCGAGGAGTGAGATGAACAGGTCGGGGTCCGCGGAGTCGGCGCCGGTGAACGCGGTGCTGACCGCCGAGGGAATCGAGAAGAGCTTCCGGCAGGGATGGTGGCCGGCCCGCCGCGATTCCCGAGTGCTGCGGGGCGTGGATCTCGTGCTGCAGCCGGGTGAGGTGGTCGGGCTGACCGGGGAGAACGGGTCGGGGAAGTCGACGTTGATGAAGATCCTCGTCGGCGAGTACCGGCCGGACGCCGGCACCGTGGCCCGGTCGGGGCGGCTGGGCTACTGTCCGCAGCAGCCGGTGGTCTACGAAAGGTTGACCTGCGACGAACACTTCGAGCTGTTCGGTTACGCCTACCGAATGACCCCGAACGAGCAGCGGCGGTCCCGCCGGGGACTGTATGCGGCGCTCGGCTTCGAGCGCTACGCGGACACCCGCGCCGACCGGCTGTCCGGCGGCACCCTCGCGAAACTCAACCTGGGGTTGGCGATGCTCGCCGACCCGGAGGTGCTACTGCTCGACGAGCCGTACTCCGGATTCGACTGGGACACCTACCTGCGGTTCTGGGAACTGGTGGCACAACGCCGGGAAACCGGCCGCTCGGTGCTGATCATCAGCCACTTCGTCACCGACGAGCACCGATTCGACCGCATCGTCGACCTGCGCAACGGGAGGGCGGCGGCGAGATGAGAAGCGAGGATCACCTGCCGGGGGCGCCGGGCGAGGTGGCGCTACTCGTCCACCGATTCCTGGTCGACTACGCCCGCAATCCGGTCAACATGCTGGTGCTGGTGTTGGTCCCGGTGGTGTTCGTGATCGTTGCGGCCGGGTCGATGGCCGATGCGGCGAAGCTGCTCGGCGGCGCGGGTGGGCCCGCGGTGGAAACCGCGACCGCCGGCTGGGCGGCGGGATTCCTCGCCGGTATCGCCATGTTCTTCCAGATCAGCGCCGCCCGTGCGGCCGATCGGCGGCTGGTGTCGGCGGGACTCCCACCGGCGCGGCTGGTCGCGGCCCGGCTCGGGACCGGACTGGTCCTGGGAGTGCTGGTCGCCGCGACAGCCCTGCTCGCCCTGGCCGCGCGCACCGGCATCGACGACCCCGGCCGGGCGATCGCCGGAACCCTGATGTTCGCGGTGATCTATCTGGCGATCGGCGCACTGGTCGGGGCACTGATCCGCAACCCGGTCAACGGCACCGTCCTCATCTTGTTCGTCTGGATTCTGGACGTGTTCTTCGGACCCGCCGTCGGATCCCCCGACCGCATCGAAACCCGGTGGTTCCCGACGCATTTCGTGACGTTGTGGATGGTGGATATCCCGTCCCGGCACGGGGGCCGGATCGGGGACTTGGGCTGGGCGCTGGTGTGGATGTTCTCGGCGCTGATCATCAGCACCGCCGTCATCACCACCACAGTCGGGGTGTCCCGGGGCTCGCGTCGGCGATCCCCCGCCGCGTCCGGCCCGGCCCAGTTTTCGGCCGGACTGCGGATGGGGTTGCGCGACTACCGCCGCAACCCGGTGCTGTGGGTGCTGCTGGTGGTGGTACCGATCGTGTTCATCGTGCTGGCCAAGGCGATGACCGCGAGCGAGTCCGGAGTGTTCTCCCTGGTCGAGGGCGGTCGCACGGTGATGCAGGTGTTCTGGTTGCCGGATGTGCATGCCGGGACGATGACCCCGATCGCGATCTCCTCGCTGGCGGCGTTGGCGGGGCTGTTCGTCGGGCTCGACGCGCGCGCGGGCGATCGACGACTGACCCTGGCCGGCTTCCCCTTCCCCCTCCTGCTCGCTGTCCGTGTGTCGATGATCGGGATCGCCGCGGGTCTGGTCACCGTCTCGTCGCTGATGATCACCGCGACGGTGTTCGATGCCCGGCAGTGGGGTGTCTACGGCGGCGGGAACCTGCTGATGGCCGTGACCTACGGGCTGCTCGGTTTCTGCCTGGGGCCGATCTTCGGGCGCGTGGGTGGGGTGTTCATCGCGTTTCTGGTGCCGTTTCTCGATATCGGGATCGGCCAGAGTCCGATGCTGCGGCCCGAACCGGCGACCTGGGCACACGGCCTACCGGGATATGGGGCGATGCGGGTGTTGCTCGACGGCGGGCTGACCGCACGGTTCGATGCGGTCGGCCCGCTGCTGGGAGCGCTGGCATGGGTGCTCGCGCTCAGTGCGCTGGCCGGGTGGTTGTTCCACCGAGCCCCCGCCACCCCGGTGCGTCCCCGGTTGGGGATGTGATCGGCGGCGAACCCTCCACCCCGCTGCCCTCGGGCAGCGGGGTGGAGGGTGCTGTTACTGGTGGGGGGTGAACCGGCGCAGTCGCAGGCTGTTGCTCACCACGAATACCGAGCTGAAGGCCATTGCGGCCCCGGCGATCAGCGGGTTGAGCAGGCCCAGCGCCGCCAGCGGCAGGGCCGCCACGTTGTAGGCGAACGCCCAGAACAGGTTGCCCTTGATCGTGCGCAGGGTGGCCCGTGCCAGACGGATCGCGTCCGGGGCGGCCCGCAGGTCACCGCGCACCAGCGTCAGGTCCGAGGCCTCGATCGCGACGTCGGTGCCGGTGCCCATCGCCAGGCCCAGGTCGGCCTGGGCGAGGGCGGCCGCGTCGTTGACGCCGTCGCCGACCATCGCCACCACCCGCCCCTGGTCCTGCAGGTTCTTGATCACGTCGACCTTGCCGGAGGGCAGGACCTCGGAGATCACCTCCTCGATCCCGACCTGGTTCGCGACGCTCTGCGCGGCGCGGTGATTGTCCCCGGTGAGCAGCACGGGTGAGAGGCCGAGCTCGCGTAGTTCGCCGATCGCCGCCGCGGAGGTGTCCTTGACGGTGTCGGAGACCACGATCACCGCGCGGATCGCCCCGTCCCACGCAATCCACACCGGGGTGCGTCCCTGGGTTTCGGCGTCGTCGACGACGAGCTGCAGCGTGTCGGGGGCGGTCAGCGCCCACTGCTCCCACAGCCAGCTGTACCGGCCGGCGAGCACGGCGTGACCCTCGACGACACCGGACACCCCACGGCCGCCGTGGTTTTCGAAGCCCTCGACCGCTGGCAACGGGCCTGCCTCGGCGGCGCGGGCGGCGACCGCATGGGCGATGGGGTGTTCGGAGGCGTGTTCGAGAGCGCCCGCCAGACGCAGCACTTCGGTGTCGGATACCCCGTCGGTGGCGTGCACCGAGGCGACGGCCATCCGGCCGGTGGTGATGGTGCCGGTCTTGTCCAGGACGATGGTGTCGACGCGGCGGGTCGATTCGAGGATCTGCGGGCCCTTGATCAAGATGCCGAGCTGGGCGCCGCGGCCGGTGCCGACGAGCAGCGCGGTCGGCGTCGCCAACCCCAGCGCGCACGGGCACGCAATGATCAGCACCGCGACCGCGGCGGTGAACGCCGCCGTCACCGTGTTCCCGGTCAGCAGCCATACCGCGAGGGTCAGCAGCGCCAGCCCGATGACGATGGGCACGAACACCGCCGAGATCCGGTCGGCGAGGCGCTGGACCTGCGCCTTCCCGTTCTGCGCCTCGGTCACCAGCCGCGCCATCTGCGCCAGTTGGGTGTCGGCGCCGACACGGCTGGCGCGGACGACGATTCGGCCACCGGCGTTGACGGTGGCACCGACGACGCTGTCGCCGGGCCCGACCTCGACGGGGACCGGTTCGCCGGTGAGCATCGACGCGTCGACCGCGGAGGTGCCCGCGGTGACGATCCCGTCGGTGGCGATCTTCTCCCCGGGCCTGACCACGAACTGGTCACGGACGGCGAGTTGGCCGATCGGGACGCGGATCTCGGATCCCCCGCGGAGCACGGCGACGTCCTTGGCGCCCATGTCGAGCAGGGCGCGCAACGCCGCCCCGGACTGCCGTTTCGCGCGGGCCTCGAAGTAGCGGCCGGCGAGGATGAAGGTGGTCACCGCGGAGGCGACCTCGAGGTAGATGTGCGGTTCGGTGCTGCCGGTGGTGAGCAGGTCGAAGTTCATCCGCATGCCGGTCATGCCGGCGTGGGTGAAGAACAGCGCCCACAGCGACCACAGGTAGGCGGCGGTGACGCCGACGGAGATGAGGGTGTCCATCGTGGCGGCGCCGTGCCGCAGGTTCGCCCAGGCGGCGCGGTGGAACGGCAGAGCGCCCCACACCACCACGGGGGAGGCGAGGGTCAGGGTCAGCCACTGCCAGTTGTCGAATTGGAGCGCCGGGATCATCGACAACAGCACGACCGGCATGGTCAGCACCGTCGAGACGATCAGCCGCTGCCGCCACTCGGCGGCCTCGTCCGGTTCTGCGGGGGCGCCGGTCGTCGCCCCGGCGGCGTCCGCGGGGGAAACGGGGAGGGTTGCGGTGTATCCGGTCGCCTCGACCGTCGCCACAAGATCGTCGGGGGCCACCCGGTCGGCGAAGGTGACCTTGGCCTTCTCGGTGGCGTAATTGACGGTGGCGGTGACGCCGTCCATCCGGTTGAGCTTCTTCTCGATCCGCGCCGCACACGACGCGCACGTCATTCCCCCGATCGACAACTCGAGATCATGTTCTCGATCACCGGACTCGGTCAGGTGGGTCGTCATGTGCTCATCCTCTTGCCACTCGCATCTCTCTCATAATACCCCTAGGGGGTAGCCTGAACCAGGCGGTATCCGGCACTCCCCGGATATCGCCGACGCGCCCCGCCGCACTGCGCTGGACGCGGTACCCACCGCGCGGTCGACCCCTCGGCCCACCGGCCCGGATGCATGCCGGGCCGATTGCGGGCTCAGCTGCAGCAGCACCCGCCGGCATCGCCGACCAGGGGCAGGGCGGTACCGACCACCGTGTCATGCGACTCCGTGTTGCGCCCCGCCGCCACGACGTCGTACCCGGCGTCGGAGATGGCCTGTGCGACAGCGCCGTCGATCGGCACGCCGGCGATGGTCGCCGTTCCCGCCGCCAGATCCACCTCCACCCCGGTCACCCCGGGGACCGAGCCCACCGCGGCCCGCACCGCCGACACGCAGTGCCCGCACGTCATTCCCTCGACCTTGTACGTGGTGACAGTCATCGATCTCCACCTTTCTCGCCCACGCTCCGGTGAGCCTGAACCGAACATATACCCATAGGGGGTAGTGGTAAAGACGATTGTCGGGTCGGCTGCGAAAAAGCGAGGTCAGCAGGCTGAAGTGGGTCACGCCCGGCTTCCGCGGGTGGCTTCTTCATCGAATCTTCATCAAATCACTAACCAAGGCATACCCGGTGGGGGCACTCTCGGACATGATCGGCAGGTGGCGGCGAGAACGGTGAAACCGGTTGCGGCGGAAAGCGAGGGAGTAGCGATGACGCGGAGGGTGAGTGTCAACGTCACCCCTGCCGAGCGGATCGCCCGGATCGTGATCGGCGTTGTCGGTACGGTCGGCGGTCTCCTGGTCATCGCGGGCGGAGCCTCGCTCTGGTCCGTGGTGTTGGCCGTGTTGCTCATCGCCGCCGGACTGGATCTGGTGGTGACCGGGTCGACCGGTCATTGCCCGCTGTACCAGAGGCTGGGTCATGTACCGGCCTCGTTGAAGGGCGGAACATCATGACGAACGAGGATGGGCGGGCGCCGTACGTCGGCGACGACGGAGACCGTGGGGCTGGTGAGGAACCACAGGGAGCCGGTGGTCGCAGTCGTCACCGGTGGATGATGATCGCCTGCTGCATTCCGATGCTGATTGTCGCCGTCGCGCTGATCGCCAGCGGAACGGTGGGAATCGGGAGCCTGGTGTTCGCGCTGGCGTGCCTCGGGATGATGGCGGTGATGATGTTTTCGATGGGGGGACAACGGCATTGACTCCCGCCGTAGATGACGGCAATGGGTGCCCGGGCCGCACCCGGACCGGAAGAAGGCGTCATACCGAACGGAGCGTCGGACTCGGCGCCGCCACAACGAAGAGGTGCCAGCGCGAATGAACAGAACCACCGTGCTCGAGGTCAGTGGGGTGCACTGGGCGAGTTCGACGGCGACCGTCGAGGCCACCCTGCGCCGCCGACCGGGTGTCACCTCCGTGGAGGCGAATGCCGTCAACCAGACCGCCACCGTCACCTACGATCCCGGCCTCACGTCGGTGGTCGAACTGTCGAAGTGGGTGCGCGACTGCGGCTATCACTGCGCCGGACGCTCGGTGCCCGAGCACGTCTGCGACCCGATGTCCGAACCGGCCGCCGTGCGCGGCGAGGCAGAACACGCTCACCCCGCCCCGGAAGCTGCGGCAGCCGCCGGGCCGACCGGTCACCAGATGCCCGCCGGGCACGAGGCGCCTGCGGGGCGGTCACCGCAGGAGATGATGGGCCACGGCGGCGGTCATGCCGGGATGTCGATGGACGCCATGGTCCGCGACATGCGGAACCGTTTCCTGGTGGCGCTGGTGTTGTCGGTCCCGATCATGTTGTGGTCCCCGATGGGCCGGGACATGTTCGGGTTCATGGTGCCGGCACCGTTCGGGCTGCGCGACGACGTGTTCACCCTGATGCTGAGCCTGCCGGTGGTGTTCTACTCGGCGTGGATCTTCTTCGACGGCGCCTACCGGGCGCTGCGGGCGCGCACCCTGGACATGATGGTGCTCGTCGCCGTCGCGGTCGGTGCCGGCTGGCTCTACAGCGTCGGGGTGACCCTCACCGGCGGCGGGGATGTGTTCTACGAGGCCGCCACGATGCTGACCACCTTCGTGCTGCTCGGGCACTGGTTCGAGATGCGGGCCCGCGGCGGCGCGAACGACGCGATCCGCACCCTGCTCGAGCTCGCTCCGCCGCGGGCGGTGGTGCTGCGCGGCGGGCAGCCGGTTGAGGTCCCCACCGCCGAGGTCACCGCCGGGGATCTGCTGCTCATTCGGCCGGGCGCGAAGATCCCGGTCGACGGCACCGTCGAGGACGGCCACTCCGAGGTCGACGAGTCCATGGTCACCGGGGAAAGCCTGCCCGTGACCAAAACACCCGGCTCCGAAGTGATCGGTGCATCCATCAACACCACCGGCACCCTGCGGGTGCGGGCCACCAAGGTGGGCTCCGACACCGTGCTCGCTCAGATCGTCGCCCTGGTGCAGCAGGCCCAGAACTCCAAGGCCCCCGGGCAACGCCTGGCCGACCGGGCCGCGTTCTGGCTGGTGCTGGTCGCACTGATCGGCGGCATCGGCACCTTCCTGGTGTGGGTGCTGGTCGGGGAGAGCGTGCAGACGGCGCTGCTGTTCGCGATCACCGTCGTGGTCATCACCTGCCCCGACGCCCTGGGTTTGGCCACCCCGACCGCGATCATGGTCGGCACCGGCCTCGGCGCCCAACGCGGGGTGTTGTTCAAAAACGCCACCGCACTCGAGACGTCGGCGCGGATCGACACCGTGGTGATGGACAAGACCGGCACCCTGACCAAGGGCGAACCCGAGGTCACCGACCTGATCACCGACGGCATCATCGAGGACGAGTTCCTCGCGCTCGTCGCGACGGTCGAACGCGAATCCGAGCACCCGCTGGCCGGTGCGATCGTCCGCTACGCCACCGACCGCGGCATCCCGCAGTTGCCGCTGACCGGGTTCGAGAACGTGCCCGGACACGGGGCCACCGCCCAGGTGTACGGCCGCCGCGTCGCGGTCGGCAACCGCAAGCTCATGGCCGCCGAACAGGTCGACTTCGGTGCCCTGATGGACCGGCGGGACGAGCTGGCCGCGACCGGGCGGACCGCGGTGCTCGTGGCCGTCGACGGCCACGGAGTCGGGGTGATCGCCCTGGCCGACGCCGCCCGCGACACCTCCGCCGCCGCCGTGTCCGCCCTCCACGACCTCGGCGCCGAGGTGGTCATGCTCAGCGGCGACAACGAGGCCACCGCCGCACGCATCGCCGGGCAACTGGGCATCGACACCGTCATCGCCGAAGTCCTCCCCGGCGACAAGGCCGCCAAGATCGCCGAACTGCAGCGCGCGGGCAAGACGGTCGCGATGGTCGGCGACGGCGTCAACGACGCCCCCGCCCTGGCCCAGGCCGACCTGGGCATCGCGATCGGCGCCGGCACCGACGTCGCGATCGAGACCGCCGACCTGGTGCTGATGCGCTCGGACCCGCTCGACGTGCCCATAGCCCTGCGGATCGGGCGCGGCACGCTACGCAAGATGCGGCAAAACCTCGGATGGGCCGTCGGCTACAACGTCATCGCATTGCCGATCGCCGCCGGCGTCTTCGAACCCTCCTTGGGACTGGTCCTGCGCCCGGAAATCGCAGCCCTGTCGATGTCCGGGTCGAGCGTCATCGTGGCGGTCAACGCCCTGATGCTCAAACGGCTCGCGTTGCCCGCACCGCCCGAACCGCAGCTCACGGCGCCCCTGCCGGCACCCGAACCCACCCCCACCGGTCCCCGATGAGCGAAGAGCCCGCGGCGCCAACCGAATTCACTGTCCACCCTCATGCCCGAGGAGGAGATCGTGGTCATCTTCTACGAGACACTGCTGGTCCTGGTGAGCGTGCTCATCACATGGTTCTCGCTGTATGTCCTCTACCGCCTGATCACCGACGACTCCCGCCACCGCTACCGGTGACGGCCGCGGACCCGGCCGCGGCCGACACGGGCGGGCGGGCCCGTGAACCGGCGTCGAAGAACCCCTACGGAACTCCTCGGCGACCACCCCGTCGGTGCCTGCGATCGGACATCTCCCGCCGCCACCTCCCGCTGATACCCATCATGGGTATGTTGGGGGTGGAAGCGGCCCGATGAGAGGAGTCGGCAATGAGCACCGAGACCCCCGAGGCCGGCCACGGCTACATCCAGTCCAAGGACGCCTACCTCATGCGTCTGCGGCGCATCGAAGGCCAAGCCCGTGGGCTTCAACGGATGGTCGAGGAGGAGAAGTACTGCATCGACATCCTCACCCAGGTCTCGGCGATGACCAAGGCCCTGCAGGCGGTGGCACTGGGGCTGCTCGAAGATCACATCAGCCACTGTGTGGTCGATGCCGCCGCGACCGGCGACCGCGACCAAGCCGAGGCCAAGATCGCCGAAGCCTCCAACGCCATCGCCCGTCTCGTCCGGTCCTGACGGCCACGACCGGTCCCGACCTCCGACGGCGCTCCACCGGCCGCATCCACCGCGCCCGCGATGCGAAAGGGCGCTCGTCACACGGGCTCTGCGCTACCCGTTCCGCGGCAAACCGACGTGTGGCCCCGAGCCGTCACCGGTGCGCCGGACCTCTCCGTCCTGCTCATGCGGTACCTGCGGCTTCCCGCGAAGCTCGGTACGCGGAGCTTGCACAAGCACTGACCAACCTCCCCGTGTCCGGGATGAGCAGCAGTTGTGTCCAGAAGTGAGAAAGGAATTTCCCTGCCATGAAGACCACGAACCTTGCCATCGGCGCCGCCGCGGTCGCCGCCCTGGTCGCGTTGACCGCCTGCAGCAACTCCAGCACCGATCAGTCAGCGCAGAGCAGTACCTCGGCAAGCGTCACCGCCAGCACCGCCCCCGCCGATACCCACAACCAGGCGGACGTGACGTTCGCGCAGCAGATGATTCCCCATCACGCGCAGGCGATCGAGATGAGCGATGTCGTGCTCGCCAAGGACGGTATCGACCCCCGGGTGACCGATCTGGCGACCCAGATCAAGGCAGCCCAAGGCCCGGAGATCGAACAGCTGCAGGGCTGGCTGACCGACTGGGGACAGTCCGGCATGCCGATGGCCACGTCCGGGATGATGACTCCGGGCCAGAGCATGCCCATGTCCGTGCCCGGGATGAACCCCACCGGTGAGAACATGCCGATGTCCACACCCGGGATGGAGATGCCGGGCCACGCCATGCCGATGCAGTCCTCGCAAGCTCCGGTGCCCGGCGCCGGGATGAGCGGAATGATGTCCGCCGAGGACATGACCGCACTGCAGAACGCTCAGGGGGTGGACGCCAGCCGGCTCTTTCTCACGCAGATGATCGCCCACCACCAGGGCGCGATCGCTATGGCGCAGACCGAGATCGACTCCGGTCAGTATCCCGACGCCGTCGCGATGGCACGCACCATCGCCGACACCCAACAGCAGGAGATCACCACGATGCAGAACATCCTGGCCTCGCTGTGACACCCCGGCCTCGTGGAGTCGACCACCCGCCGCTGACCGCGCCCGAGGAGAACACGGTGAGCACCACCGCCAGCTACCAGGTGAGCGGCATGACCTGCGCGCATTGCGGGCAGGCGGTCACCGAGGAACTCGGCCACCTCGATGCCGTGACGAGCGTCGACATCGACCTGGTTCCCGGCGGCGATTCCCGGGTGAGGGTCACCAGCAGCCGACCCTTGTCACTCGACGAGGTACGTGACGCCGTCGACGAGGCCGGATACTCCCTGGCCGAACCACCCACCTGAGCCACCCTCAGCGCGCCCTGCCCGGGGCATCGGGAAGGTTTCGCGACGGTGAGGACGAGGACAGACTCGGCTCGGCGCCTCGACCCGGGGAGTACGCGCCGCGGTGATCGCGACCAGATCGCCCGCCACCGCAACCTGCCCCGACCGCCCATGATGTACACGGTGGACTCGCCGCGAATGGGAACATCGGCCGCTCGCCGACGGGGGTGAGCGCGATGAGAGTCCGGCGCAGCCGGTGCTCGTGACCACCGTAGACGGTGTCCGCGCTCCGTCCGCTCGGCACGCTGCGAACGGGCGCGAGCCGGTGCCGGGCGATCGCCGTCACAGAGTCCGTCCTCATCGCTGATCCGGTCGCAGCGGAAGGGTGATGGTGAAGGTACTGCCGGTTCCGGGGCCGTCGCTGCGGGCGGTGATATGGCCGCCGTGCGCCTCGACGAGGGCCTTGGCGATCGCCAGCCCGATCCCGGCGCCGCCGTGTTCGCGGTCGCGTGCCGCGTCGACTCGATAGAACCGTTCGAACAGGTGCGGGAGGTGCTCGGCGGCGATCCCGTCGCCGGTGTCGGTCACCTCGATCACCAGCAGCTCCTGTCGCTGGCCGGCGGTCACCTCCACCCGGCCGCCGCCGGGGGTGTGGCGCAAGGCATTGTCGAGCAGGTTACCCAGCACCTGCCCGAGCCGCTCCGGGTCGGCCCACAGGCGGGGAAGGTGCGCAGCAACATTCGAGGTCAGTGCCACCTGCTTCGCTGCGTAGCGGTCGGCCGCGGCGATCAAGGTGGTCGAGAGCAGTGCTGCGGGATCCACCCAGGTAGGCTCGATCGAGGTCCGGCTCTCTTCCGCGTGGGAGAGGCTGCGGACATCATCCGAGAAACGGACCAGCCTGCGGGTCTGATCGCGCAACATCGTGATCGTGTCGGCATCCAAGGTCTCGACCCCATCCTCGAGTGCCTCCATGTACGCCTCGAGCACCGACACCGGGGTGCGGATCTCGTGGGCGAGGTCACCGAGCAGTTGGCGGCGGGTGGTCTCGACCGATTCGAGCCCGGCGGCCATCCGATTGAACGCCTCGGCGAGTGCGTCGAAATCCTCACCCAGGTGCGGTGACGTGACCCGGATGTCGTAGCGCCCGTCGGCCACCGCGGTCGCCGCGGAGGACACCTCGGTCACCGACCGTTGCAGGCGCCGACTGAAATACCAGGTCACCACCAACGCGGCCAGGGAGGCCACCCCGAGGGCCACCGCCAGGGAAATGGCTGTGGCGGAGCGGTACGCCTGCTCGGCGTGGAACTGCTCGTCGGACGAGGCCGGTACCCCGGCGCGGTGCAGGTGCTCGCGGAACAGCGGGGGGCCGGCAAACACCGCGACCACCCAGCAGGTGGCGGCGCCCGCAACCAGCACCAGCGATTGCGCCAGCAGCAACCGCACGCCGAGGCCGGGGCCACGGCTGCGCCGCGGATCTGCGCCGAGGGTGCGGGGCCGGTCCCGATGCGAGGTCATTGCCCGGTCCCCATCCGGTACCCGATGCCGCGGACGGTGGTGACGTACCGGGGCGCGGCGGGGTCGTCGCCGAGCTTGCGGCGCAGGTGCCCGACATGCACGTCCACGAGGTGCTCATTCCCGACCCAGGATTCTCCCCACACGGCCTCGATCAACTGGCGCCGACTAAATGCCATCCCCGGCCGGGACGACAAGACCGCCAGCACATCGAACTCGGTGCGGGTCAACATCACCGGCTGCTCGCCGAGGCACACCTCCCGGCCCGCCACGTCGATGCTCAGTGCCCCGAAGACCCGTGGCGCCTCCTCTCCACCCCTATCGGGTGACGGTGTCTCGTACACCGGTGCCTTCCGGGGCCTTCGCAACATGGCGCGGATGCGGGCCACCAGCTCCCGTGGACTGAACGGTTTGGTGACGTAATCGTCGGCGCCGACCGACAGCCCGATGATGGTGTCCACTTCCGCGCTGCGGGCGGTCAGCATCACCACATAGGCATCGGAGAACGTCCGCAGCTGCCGGCACACCTCGATTCCGTCCATGCCCGGCAGCCCGAGGTCGAGGACCACCACGTCGGGGTCGATCTCCCGGGCGAGGGCGAGCGCATCGACCCCGTTGTAGGCGACGGCGACCTCGAAGTGCTCCCGTTCGAGGTAACTGGCGACGACCGCGGCCAGCGGGCGCTCGTCGTCGACCACTAAGGCCCGATATCCCGCGGCGTCGGGCGACAGGGGCGGCGTGTTGTCCATGATCTCCATCGTCGCCGGTGCCCTCCCCGAACCCGTGCAGCTCGCCCCGAACCGGCCTCATCTTCAGCGAAACTACACAGAACCCTCATCGATTCACCGCATCCGGACTCCACGATGGAGTGCAACGAAAGGTGAACGGCGATGATGTGGCGGAACAACGGAATGGGCTACGGGATGGGCTGGGGCGGCTGGGTGCTGATGGCCGGGCTGATGGTCGCGTTCTGGGGGTTGGTCGTCGTCGGGGTCATGGCACTGTTCCGCACCCTCCGCACGGACCGCAATCCTCCCTACGACACCGACACCCGCAGGCCGAGCGCGGACACGATCCTCGACGAACGCTTCGCCCGAGGGGAGATCGACGCCGAGGAGTACCGCATCCGCAGAGATCAACTACGCACCGGGCATGACCGATAACCAGGTGGGACCGCCCGTCAGCGTCGTTCGCTCAGGTGTGTCCGGGGTCCGAGGCACATCTGGTGTGCAAGCACACCGGCCGCGCAGTGCGCGAGAATCCCGTGACCCCCGTGCCTGACAACGGATCCGGCCTGAATCGGCGCGCCTTCCTCACCGCGGCCGCCGCAGGCCTGGGTGGCCTCGCCCTCGCCGCCTGCACCCGCGGCTCATCGCCCCCCGGCCCCCATCCGGTCGACGGGAACACCATCGCCGCCGTCGAAGCTGCCCGCCCTCACACCGGCCGCACCGTCGACGCCGCCCTGACCCCGCAGGCGGCCGACATCGACCTCGGCGGGATACACGTGCGCACCCTCGCCTACGGCAACACCGTCCCCGGGCCGACGATCCGGGCCAACGTCGGCGACGAGATAGCTGTCGCCCTCACCAACGGCCTCGACCACGAGACCTCCGTGCACTGGCACGGCATTGCGCTGCGCAACGACATGGACGGGGCCAGCCCCGCCAGCCCCGACATCGGACCTGGCCAGAGCTTCACCTACCGATTCTCGGTGCCGCATGCGGGCACCTACTGGGCGCACCCGCACGTCGGCCTCGACACCGACTACGGGCTCTACCTGCCCGTCATCGTCGACGACCCCCGCGAACCCGGCGACTACGACGCCGAATGGATCGTCGTCCTCGACGACTGGACTCACGGAATCGGCCCGAGCCCCCAGCAGATCTTCTCGAATCTGCAATCGAGCGGGATGGGCCCGATGGGCGGACCAGGCGGCATGGGGAACATGCCAGGGATGGGAGGTATGGGCGGCGGCTCGGATCAATCCGGCGTCCCCACCTCGAGTGCGACGTCGAACGGGGTGGGCACCAGCAGCCTCCTGGGCGGCGACACCGGCGATATCACCTACCCGTACTACCTGATCAACGGGCGGCTCCCGTCCGCGCCGTCGACGTTCACGGCCACACCCGGTCAGCGCGTGCGGATCCGGATCATCAACGCCGGAGCCGACACCGCCTTCCGCATCGCACTGGCCGGGCACACCATGACCGTCACCCACACCGACGGCTTTCCGGTGAGACCGGTCGAGGTCGACGCTCTGTTGCTCGGCATGGGTGAACGCTACGACGTCATCGTCACTGTCGGGGACGGCGTCTTTCCCCTTGTGGCGGCGGCCGACGGAAAGAACGCGCACGCCCGAGCTGTGCTGCGCACCGGGCCCGGATCGCCGCCGAATTCGGGATTCACGCCCCGTGAGTTGGCTGGCCGGGTGGGGACGGCGGACGCCTTCGTCGGCGCCGACACCGTCCTGCTGCCCCAGAGTCAGCCGGAGGTTAACCTGGCAGCGGTTCTCGGTGGGGGCATGATGAGCTACGACTGGACCATCAACGGCCGCCCGTACGAGCAGACCGAGCCGTTGACGATCCGGGAAGGCCAGCGCGCCCGCCTGACCTTCACCAACATGACCATGATGTGGCATCCGATGCACCTGCACGGGCACACCTTCCAGATCGTGAAACCCGACGGCACCCCGGGCCCCCGCAAGGACACCGTCATCGTTCTCCCGATGCGCACGGTCGCCGTGGACCTCGTCGCCGACAATCCCGGCGACTGGATGCTGCACTGCCACAACGCCTACCACCAAGAATCAGGAATGATGACCCGCCTTGACTATCTCCGGTGAGAACACCCGAGTCCGTAGTGACCGCGGGAGCGGTTGCCCCCGGATCCGGCCGGTCCGTGGTGTTGCCTCGGGCGGAGTCGGCGCGGTTCCGCTACGGGATGACGAGGATCGGCGTCTGAACGCAACCCGGACGCTCGCGACGACGACGAGGCCGCGGGTCCCGCGCTCGGGGGCCGCCCGAGTGCTCATGGCGTGCGTCGCGGCGGCGCCGGGGTGGCTCTGCGGCGTCGAATTACCTTGCGGCCGAAGATAATGGCGAGCAGTTTCACGAGCACAACCACGACGACGACGGTCGCGACGGCGGCAGTCCAACGGGTGTGGGCGAGCAGGTATCCGCCGAGCCCGAGATGCACGGCGACGGCCACGGCGACGACGATGGTGAGCACGACGGGCAGGCGGTGGCCTCGACGTACCCCCGCCTGTCCGGTGGGTGAGTACCTCACGTCGTGGCCCCCGTCCCCGGTGCCGCGGGCTCAGGCCAGGTCACCGTCGGGTGTTCACGGCCGCCGAACCGGTGCAGGTCATGGGTGATGATGTCCTGGATCCGTGACAGTTTCTCCTGGTCGACGGCTTCGACGCGCACCGTGAGCGTGGTTGCGGCCGCCTCGAGTGTGCACCGGCCCCACGGCCCGAATCGGATGACGCCGCTGGTGTCCGAGGCTTCGGCGCTCGGGTGCACGTCGCGGATCGGTGTGTCACCGCCGGCGTGGGGGCGGAACCGGTGGCCGGCGGTGGCCACCGCGGTGGCGTGACGGCAGAGTTGGGTGAGGTACCGGCTCGCCAGATCGGTGGGGATCTGGGTCTCCGCGGTCAACATGGCGCGCTGCACTCCCTTTCGATTGGGTGGGGCCAGGTCCGGGTGGCGGCGAGCTGCCACGCACGCATGCCTGCGGGGTCGAGGGTGACCTCGAGGGTGGCGGATTCGAGCGAGTCGATGGTCCAGCCGTCGTCGAAGGCGGTGGTGATCTCGTCGCGGGTGAGTCGGTGCGGCCCCCAGTCGCCGGGCTGCTGGTCGCTGAAGCCGAGCATGAGGTAGCGCCCACCCGGGACCAGGACGTCGCGGAGACTGTCGACGTAGGCGGCGCGGTCGTCGGGGTCGAAGATGTGGAACAGCCCGCAATCGAGCACGGTGTCGAACCTCTCGCCGAGCTCGGCCAGCCGACGCGCGTCGTGGTGGAGGAACCGTGCGGTCAGCCCGCGGTCGCGGGCTTTCTGCTCGGCGATTCGCAGCGCGGTCGCAGCCAGGTCGACGCCGGTGGCGTCCAGTCCCAGCCCGGCCGCCAACAGCACGTGCTCCCCGGTGCCGCAACCGCAATCGAGAACCCGCCCCCTGATCGCACCGCCCTCCGCGAGGGCCACGAACACCGGTTGGGCTCGGCCGATGTCCCACGGCGGCGGGGTGACGTAGAGGTCGTCGGGCCCGTGCACGGGCGGCGAACCGGGGTACGGGAAGCGCGGCGCGTCGACCATCTCGACGACTCCTTACTGCTGGGACTTCCGCCGTCGCCCTCGATTGGCGACCACCTCACTCTATCGAGACATAGTGTCTATGGACAAGATGCGATGTATCGACCATGGTCGCGCCGTATAGTGGGTGCGTGCCGAAGCTGTGGAACGAGACGATCGAGACGCATCGCCAGCAGGTTCGTGACGCGATCTGCGACACGACCGCCGCGCTGGCGTTCGAGCACGGACTGCGGTCGGTGACGATGAGCCAGATCGCCGAACAGACCGGGATCGGACGCGCCACCCTGTACAAGTACTTCCCGGACGTCGACGCCATCCTGCGCGCCTGGCACGCCCGCCAGATCACCGCTCACCTGCAGCATCTCGCGCAGGTGCGCGACCACACCACCGGCCCAGGCCGTCGTCTCGGCGCGGTGCTGCACGCCTATGCGCTCGTCTCCCAACAAACCCGCAACCACGGCGACACCGACCTGGTGACGTTCCTGCACCACGATGAGCGCGTCGCTGGCGCGCAGCAGCAGCTGCACGACATGATCCGCGAGCTGATCGCCGACGCCGCCGAGGCCGGCGACGTCCGCGACGACATCAGCCCCGACGAACTCGCCGGCTACTGCCTGCACGCCCTTGCCGCGGCCACCAGGCTGCCGTCCGAGACCGCGGTCCAGCGACTCGTCACCGTCACCCTGGCCGGTCTGCGCCCGCCCGTCTGACCGCCGGTTGGCCGGGAAGCCACCCCGCCCGAGCCTGCAGTTGGTGTAGCGGGAAGATGAGGTACCGCATGCAGCGGCCAAAACCGATGGGAGCAAAGGTGTTCGAGAGGTTTACCGACCAAGCACGGCGCTCCGTCGTCCTGGCCTCCGAGGCGGCCCGGGCCCACCACCACGCCTATCTCGGAACCGAGCACCTCCTGCTGGGCCTCATCGGCGAACGTGAAGGGGCAGCGGCGAGATCGCTGGAATCGTTCGGCGTGTCCGCGGCAATCCTCGACAGCCGACTCCCCACCGGTCACGGCGATCCAGCCCGATCCGTGCACATCCCGTTCACCCGGCACGCCAAACGGATCCTCGAACAGAGCCTGCGCGAAACTTCCCTGCTCGGCCATGACCGCATCGGCACCGAACAGATCCTCCTCGCCCTCATCGCCGACCGCGAATCCACCGGCGCACGGTTGCTCGGCGAGGTCCTCCCGGTGGACTTCGACCAACTGCGTCAGCACATCCTCCGGCAAGTCACCGAGCACCGGCTCACCGCAGAGCGGGGGTTGGAGCCGACACACGTCACCAACCTCAGGTTGACCGACGCCGAACATGCGCTGTGCGTCGCCGCGGCCGCCGCGGCGGGCCAGCCCCTCGACGCGTGGATGCGAGACCGGATCCTCGACGCGGCCCGTGCCGGCGGCGCGAGTACCGAATAGGGCCTTTGCCTCGGGCGAGACCGAGCGCCCGGTCGCCGCTGCGGGTTCGCGGCACCATTCCCACTGCGGTGAGGCCGGTCCGGTCGGGACCCGGCCCTGTGACAGCGTCACCATGGTCCCGTGCCGGCGTTACGATCAGGCCATGGGACTGGGCGCCGTGGCGCGAGCGCTGGTACGGGCCGCCTACCGGCTCGTTCGTTTCCCGTTCCACCTGGTCGACGAGGTGGTACTGCCGGTGATCTTCGACGAGGAGGCGCCGGTGAGACGGGCGTACGGGAAGTTCCTCCTCGACTGCGACGGTGCCGCGGCGTACCTCCTCGCCGACGACACGGCGACGGTGCATGACACCTTCCTCCGTCGTCGCAGTGCCGCCTTCCAAGACGCGATCGCCCGCCACCCAAGTAGCATCCACACCGAATCCGATGTCGTGATGGTGCGGCACCGGGCACGCTTTCGAGAACGCCGCCGCGCTACCCACCCGCCCGGAAACTCGACAACCCTCCGGCCGCGGTAACAGCCCCCTGGACTGAGGCATGTGACGGAAATCGATCCTTTTGTCCTGTCTCGTTGAATACGAGGCAGGATCAGCACGCTGAGGGGCCGCTGAGCTGCGATGCCTCATATGCGTGAGATGGCTGGAGACGCGCGAAGACTCGCCGATCATGAGGCAATACATCAAGCCGCCAGCGGTCTGCCGGTGCCATCTCACCACGTCAGCGGACTCGGTGTCTCAGTTTGGTGAGACGCCATACCGAATACCTCGGATCGGTGAGCCATACCTCGGGTTGGATGAGACAGGACACTTTTTCGACACCGCCTCTGACCGGCGGACTCGGTACGTCGGATGCGTCGACAACCCGTGTCGAAAAACTATGTCGAAAAACCCTGTGCAGGGTATTGTCGACACATGCTGATCGGCTACGCACGGGTGTCCAGCGCAGACCAGAACCCTGACCATCAGGTCGACGCCCTGCGCCGCGCCGGCGTCACCGCCGAGAACATCCACATCGACCATGCCGGTGGTGCGAAGGCCTCGCGGCCCCAACTCGATCTTGTGCTGCAGCTGCTGCGCGCGGACGACGTCCTGGTGATCACCCGGCTGGACCGACTCGGACGGTCGATGCTGCACCTGATCACGCTCGGCGCCGACCTGCGCGAACGGGGCATCGGGCTGAAGGTGCTCGAGCAGGGAATCGACACCGCCACCGCCGAGGGCCGCGCCATGTTCGGGATGTTGTCGGTGCTGGCCGAGTTCCAACGTGAGCTGATCGTGGCCAACACTCGCGACGGCCTCGCGGCGGCCCGTGCCCGTGGCCGTAAGGGTGGCCGTCCCTCGAAGCTCAGCCCCGACCAGATCGCACTCGCTCAACGCCTGTACGACGCAGGGGAACACACCGTCGCTCAGATCGCGGACATGCTGAAAGTCCCGCGCACCACCGTGTACGGGCACCTGAACAAACGAGCCGTGAGTCATCCGGACAAGCCGGCAACCGCTGATGTTGCGGATCCTCCTGCAGTGGTGAGGGCGCCACGTGCTTGTCCCACCTGTGGGCATGAACCGACCACGCGCGCCGAGGCCGCGCACCAACGCGCCGACCTCGCAGTCACCTGGCTCCACCCGGACCCGGACCATCTCGGGACGCTCATCAGCCGCAGCCATTGCCGCCATTGCGAACCCGGGCAGCCAGCGTTCGACATCGCTTGTTCGGTCTGCGGTGACGGCCCCATCCTGGCCGGCGCACTCGCCGAATCCGCCGACAATGGCGGCCTTCCCGAGTCAGTCCAGCGATGGCTCACCGACGCCGGATGGCGCACCACCCCGAAACTCCTTTGCCCCGACCACTCTTGACGGCCGTCGTCGGGTGCATCGCGGGGCATCTCGGCGAGGCCGGTGCCAGCCTGGTGGAGCTGATGACAAAGTCCCGCCACCGCAACCCGAGAACGCCGCTACTTCAAACCGTCACCGGCAGCCATGCGCGGCATCACCAGCCTCATCGGCCCCGACCGAAGCCACCAACAACGAGCGTCCGGATTCCCGCTGACCAGGCACTAAGCGAACTTCGTTGTTTTTTGCGCCATTACTACCGGAACCCGGAATTGACACGCGGATTGTCCAATTGCCAGTCTTTCTGTCCAATCGCGCCTACGGCTTGTCCAGTCCTTGCAGGCAAACCGCCTCGTGACAGCGGCCCGACCAACGCTCGAGCGCTGTCATCGGCGCAGGTCCGGCCCCCTCATTCCCAGAACGACGATGGGTTTCGGCCGGGTCTCCGCGGTGGACAACATCAACGGCACAACGGGCGAAAGGGCCCAGGATCCGCGGTAGTTGGACAAGATCATTGGCACGCTGACCCCACCGCTCCGCGCCCAGGACACTGGACAAATACCTGGTCCTATTGGACAACTTCGGTGTCACTTCACATGTCCTATGCCATCGGATCCGAGGCATTGCCAGAGCACCTGAGGTAAGTGCAGGACTTCTGCCACCAAGTTGAGGCAAAGCACTGGCTCTACCTGGCACGTTCTCGCCGAGAACCCGCATGCCCGACGTGCTCTTGCGTCAACAATATGGCAGAAACGCCACGGTGCCTCATTGCCACATTGTTGAGGCACCGCTGGTCAGCGTCCCAGTCGTGCCTCAGGTCGAACGGCAACGGACAACATCCCAGGGTTGGCCGATCGGGTCCGCGGGTTCAGCGAAGGCATGGGCGAGTGCGCCGTGCACTGGACAACTGCTCGGCGATCATCCGCAGCTTGCATGCCGGACCTGCTGACCGGAGATTCGCTGTGATTTATCATCATTTCGCATTTTGATCTGGCAGGGTTCCGGTTGGGTCGGCATACATCGTGAGTCGACTTTGCGTTTCGGGTGGGCACTTTCCTAGGTGCAGGAGGTCTCGTACTGTCTCGAAGAATTGACGAGTGGACATCCCGAACCGTTGGTATGTCTCTTCATCGGATGGAACACCGTATGGGGCCCAAATCACGGCAAATTGGATGATCTCTTCTTCTCGGCTTGGTATGCAGCGTCGCTGCTGATCTCGCCGCTCTTTGTTCTTTTGTTCCTGGTGACGGCGACGGCGTTCATCTCGGTATCTGCGCACTTGGTCGTCTATCCCTAGATCGCTCCCGATGAAGGGTCCCAGCGGGTGCTGGGGATGGTGATCGGCATTCATCACCTTCTCCTGTTCAGGTTTTCTCAGTTGCGTTGAGCCAAGAGGTCCGGAGTTCAACTTGAGTGAGCGGAGTGTTTTGTCCGCAGTCGCGAATCCTCGGTCTGCGCTATCTCGGATCGAACGTATTGCGGAACCGATCCCAATCTCAGTGAAGATGTGCTCATCTCCACCGTCATACGGGTACTAGTTCTTGGCGAAGGACAACATGGCGAGATCGAGCGAGTCCATAGTTTGTCCGTCACTGGCCGTCCTTATCTCCGATCGCGTCGAAGACCTTGGGGTCGACGAGGGTGGAGGTGTCGCCGAGGTCGCGGCCTTCGGCGATGTCCTTGAGCAGGCGTCGCATGATCTTGCCGGAGCGGGTCTTGGGGAGTTCGGGGACGATGGTGATCTGGCGGGGCTTGGCGATCGGGCTGATCTCCCGGGACACCTCGGCCTTGAGTTCGGCGATGAGGGTGTCGCCGGTGTTCTCCACACCTTCGCGGAGGATGACGAACGCGACGATGCCCTGGCCGGTGGTCTCGTCCGCGGCGCCGACGACGGCGGCCTCGGCGACACCGTGGTGGCCGACGAGGGCGGATTCGACCTCGGAGGTGGAGATGCGGTGGCCGGAGACGTTCATGACGTCGTCGACGCGGCCGAGGACCCACAGGGCGCCGTCGTCGTCGTATTTGGCGCCGTCACCGGCGAAGTACCAGCCCTGCTCGGGGTAGCGGGACCAGTAGGTTTCGCGGTAGCGGTCCATGTCGCCCCAGATGCCGCGGAGCATCGCCGGCCACGGCTTGTCGAGCACGAGGTAGCCGGAGCCGCCGGCGCCGAGTTCGTGTCCGTCGTCGTCGACGATCTTCGCGGAGATACCGGGCAGGGGTGCCATCGCCGATCCGGGTTTGGTGGCGGTGATCCCGGGCAGCGGGGAGATCATGATGGCGCCGGTCTCGGTCTGCCACCAGGTGTCGACGATGGGGGCCTGGTTTCCGCCGATCACCTCGCGGAACCACTTCCAGGCCTCGGGGTTGATCGGTTCGCCGACGGAGCCGAGGAGCCGGATCGAGGTCAGGTCGTGGGCGTCGGGAATGTCGCGGCCCCACTTCATGAACGTGCGCACCAGGGTGGGTGCGGTGTAATAGATGCTGACGCCGTACTTCTCGATGATCTGGAAGTGGCGGTGCTCGTCGGGGGAGTTCGGAGTGCCCTCGTAGACCACCTGGGTGACACCGTTCGAGAGTGGCCCGTAGACGATGTAGCTGTGGCCGGTGACCCAGCCGATGTCGGCGGTGCACCAGTACACGTCTTGGCCGGCCTTGTGGTCGAAGACGTTGTGGTGGGTGTACGACGCCTGGGTGAGGTAGCCGCCGGAGGTGTGGATGATGCCCTTGGGTTTTCCGGTGGTGCCGGAGGTGTAGAGGATGAACAGCGGGTGCTCGGCGTCGAACGGCTGCGCGTCGTGGGTGCCGGACGCCTTGTCGACGGTCTCGTGCCACCACAGGTCCCGGCCGTCGGCGACCTCGACGTCGATGCCGGTGCGCTTGACGACGAGGACGTGCTCGACGGACGCGGCCCCGTCGACGGCCTCGTCGACGGCGGGCTTGAGGGGTGCGGCCTGGCCGCGGCGCCACTGCCCGTCGACGGTGACGACGAGCTTGGCTTCGGCGTCGTCGATGCGCGAGCGCAGGGCGCTGGCGGAGAAGCCGGCGAAGACCACGGAGTGGGTCAGGCCGAGGCGGGCGCAGGCGAGCATGGTGACGATGGCCTCGGGGATCATCGGCATGTAGATCGCGACGCGGTCGCCGGCGACGAGTCCGAGGTCGGTGAAGGTGTTGGCGGCCTTGGACACTTCGGTGAGCAGGTCGTTGTAGGTGAGGTCGCGGGTGTCGCCCGGTTCGCCTTCGAAGTGGATGGCGACGCGGTCGCCGTTGCCGGCGATCACGTGGCGGTCGACGCAGTTGTAGGCGACATTCAACTCGCCGCCGACGAACCATTTCGCGACGGGTGCGTCGGAGAAGTCGAGTACCTCGGTGAAGGGCGTGTGCCAGTGCAGGCGCTCGGCCTGTGTCGCCCAGAATGCGAGTCGGTCCTCGTCTGCGGCAGCCTGGAGGTCGGGGCCGGCGTTCGCCGCGGCGGTGAACTCGGGGCTCGACGGATACACCTGCGGGAAGTCCATTTCCATTCTCACTCCTGGTTCAGTCGGTTTGTGGTCACGTGAGACATCTGCATTCAATGACACTGGATGCGAATATCGCCGTATCATGTTGCACCACAACGGAAAGCGAGACCCGACGAACCTCGATGGCCCGTCACATGCCGCGACTCGGGTCGCCCTGGTTCCCCTAAACAACTGACCCGTCGAGATGCGGCATGAGCACCAGGGCGTGCGGGGCGAACACGCCTGTCGCGTCCGACGCCTTGACGGAGGTCCTGGGTAAACCGGTAGCGCTCGTATCGATCCCCGCACACATGGCACGGGTGGTGCCACAGGCGCGCCGGGACCGCCGGAACCTTGTCGGTTCACGCGCGAAGGAGTCTCCCAGTGGATTCTCGACCCTCGCGCACTTCGTCGCGCTATGAGGCGCGGGCCGCACCGACAGCGCGCGATCCTCAATCGCAGAACTGGTCCACTCCCAGCGATTCTCAAAAGCCGAGACCGACCAGGAAGGCATGCAGCCGTCGCGGTTCGAACGCCGTTCCCGTCGGAGTCCCCGTAGCCGGGCGCTGTATTCCCACAACCTTTAGTTGGGTCGAGTTCGCCTCTTAGGGGAAGGTTCAGGTGGTGAGCCGGATTTCTCGGGGGCTGCTCATCTCATCCGATCCATCCAGCGATCCGTTCGTGCAGATCAGGGCTTGTTCAGTTGCGCTGCTTGGGTGGCCTTGATTGCTGCAACTCGGCTCGCGACGTAGTCCTGGTACTTGTCCTTGCCGGCCGTGCCGTAAATCTCGAGGTACGCAGGAACATGCTCCTTCGGGCAGAACTCGATGTATCTATGGTTCTCGATCCACACCACAGCGATCTTGATCTTCTGATCGGTGATGTAGTAGCGCCAGCCCTGCTCCTCGCAGATCTCACGAATCCTGTCGAAGGACACAGCGGCGTCCCAGAACGAGTGCAGATAGTCGTGCTGCTGCACGAGGTCATCCAACTTCGTTTCAATCGGCAATGCCTTGTCGTTCGGAACCCACGCGGATCCGGTCGGCGCGAGTTCGATCAGTGTTCCATGCTCGTCCCAAAGGCACACGAATAGGCTCTGCGGTCCATAGGGTGGTCTGGCGGGAACCTCAACGGTTCCCCCCAGAATCTCAGCCAGGATCTTGGCTACGTTGGCAGTGTCGTGGACGGTGAACGACATATGACGTATCACGTATGCCCCTTTCGTTACGGAATGGTGTATACCGTATTCGGACTTTGATTGATGTCAAGACCATGTGGGTCAGGGAGTCTCAAACGTCGAATCGCGGAGCCGAGTAGTCGAATCCACCTCTGACTGGGCAGCGAATTGCCTTGCCCCGAGGTGTCCGCGCGGAAGGGGGCGGTTCCCCGACCCACAACTGGCTCGGCATTGCGATTCGCACTTCACGGGGAGCCTGACACTCGCACCTCCTCCCAGCTGCGGCGAGGCGGCGACCATTGTTTCGGTAGACTGTATACGGTATTGTCGGCCTGGTGAATCGAGAAGGTAGGGCTCTGGAGGCGCGTACAACCACGTGGATCACGGACGAAACGCGGTCCGAATTCGAAAAGGCAGGACTGTGGTCGACCGACACTTGGACCACTCGCATTCGCAAAACCTCGTCGGAGGACCCACATGCGATTGCAGTCGTCGACGAGGAAGGTTCGCTCACTCGGGGTGAAGCCTATTCGGCCGCTGAACGACTCGCGTCGTACATGCACGGGCGAGGAGTGAGGCGAGGCGATGTCGTCACGTTGGTGCTTCCCAACTGGCGTGAGTTCTTTGTCGTCCACAGCGCGATCGGCCTCATCGGGGGTGTCGTCAATCCTCTACTTCCGAAGGTCGGCACGCCCGAGATCGCGCACATCCTGCGCACAGCGGAAAGTCGCTTCGTCTTCGCCGCCGCAGACCTTCGAGAAAACTCCCCGTGGCACAGAGTGATTGCTGCTGCCGAGGGCCTCGATTCGATTCTCGGGATCGTACCAGTGAGAAGTGGGACGAATTCTCTCGCGGACATTCTTGAGGAGCCGTGGGAACAGCGATTCCCACTCGACCCGGTAGTCGTCGACGCCCGGGAACGGGACACCGTCACCTTCACGTCCGGGACAGAATCCCTACCGAAGGGCGTGGTGCACAGTCATCAGACGACGATGTTCGTGCTTCGGGCTTATCTCGACAAGGTTCTGGGCCTGAACGGCTCCGACAGCGTGTTCATGCCGTCGCCGATCTGCCACGCGTCGGGCATGGCTTGGGGACTGAGAGCTGCGATCCATGCAGGCGTTCCGCTCATCCTGCAGGACAAGTGGAATCCGGATACGGCGCTCAGGCTGATCGACGAGCACCGATGCACTTACACCCTCGCGGCGACACCGTTCATCATTGACATGCTCGGGGCGAAGGCGCGTGGCGCCGGCAGTGGTGAGACGTTGCGGTACGTCGCGTCCGGCGGTGCGGCGATCCCGAGGCATCTCGTCGCCGAGGTGCGTGAGAACTTCTCCGCCGAACTCATGGCGGTCTTCGGTGCCAGCGAAACGTATGTGACCACGGCGACGCGCCCTGGGGCTCCGGATGACATCTTGGCAACCGACGGCGAACCGCTCCCCGGTGTTCAGGTGGCCATCGTCGATGAGTCGGGACGTGAGCTGCCTCGCGGTGAAGAGGGCGAGATCGTCACCCGCGGCCCCCAGGTGTTCCTTGGGTACCTTGGCGACCCAGATCTCACGCACCGAGCGTTCCGCGGAGACTGGTACCGCTTCGGTGACCTCGGGCGCATCGACGAGAACGGGATGCTCCACGTCACCGGGCGGATCAAGGACATAGTGATCCGCGGAGGAGAAAATATCAGTGTCCGTGAGGTCGAGGAATTGCTCATCAACCATCCGAATGTCGCGTCCGCCGCGGTCGTCGGCTATCCGGATCCTCGACTGGGCGAACGCTGCTGCGCTGTTGTGGTTCCCACGGCCGGGACCGAGGTCGACCTGCAAGAGCTGAACTCGTACCTCGTCGGGCGTGGTCTCGCCAAGTACAAGCTCCCAGAACGGCTCGAGGTCTTCGACGAGATGCCGATGACGGCGACGGGCAAGATCCGCAAAGCAGACCTGCGCCGACAGATTGCGGGGTCTGATGATGAATAAGGCCGACATGCCCGCAGACGCGCAGAAGGGTGCCCTTGACGGTCTGAAGGTGCTCGATCTGAGCATGTATCTACCGGGGCCGTACGCGTCGATGTTGCTCGCAGACCTCGGCGCCGACGTCATCCATGTGGAGCCGCCGACCGGTGACCTCGTCCGCGTCATCGAACCCTCGGTCGGCGGGGATAGCGCTTTGCACCACTGGGTTGGACGGAACAAGCGGAGTTGTACTGTCGATCTGAAGTCGCAGGAGGGGCACGAACTGTTCCTGGGGCTAGTACGTGATGCAGACGTCGTGATCGAGGGGTTCACCCCTGGAGTGGCAGCCCGGCTCGGAGTCGGGTACGACGACTGCCGAGTCGTCAATCCGGACGTCGTCTACTGCAGCATCTCGGGAGCCGGCCACGGGCACGACGGCAGCGGGTCGCCGGGCCACGACATCAACTACCTCGCTCGGTCGGGCTTCCTTGATCAGGCGACCGACGCCGCCGGAAGCCCGGTCCCGATCGGCCCCCCGATCGCCGATGTGGCGGCCGGACTGCACGCCGCCGTCGGGATTCTCGCGGCCCTTCGACACCGGGACTCCGGAGGTGGGGGACAGTTCATCGATGTAGGTCTAATGGGTGCTGCTCTCGCGATGACCGGCCCACAGATTGTCAAGGCGCTCGCCCCGAAGCCGATGCCTCGCGACCGGGACCACAATCTGGGTGCCGACCCGGCCTACCGCACATATCGAACGAAGGACGGGCGCCACGTCGTGATCGGTGCTTTCGAGGGCAAGTTCTGGATCCGGCTCTGCACGCTGCTCGAGCGTGAGGACTTGATTTCCCTCCGGCACTCTGAGCCGGACAAGGCTGCGTCGGAGTTGGCCGGAATTTTCCGCACGCATGATCTCCAGCACTGGAATTCCCTGTTGGACGACGCGAATGTGTGTTATTCCCCGGTCAACCGGATCGACGAGGTATCCCGGGACCCGCTGGTCCTCGCACGCCAGGATTTCGAGATCTCCGAGGGACACGCAGGGTTACTGACCAGTATGCGCAACCCGATCCGGCTGTCTGCGACGCCCACCGCCACGCGTTCCGGCGCGCCTGGGCTGGACGAACACGGTCCCACGGTCGAGTGGATGGTGCGCGGATGAACCCAAGCCTGGATAATGTATACGAGAAATTGTGCGCAGATGAGGTCTAGCGGAAGGGCAGTTATGACGGGGGTTCGTGCAAGTCGCGGCTCGGTCCAGCCGGTGCAGCGTGCGCTTCTGGGAAATCAGATCGCTGACGAGCTCCGCCGGAATATTCTGCTCGGCGTCATCAAGCCCGGCACGAGACTGTCCCAGCAGCAGTTGTGTGAAGAGTTCGGCACAAGCCGGATGCCGGTTCGGGACGGTCTCCGTGCCCTCATACATGAGGGAATGCTGACCACGGATGCCACGCAGCACACGGTCGTTGCGCCGCTGAGCAGATCCGACCTGCTCGACACCTACCTCATCGAGGGAACGCTGACCGGCATAGCCGCCGAGCGGGCGTCGCGCAATGCGCAGGAGGCAGATCTTCTGGCCCTCACCGGTCTGCACGAGGCCATGCTTGATGCGGCGGCTCAGGAGAATTATCAGAAGATGGCGGAGTTGAACTGGACTCTGCATCGCAACATCAATCGGTTGGCCAAATCGCGCAAACTGCTTTCCGCGATCAAGACGACCTCACTCGAGCTTCCGCGAGATTTCCTGGTCGAAATGCCTGAGTGGTCGGTGAAGTCGAATTGTGAACACGGCCAGATCCTCGACGCGATGCGTGCGGGCGAGCATGACGAGGTCGGCCGCCTGATGACCGAGCACATAGTCGATTCCGGCCGCGGACTGGTGGCCTACCTAGAGTCGCAGGGACTGGAACTGGACTGATTCGACTGTCGTGGTCGAGATCGTTGACCTGCAACCATCATCCGTATACGGTATACGCACAGACAGGAGCTTGCGGTGACACGCAGCACATTCCTCGCAGGGGTAGGTATGACGCCCTTCGGAAAATTCCCCACAGAGAACATGGGTTCCCTGGGGCGAGACGCTGGCCTCTCGGCGCTTGGTGACGCGAACGTCCGGCCGCACGATGTGGAGATGATCAGCTGCGGATCCGCGCGAAGCGGCATCCTCCATTCCCGCGAGAGCGGCGTCGGTCAGCTCGTAGGGTGGGAGATCGGCATCGAAGGTGTCGCCGTGTACAACGAAAAGGCGTACTGCGCTTCCGGTTCGATTGCGTTCAATGTCGCGAATATGGCCGTGGCGAGCGGCACCTACGACGTCGCACTCGTCATCGGGGTGGAACAGATGTCTCGCCGAGACGGGAAGGGCCGGCCGCTCACTTCGGACGGAATGCTTCTGGAAGGCGAACAAGGTTTTACGCCGCCGGCGTACTACGCCATGGCTGCTCGCCGGCACATGGAGCACTACGGGACCACTCGCGAACAGATCGCCGCGGTCGCAGTGAAGAACCGTCGAGCTGCCGCACTGAATCCGAAGGCGCAGTATCGTACCCCGATCACGATGGAGGATGTCCTGTCCGCAAAGCACGTAGTCGGTCCGCTGCATCTCCTCGACTGCTGTCCCACCGGCGACGGCGCCGCGGCCGCGGTCATCGTGAGCGAGAGAGGCGCCGAACGGTTGGGGATCGAACCTGGGATCCAGATCGGGGCATCGGTGATCGGCAGTGGTTTCTATCGGAACCAGACCCGAGATATGACGTCCTTCGGGCTGGACCGCTCGACCTCACGCCAGGCATACGACGTCGCGGGGGTCGGCCCCGCCGACATCGACGTAGCGGAGGTCCATGACTCGTTCTCAATTGCGGAGATCATTCACTATGAGGACCTCGGATTCTGCGAACCCGGAATGGGCGGCAAGTTCGTCGAAAGTGGCGAAACATCGCTCGGCGGAAAGATTCCTGTGAACACCGGAGGTGGTCTCCTCAATCGTGGCCATCCGCTCGGCGCCACCGGTGTGGCGCAGATCGTCGAGCTTGCGGACCAGCTTCTGGGCCGCGCCGGCGATCGACAGGTCCCGTCCGCGCAGACGGCCCTGGCCCACATCTCCGGTGGCTTCCACGAAAGCGACTTCGCCACATCGGGAGTGACCATCTTGAAGAAGATCAAGGAAGGAGCCGCATGAGCTACGTCGGAGAGGCGTCCCTGGGGCAGTCCATCATCACCGAGAACGGCGACGGTAGTTGGTCTCTCGCCGCCAGCAAGTGCCCCCAGTGCGGCGACGTCCGTTTGCCGGCCCGGAAGATCTGCCCGAACGACTCGACGAAGTGCGAATCTGTCAACCTGAGCGGCCGCGGAGAGATCTACGAATCGGTCCAGGTGAGTATGGCTCCGCGCGGATTCGAACCGCCATACTGGGTCGGTTACGTCGATCTGGAGGAGGGTGTTCGACTCTTCTCCCAGATCGATTGCGCACCAGGAGAAAATGATCCAAGTCACGGTGAGCGTGTCGTGCTCGACGTACGGGTGATCAGTTCCGAGGAGGAGCCCGTTTACGGGCCCGTGTTCAAGAGGATTGGGTTCAATGCTGACAACTGACCTCAATGAGGAACTGCAGGACCTCGCAGTGATGACCCGCGCGGTCGCTGTGAAAAAGATCGGCCCACTCGTCGAACAGACGGAGCAGGCCGGGACCTTCAGCCCTGCAATCCGCGAGATCCTCGCGGAATCTGGGTTCTTCGGACTCGTCGTGAAGCCCGAGTACGGCGGCGCCGAAAGCGATATCAGGCACCAGTCCATAGTGCTGGAGGAGATTGCCCGGGTGTACCCGAGCGCGTGTACCTATCTGACGGCCCACTGGCTGGCCACGAAGATCATCGCGCTGAACGCGACCGGCCCGAGCGAGGCGCCGTGGGTCAAGCCACTCCTCGAACAGGCCGCCGCGGGCGAAAAACTCGGTGCGATAGCGGTCACGGAGCCCGAAGCCGGCTCCGACCTGGGCAATGTCACCACCCGAGCCCGACGTGACGGCGACGAGTGGGTCATCCAGGGGACGAAGCGATTCATCACGAACGGTGGTTTCGCCGACTTCTACAGCGTCCTCGCGCGGACCGGGGGGCCCGGTGCGCGCGGACTCTCCATGTTCTTCGTGGAAGCGGATCGCCCGGGAGTACGTGCTGCTCGCTGGGAACAGAAGATGGGTCTCCACGGCTCGGCGACGGCCGAGATGCATTTCGACGAGGTCCGGGTCCCTGCCGACCACCTGATCGGTGAGGCGGACAAGGGCTTCACGCACCTCATGCGGGGCTTCGACGAAGGTCGGCTGGGTGTCGCCGCAATGTGCCTCGGAATCTCGCAGGGAGCCCTCGACGCTGCGACTCGGTACGCCTCCGAACGCAAGCAGTTCGGCAAGGAGATCGCGGGCTATCAGGGCGTCCAGTTCCTGATCGCGGACATGGCGATCGGAGTGCATTCCTCGCGGTCACTGGTGTACGACGCCGCGAACGCCTTCGTGAACAAGCACCCGGACTCGTCTCGACTGGCCGCGATGGCGAAGACCTATTCGTCCGACGTGTCGATGGAGGTGACGACGAATGCCGTTCAGGTCCATGGCGGTTCAGGTTATGTCCGGGACTTCCCCGTCGAGATGTTCATGCGCGACGCGAAGATCGGCCAAATCTACGAGGGAACCAACCAGATCCTCCGCATGCTCATCGCCCGGTCGTACTTCGGGGAGCTCGCACGATGAACACCGAGGCCGGAGACGTGCCGACCGCTCAGGACACCGTCGAGAACGCTTCCGTGGGCGCGGTCCGATACGAGATCGATGGCAGGGTCGCCCACATCGTCCTGAACCGCCCATCGAAGATGAACGCGATCGGTCGATCCGTCCTGGGCGGGATCCGCGAGGCGGTCTTCTGCGCCGAGAGTGATCCTGCGGTGAAGGTGATCATCGTGCGGGGGGAGGGTAGGGCCTTCTCCGCTGGTGGTGATCTGGACGAGGTGTCCGCACTGGTCCGGGACAGTCCCGAGTTCGACCGCTTCCTCGACTACTGGCACGAAACGCTGATACTGCTCGAGCGGTGCCCGCTCCCGACGATCGCTGCCGTACACGGGGTGGCCTTCGCCGGTGGGTTCGAGGTGACCCAGGCGTGTGACTTCGTCGTCATGGGTGACGAGACGAAGATCGGCGACCAGCACGCGAACTTCGGGCTCTTCCCGGCCGGAGGCTCCACGCAGCGTCTGCCCAGGCTTGTCGGTCCGCGAACAGCGAAGTGGATGCTCATGACGGGCGCCGCGATCGGGCCCGCGACAGCACTGGCATCCGGCCTCGTCAACGAGGTCGTGCCCGAGGCGGATGTACTGGCACGAGCCAAGGTGATGGCTGCCGTGCTTGCCGGGAAAAGCATGTCTGCCAGCGCGGCGATCAAAGCCGCGGTCTCGATCGGTGCGGATCTGCCCTTGCGGGACGCGATCGACGCCGAGCGGCAGATCGCACTGCGCCACATGGCATCGGAAGACGTCCAGACAGGGCTCGCGGCTTTCCGCTCGAGGGCCACGCCCGAGTTCGATTAGAACGACGAGTTCGACCAAGTCACGAACAAGGAGTAATCATGCAGCTTCAGGATGTTCTGTACAGCGCTCAGAATGGCGTCGCACGTATCACCATCAATCGCCCCGAAAAGTACAACGCCTTCCGCGAAGAAACCCTCGACGATCTGATTGCGGCTTTCAGCGAGGCCGAGGCCGACACCTCGGTCGGCGTGATCGTCCTTACCGGTGCCGGTGACAAGGCGTTCTGCTCCGGCGGCGACATTGCTTGGGAGGACGCCTCGGACCCCGCGGGTGCTGCCCGGATGAACCGCCGGACGAGCAACCTCTCGATGATCATGCGCGGCTGCGGCAAGCCGATCATCGCCCGCGTGAAAGGCTATGCGGTCGGCGGCGGCAACGAGATGCAGATGCTGTGCGACCTCACGCTGGCATCGGACGACTCGATCTTCGGCCAGTCGGGGCCGAAGATGGGCAGTGTCCCGGTGTGGTGGGGCACGCAGCTCCTGCCGCGCATCGTCGGCGAGCGCAAGGCCCGCGAGATCGTCATGCTGTGTGAGCAGATCCCCGCACCGCAGGCCGTTGAACTGGGCCTGATCAACAAGTGTGTGCCCGCTGATCAGCTGGACGCCGCAGTGGACGCCTGGTGCGAACGACTGCTGTCCCTCAGCCCGCAGGCACTACGCGTCGCCAAGATCTCACTGAACTACGAGACCGATCAGCTCTGGCCGTCCGTCCAGCACGGACAGCAGATGATCAACTTCATCCACGGAACCGATGAGTTCCACGAGGGCACTCAGGCCTTCCTCGAAAAGCGGGCGCCGGACTTCGCCAAGTTCCGCAAGTAAGTCGTACCGGACTTACAGAAGCCCGCACCAAGCCGATAGGAGACAGAAATGAAGTGTGACGGAAAGATTGCGATCGTCGTCGGGGGCGGCAGCGGCATCGGCCGCGCGACCGCGGAACTGTTCGCAGAGAACGGCGCAAAGGTGGCGGTGGCCGACATCAACGAGGAGGGTGCGGCAGAGACCGCCGAGATCCTCCGCAGCAACGGCGCCGACGTCTCTGTCCACACCTGCGACATCACGGAGCAGCCGCAGACCGATGCGCTCGTCGAGGAGGTTGTGAGCCGGTTCGGCCGCCTCGACATGATGACGAGCACCGTCGGTTGGTCGGACACCACGTTCTTCGCGCAGGAGGACGCGAAGTACTGGCGCCGCATCATCGACATCAACCTGATGGGGTCAATCTTCCTGAGCCGCTCGGCGATGGGGCCGATGAGCGAACAGAAATCGGGTTCGATCGTCCTGACAAGCTCGGATGCCGGCAAGGTCGGAACGATGGGTGAGACCGTGTACGCCGGAGCCAAGGCCGGCGTCATCGGATTCGTCAAGTCACTCGCCCGTGAGATCGCCCGCGACGGCATGCGGATCAACGCGATCTCCCCAGGGCCGACCGATACCCCGCTGCTGCGTGCCCAGTCGGATCAGCACGTGATCGATCGCATGGTCAAGGCGGTCCCGCTCAAGCGCATGGGCACCGCTTCCGAACAGGCGGCTCCGATCGTGTTCCTGGCGTCCGATTACGCCAGCTACATCACCGGACAAACCCTCAGCGTCAGCGGTGGCCTGACCATGACATCATGACCGCCTCACCCACAACGGTGTTGGAAGTAGAACTGGCCGAGAGGTTTTCGCTGCCAGCGAGTGAGGGAACTTCGAAGGTCACCGACCTCGGTTCGGCCATCCGCCGTCACATCCACCCCGGAGCGACCATCCACGTCGCCTATTCCGACGCCCGTCCGAACGCCGTGCTGCTCGAACTCGCGCGAGCGTTCGCCGGTACCGATCCGCGCTTCACCCTGGTCACCGCCGGTCTGGTGAACGTCCAGCACTCCTTGATCGAGTTGGGCCTGGTCGAGCGTGTCGTCTCCTCGTTCGCGGGGGAAAACTACCCCGTGGCACGACCGAACCCGGCCCTGGTCAGGGCGATCCGAGATGGCCGCGTGACTATCGAGCACTGGTCTCTGTGGAGCCTTGTCGCTCGTCTGGTGGCCGGAGCCCTCGGCGTGACGCACTTCCCGGTCAAGTCCATGGGTGGGAGCACCATGGGTGCGGAAGCGGGGGCACGGGGGGAGTACATCGAGGTGCAACTCGATGAGAGCGCCGGACCCACCGGACTCGTCAAGGCACTCCGCCCGGACATCGTGCTGCTCCACGGGGCCGCGGCCGACCCGCACGGGAACGTCGTCCTGTCGGCTCCGTACGGGGAAGGGCACTGGGGTTCTCTGGCCGCGAAGGACGGGGTGATCGCCTGCGTCGAGCGCATCGTCTCGACCGAGGAACTCCGCGAGATGAACACGCTCACCCGAATACCGGGCCACGTGGTGCGTGCCGTGTGCGAAGTGCCCTTCGGTGCACACCCGTACGGCTTCAACAGCCCCGGCGTGCCTGGTGTGTCCAGCTACGTCGAGGATGAGGCGTTCGTCGCGAGGACCCTGACGGCGAGCCGCACCCCTGAGGACTTCCGTGCGTGGATCGACGAGTGGGTTCTCGGCGTCGACTCGCACCAGGAATACCTCGAGAAACTTGGATCGGGGCGCACAGCTGAGCTCGTGCGTGCCGCACGGCCCGAGGGCTGGAAGACACGCGTCACGGAGTCGTGGGGGGCGAGAGATCCCGCCACGCCGACCGAGACGCAAGTGATCGTCACGGCCCGCTGTCTCGAGCGCGCGGTACGAGAACGCGGTTTCGACGTCGTCCTGTCCGGTGTCGGACTCGCGAACCTGGCGTCCTGGACCGGAGCCGAGCATCTACGTAACGCAGGGATCGACGTTGAACTCATGGCGGAGATCGGTCTGTACGGTTACCTGCCCCGACCGGGGGAACCATTCATCTTCGCCGGCCAGAACGTGCCCACTAACAAGCTGCTCACCGACGTGATGGGTGTGCTGGGTACGTTGGTCTCGGGACCGGGCTCCAAGTCCATCGGAGTCATCGGTGCCGGCCAGATCGACAAGACCGGCGCGATCAACTCGACGTACGGAGCCGATGGCGGCTTCATCGTCGGTTCGGGTGGCGCGAACGACGTGCTTTCCGCCGCGGACGAGGTCATCATCACGGTGGCGCACCAACCCGGACGACTGGTCGATCAGGTCGACTACATTACGTGTCCGGGCCGGCGCGTCCGAACGATTGTCACGGATCTGGCGGTGTTCGAGCGTTTGTCAGAGGGACACTTCGTCCTCACCGCGGTACTGCCGACTGCGGGTGACACCGTGGAGGAAGCGGTCGATGCGATCCGCGGGATCACCGATTGGGTCTTCGAGGTCGCCGAAGATCTCGTGGCGGAACCAGCTCCGACCGCAGCGGAACTGGCGACGCTGAGGGTCTTCGATCCAGGTCTGTTGTTCTTGCGAGATCGGCGAAAGGTTCTGACCTCCGACCATAGGTGAGTCCCATCGCGCCTAGGCGCCGGCCCGTGTCGCGTTTAGAACGCTCCTGGGTCGGTGGTCTAGTCTTTCGACATGAACGCCAGGGTCGGGGGAAATAATCGGGGAACATATGCAAAGGGGATTCGTCGCCGACAGGAAATCCTCGACCGCACATTAGAAGTCGTCGTCGACAAGGGGATCGACGGTACGTCGCTGCGGGCGATCGGTGAGGCGATCGAGGTATCGCACGCTGCGCTGCGGCACTATTTCTCGTCACGAGAAGAGTTGTTGCTGGAGGTGTTGAATGCGCACGGGAGTCTCAGCCAGACATGGGAGTTGCGGGATCGCAGCGTCCCGCTGATCGATAATCTCGCGGAGATTGCCAAGCAGAACGCGGCCGTGCCCGGTCTCATCACGTTGTACACGAGCCTGCTCGCGCACTCGGTCGAACCGGGGAACGAAGCCTCGCGCGACTTCTTCATCGAGCGCTTCGCGCTCGCGCGGCAGATCATCTCGGATCGAATTCGCCAGGGGCAGGCACGCGGGGAGATTGACCCCGACCTCCCGGTGGACGAGGCGGCGTCCCTCGTCTCCGCGGTGTTCGACGGTATGCAGATCCAATGGCTCCTCGATCCGTCCGTCGACATCGCGGCAGCTCTCGGACTGATCGGACGGATTTTCGGTTCCCCTACCCCAGGTGCGCCCACTTCAGAGGATGCTGCCGCGCAGGCCGAGTAACCGCCTCAGTCGGCAGGCGCCGATGCCGAAGGCATCAACGCGCTGATCGGCACTCACCTTCGGCTGGGCAATGCCTGACAGGCGATCCCTCAGCCGCTCGCCAGGCACACGCCCCACAGGAGGGCGAGCGGCCGTTTCGGCACCCCTGGGCAGGTCGATTGACGCAGACGAGGGGTGTTCCCCTCGTCCCTCCGCGCGTGTTTGTAGTCGTATCTGTTGCCCGGGCGGCGCCCGAACCCAACGACGGCTTCGGATCGCTCGTCACGATGCCCGGTGTCCAGGTCGAGTCCACACACGTCCTGGGGATGCGCTGGAGGGACTCATTGCGATGAACCGGGGAATCTGTCTCCGCTCTGTTCCGCCGTGGCCGAATAGCTCGCCATCCGGACTGCTGTCAGAAAGTCCGCTGCTGGTCGCATTGAACATCCCCTGCCTATGCGGCCAGTTCGTGCGGGTCCGGCGTACGAGTCCTGAGAAGTGGGACTACCAAAACTTCCACGTGGATGTTTTGATGTAATGTAGATCACGACGGCGGGCGGCGGATGTGTCCTCGCACGCGGGGAACCGCCCCGAATCAGACGATCCCGCGTTCCGACGAAAGCCCGACAATAAATGGAGCATCCAGAATGAGTCTTTCGGTGAGCTCGTACGACCGCCTTTACCTTGCGGGCCGGTGGTCCGACGCCGACCAGCCGACGGTCGAGGTTCGCAATCCGGCAACAGGTGAGGTCGTCACCCGAATCGCAGTCGCAACCCTGGAGAACGCGGATGCCGCGGTCGCCGCCGCGACGCAGCTACACGAGGACCGCACATGGGCGGATCTTTCGTTCGGCGAGCGTGCGGATCGGCTCGACGCGATCGCCGACGCGATCGAGCGGCGTACCGAGGAGTTAACCCGAATCTACGCGGAGGATCAGGGTGGCCTTGTCTCCCTGGCCCCATTCGTCATCGGACAGTCTGTAGGAGTGTTCCGCGGTACCGCGAAACTCGCTCGGGGAATGGATAATTCTCCATCCCGCCGCTCAGGGAGCGGCAGTGACGTCCTCATCCACCGAGTGCCGGTCGGGCCGGTCCTGGCGAGTGTTCCCTGGAACGGTCCGCTCATCCTCGCCGCTGTGAAGGTGGCAACCGCGCTTGCCGCAGGATGTCCGGTAATCGTGAAGGTCGATGTCCAGACGCCCCTCGCCTCCTTCCTCTTGGCGGAGGCGATAGACGAAGTCGGACTCCCGCCCGGCCTCATAAGCGTGCTGCCAGCCGAGGTCGACGTCGCCAAGCATCTGGTGTCGCATCCCGGAGTGAAGCACGTGTCATTCACCGGGAGTACGGCCGTCGGCAAGGACGTCATGAGGGCGGCGGCCGAGAACATGACGCGCCTGACCCTCGAACTCGGCGGCAAGAGCGCCGCCATCGTTCTGGACGACTTCGACCCCGCATCCGCCCCGATGCTGGTGCCGGGCTGTCTGGCTCAGACCGGGCAGGTATGTACGACGTTCAGCAGACTCCTCGTCCCAGCGGAGCGATTCGAGGAGTGGAAGGCCGCACTGGTGCATGTGTTCTCCTCTCTGAAGATCGGCGATCCGACCGATCCCGCCACGGTGGTGGGCCCGCTCGTCTCGGCGCAGCAACTCGAGAAGACTGAGTACTACGTGTCGCTCGCACGCGAGGAGGGCACCATCATTGCAGGTGGACAGCGGCCGGACGGATTCGATGGGGGTTACTGGTACGAACCGACTCTGGTCACCGACGTGGAACCCGATTCACGCATTGCACGGGAAGAAGTGTTTGGACCGGTCACCGTTCTGTTGCCTTTTCAGGATCTCGACGACGCGATTCGTATTGCCAATGACTCCGAATACGGACTTGCAGCAGGGATCTTTACGAATGACGTCGATCAGGCCGTGAAGATAGCACCGCACCTCACCGCCGGCGCGGTCAGCATCAACAATTTCGGTGCGAACTTTCTGGAACCGTTCGGCGGTTTCGGTGCATCCGGAATTGGCCGGGAAGGCGGTATCGAAGGCATCGAGTCGTTCCTCGAAACGATGCAGATCCAGTTCCCGATGGCGATCGGATTCTGAGGGCACGACCGAACGTGTATCGCGGTGTCACCGAGCGACTCTGATGTCGACAGTCAAAAGGAACGGACCCGACCAAAGTCGGGATCTCTAGTATTCAGAGGAGAAGGAGGCCACGATGACCATTCGAGATCTTCCCCGGAGCGGGGACGCAGAAGCAGTTCTCAGCGCTGCCCGGCAGTGGGCGCCGTATGGAGGAGTGCCCGACGAGGAAATATTCGTCCTGTTCGGGACGTCGAAGACGAGATTCGTCGAAATGCTCTGGGGGGCCGTCTCGAATACTCGATGCGATCAGGAGCTGGTGAGGTTGCTCGAAGAGATCTACCCGCGTAGGGGCATTCGCTCCCGTAGCTGTCACGCATCGACGCCTGTTTGATAAACACCGGATCGACGAAACTCGGGCGGAGCGGCGGCGTGTACACCGCCCGTACGCCCAGCGGCACGTTCTAGTGCGTTCTGTCGCAACACAATTCAATCCAGATGTGGGCTTGACCACAAACCGTATCCAGAATACGGTATTCGTACCTCGGCGGACGCTCGCCGACTCATCTTCACAAAGGACAAGTGATGTCACTCTCTGGACTGCGACGAAATACCCTGCGCCGCACATCGCTGGTTTCCGCTGCGCTACTTGCCGGGGCGCTCATCACGGCATGCGGATCGGGAACTGACACCAGCAGTGCCGCCGGCGGAAGCCCTCGGGGATCGGCCGAATGCGCATCCCAGTCAGGCGATCTGGTAGCCGACCAGCTCGACGCCAAGGCGCAGGCCCCATACCCGACGGATGCTCTCGATGCATCGGTGGTGAAAGGGAAGAACTACTGGGTGGTGCTTCTCAGCGCTGCCGTACCCACACAGGCCGACTACGCGAAGGGCTTCCAGGCCGCGGCGGTGGCTGCGGGCGCTCAGGCGCAGGTCTTCGACGGCAAGGGCACTGCCGCCACGGTCATCCAGGGCATCAACGCGGCGATCGCGGCGAAGGCCGATGGCATCATCACCGTCGCAGTCGACCTGTCTCAGATCGACCAGGCGCTTGCCGACGCGGCAGCGGCGGGGATTCCTGTCGTCGACGGTTCGAACGGCAATCCGAACGCACCGTTCCCGAAGGGCAATGTCGGTCACGTGACGCTGGACAGTGCAGAAGTCGGTACGTGGCAGGCCAACTACGCATTGAAGGCGACCGGCTGTGACACCCACGCCGTCATCGTCGGTACCCTGAGCGCGCCGACCAGCCTGGCGGTCGTGGACGGCGCGAAGAATCAGATCGCGAGTCTCTGCGGGGACGACTGCACGACGGAGGTCGTGGATGTCCGGGCGACCGACCTCGGGCCCAAGCTTGTGGGCATGCTACAGACCACGCTACAGCGCAATCCGAATACGAACGTGATCCTGTCGGCTACCAACGTGTACGACCCCGACATCAAGCAGGCCCTCTCGGCCCTGGGCCGCGACATTCCGGTCGTCAGCCTCCAGACGGAGGGAGTTCTGGCAGGCAATTCCGACGCAGGCCCGCTGATCGCGAACGTGGTCTATGCGCCGGCGACCGCCCTGGGCTGGTTCTACTTCGACGGGATGATCAAAGCGGCTGCAGGTCAAACCAATTTCGCCGTGAAGATCCCGGTCGCGATGATCGACGAAAGCAACTGGGGAACGGACCCGTCTACCCCCCAGCCACCTCGCTACAGCGGCTACGAGGCCGAGTTCGCAAAGCTCTGGAGCCTCAAAAATGACTAGGGGTGCGGTGAGCGGTCGCGCTGAGGCGTTCGACGACCCGCCGAACTCCTTGTGATGCGGATCGATCGGGTGGAGGTAAGCATGATGAAAGCTGCGGTTCGTTTGGTCGGGATGACCAAGAGTTTCGACGGTGTCACCGTTCTCGACGGGGTCGAGTTCGATATCGCACCCGGCGAAGTACACGGTCTCATCGGCGAGAATGGGTCGGGTAAGTCGACCCTCGTCAAAGTCCTGGGTGGCGTCCACGCACCCGACGCCGGAAGTGTCTGCGAACTATGGGGGAATCCACTGGAGTTCCCCGTCGATCAGCCCCAGCGGCACGGAATTGCCATCATCCACCAGGACCTTGCACTCTGCGACGCGATGACTGTAGCGGAGAACATTGGAATCTCCAGCGGATTCGACGCGAAACTCCTGTCACCCTATAGCAAGTCCCGTGAGAGCGAGCTGATTCGCAAGCTGTCGGAGGAGTTCGATCTGCAGCTCGATCCGGATGTCGAAGTCGGCACGCTCGCGCCGACCGAGCGGACAGTGGTCGCGATTCTCCGCGCGCTTCGACTCCTCCGGAAGCACCAAGACGGGCAGGTTCTCGTACTCGACGAGCCCACGGCCGCGCTTCCCCACTCCGAATCCGAACGACTTCTCGCCATCGTCCGCAGCCTCGCTGCAGCGGGGACCGCCGTGCTCTTCATCGGCCACCGCCTGCAGGAAGTCCTCAGTGTGTGCGACCGAATCAGCGTATTACGTAGCGGGAAGCTGGTCGCGACGGTCCAGGCGTCGGAAACAACTGATTCCGAGTTGGTGCGCATGATGCTCGGTTACGACATCGGAGCGTTCTATCCCGACCGGCACGTCCCCGACCGGAAAGTCGACGTCCTCCAGATCCGTGGACTGAGCGGCGGAACCGTCGAAGGGCTCGATCTCACGGTCGGGCGAGGCGAGATCGTCGGTGTGACGGGCCTAGCCGGTATGGGACAGGACGAGGTGCCCTATCTCGTCAACGGGCACTACAAGCGTGAGTCCGGCACCGTCACGGTGGACGGTGTAGCGGTGAAGTCCTCAGTCCGATTCGCGCTGGCGGCCGGGATCGCACTCGTACCAGGTAACCGGCAGCGCGATTCCGTATGGGGAGACGGAACTGCAATCGAGAATCTCACGCTTCCCTTTCTGCCGAGGTTCCGAAGAGGTGGGGTAGTCCGTCATCGGGCCGAGGCAGAATTCTCACACGGCGAGTTGGTGAAGTTCGGAGTACGACCGCTTCGGCCCGCACAGCACATCACCAGGTTCAGCGGCGGAAACCAGCAGAAGATCGTTCTCGCCAGATGGCTCCAGGTGAATCCCAAAGTCCTTCTCCTACACGAACCAACCCAAGGTATCGATGCCGGGGCGAAGAAGGAGATCTACAAGCTGATCCGCGACGCAGCCGAAAATGGTGCTGCGATCGTGGTGTTCTCCACCGACATCGAGGAGGTGGCCAATGTGTGCCACCGAGTCATTGTCATGCGGCACGGCCGCGCCACTATGGAAATCGCGGAAGAGTGCTTGTCGGAGCAGCAGCTCATCGCAGCGAGTCAAGGCGCTCTCGACGTTCTCGAACAGAAGTGAGATCTGACATGAAGAATCAGACCGTAACGAACGCATCGCTGGACGTGCCCGGCGACTCAGTTGGTGCGAAGTCGCCGCAGTCCGCGCAGCAGCAGACCAGAAAGAATCTGACCGAGATCCTTCCACACGCCGCGGTCCCGCTGCTGTTCGTCGCAACCTTCGTACTCTTCAGTGTCTTGTCGCCCGATCTGTTCTTCTCGTGGACAAACGTGCGAATTGTGCTGGCAGCGCAGGCTACCGTCCTGTTGCTCGCTGTTGCCATCACGATTCCGCTCCGTTCAGGAGACATGGATCTGTCGGTCGCGGCGGTGATGGTGATGTGTGCGACCGTGGTGGGTGCGCTGTATTCCAACGGGGTGTCCGCGCTGTTGAGCTGCGTCATCGCCGTCGGAGTGGGGCTCGTGATCGGAGTGCTGAATGCGGTGCTCATTGTCGTCGCGGGTCTCGAGTCGATTATCGTGACACTCGGTATGTACACCCTTGTCGCAGGACTGACGAGCTTCGTCAGTGGCGGTAATCTTGTGACCACTATTCCGAAGTCCCTCAAGGATTTCGCGACTACTCCATTCCTCACCCTGCCGGCGATCGTGTGGATCGGATGGCTGGTTGCTTTGGTGGTGTGGTTCGTGTTCGAGTTCACCCCGATGGGGCGTTACCTCCTCTTCGTCGGCGGCAACCGCGCTGCGGCGACACTCGCGGGCCTGCGCGTCTCGCGGATCCGAATCACGGCGCTCATCGCCGCCGCCGTCATCAGCGCGATCGCCGGCGTGTTGTTCGCTGGTTCAATCGGCTCCGTCGATCCGTCGAGCGGACATTCGTACCTGTTGGCACCTGCGACTGCAGCTTTCCTCGGTACGACGATGATCCATATGGGTCGTTTCAATATCATCGGCACCCTCATCGGTCTGTACCTGCTCGCATTCGGCATCACCGGACTGCAGCTCCTCGGAGTCCAGGGTTGGGTGTCGGACGTATTCAACGGTGCCGCCCTGATCGTTGCGATTACCTTCGCGCGTTACTTCGAGGTCCTGAACTTCGCCAAGGTCAGGCCGAAGAAGCTGCGGAACAGTAAGGGCGCACACAGTTCTGAACCACCCTTGCGGTGATGACGGAACTGAGCAGCAGTCCCGGGCGAGATTGATACCCCACAAATCGATCCCGCCCGGGACTGCACCATCGAACGAACGACCAGGTGGGGACGCGCCGATTGCAATCGACCTGCTTCTGCAGGGGGAGTCCGCTCGCACACCGGGGAGACACGAAGACCACATACCGGATTCGAGCTATCCGGTGTCGTTCTCGGTGGGCGACATCGATGGCCGTACCCGAATGATGTCGGGCGTAGGCGGATATGTGCTCTCCAGGCGTTCCTGAACTTGTGTCGCATCGCGGTCGGAGTCAAAGCCGACTTTGAGGCGAGTCCGCGGATCATGCGCGCTGATGATCGGGTGGATACGCACCAACCGATATACGTGCGGTGATCAGCGGTACACGGAACGCTCACGCATGGAACGATCTGTTTGGGGCCGAGCCGGGTACGGCGTAAGACAACGACACCACACAACCTCACCTGCACAATTGTTCGGGCCGTGCGACCGAGCGCGTCGGCGGCATCGTTTCCGTGGCAGTCTCTCCCCCGCCCTCTCCTGCTTCTCATTCGGTAAGAAATCGCACCTCTCACAATCTGGATACGCCCAGCGTGACCTGTCGTAAACGGTGACCCTCGCTGGGTTTGACCACGAGCACGTGCTTTCGCAAACACCGAGCCGCGCCATCGTCGCTGCCGAATTGATTCGTTCGGAAGAAGGGTCTCGTTCATGAGAGAAGCGATCACAGTGCCGATGTTGCTGGTACTCGCCCTGCTCTCGGCTACGTCACCAGTGGCCACCGGCGTGTACCTGCCAGGCCTGCCCTCCATCGCGTCCGCACTGGGTACATCGAACATCGGCGTGCAGCTGACGCTCACCACATTCATGGTCGGCCTCGGCCTGGGCCAGTTGCTCGCCGGTGCCCTGTCGGACAGCTGGGGTCGTCGCCGGCTCCTTCTGGGTGGGTCCGTGGCCTTCACTGTCGCAAGCGCGGTATGCGCGCTCGCTCCGACCATCGGTGTACTCACCGTCGCGCGGCTCATCGCCGGATTCTCTGGCGGTATCGGCGTCGTGCTCGCGCGGGCGGTGATCTCGGATCGGGCACGCGGGATCGAGGCCGCGCGACTGTTCAGCGTCATGATGATCATCGGTGGTGTGGCCCCCGTTATCGCCCCGGTGCTCGGTGGCATGTTGCTCGGCCCTATCGGCTGGCGCGGCACGTTCTGGGTGCTCACCGCGATAGGCGGGATAATGACATTCGGAGTGGCCACCGCCATCCCGGAAACCCTCCCACCGGAGACGAGACACACCGGCGGCTTGCTCGTGCTCGGGCAGAACTTCCGGCAAGTCGTCGGCGACCGCCGATTCGTCGGTTACGCGGCCGCGATGGCGATCGGCGCCGGTGCGATGTTCTCCTACATCGCGGCATCTCCGTTCGTCGTGCAGAAGATCTTCGGGTTCACGCCCACCCAGTTCTCGCTGGTGTTCGCTTTCAACGCCCTATCTCTCGTGACGGCTATGACGATCAATTCCCGTCTGGTTTCTCGTATCTCCGTCCGGCGGTTGCTCATATTCGGCGTCGGCGTCGTGTGGGTTAGCGGGTTGGGGCTGCTCGCGGTCTCGCTGTTCTCCCCGACTACGCCGTGGCCGTTGCTCGCATTGTTGCTGACGATGATGTTCGGCATGGGCTTGACGATGGGTAACGCCGTTGCGCTCGCGCAGGATCAAGTTCCTTCCGTTGCCGGTACAGGTTCGGCGGTGATCGGCGCTGCTCAGTTCGCGGTTGCCGCAATCGTCTCCCCGCTCGTCGGGCTTGGTGGTGAATCCACCTCGGTGCCGATGGCCGTGTCGATTGCTGTGTGCGGAACGATCGCGCTGACCGCGCTGCTCACTCTGACCCGCGATCGCCCAGAGACCCGACTGCCAGGATTCCGGTTTCAGAAAAATGCGCTCTGAACTGGGGTGATCAATGTTCTGCAGGCAACAATCTCCCGATTTGAAAGAGGCACTTCCAGTGCACTACGACATAAGGTCCGTGTGGTCTCGCGTCTGCGAGTTCGCGTCGGGCGAAGCCCCTTGGTGGACGAAACCCCGGTGCCGGTAGAGGTAGGGGTGCGGGTATCGGAGCTCTCGCCGCAGTCGGTGCCGCCCATCGCATCGGCTTCGGCGCCCATCCGGGCGCGGATGAAGCTTCCCGACCGCTGGACGAACCCCCGTCATCCCGTTCGAGAACGACTCGCCATCCCGATCGGCACACCAACGTCGTCGACCGATCGCTTTCGTAGTACGACCACGAAAACTGAGGCAAACTTTCAGCTCCGTCGCAGATCAACGGACATCTGGGGCCTGCCTCCGGCGACTCCGAAACGAAAAACATCCGAGCGGAGGTTTTCGTGTACTATGCCCAGTGAGCGGCGTCACATGACCTGTTTGGCGGGGTCGACGATGACCTCCGGATCGATGGAGCGAGGTGGCAATTTCGGTGGGTACGCACGACCGGGCCTACAGCCAACGCGCGATTTACGAGAGAGTGATCCGGTTCAAAAGCCTGCACATCGCTGGAATCTCGATCATCCCGGAGGCCGTCCACAGCAACGCAAATACGCCTTCGACCGTGTCCGTCGAATCAGTGTCCAAGCGACGCGGGTATCGCGCAATGCGCTCGGCGCGGATGAATGATCTGCGCCGGGCGCGATGTGTGTGACGCAACCAATCAAGTGAAAATGCGAACGAACCAAGTGAAGGTGCGAACGAATGGCTGAGACGTATGACACGCCGGTGCTGATCATCGGTGGTGGGCCGGTCGGCTTCGCCACCGCGCTCGATCTCGCGTGGCGTGGCTGCGAAAGCATGATCGTCGAGCGCGAAGCGGACGGGACGCAGGAGTTCCGGGCGAAGGCAACAGGCCTTGACGAACGGTCCATGGAACAACTGCGCCGCTGGGGCCTGCACGATCAGGTGCTCGAGGTGGGCTTCCCCGTCGACTTCCCCTTCGACACGGTCTACTGCACGTCGCTGACCGGCTACCCGATGGGTCGTAGTCTCAATCCCTCTATCCGGGAGGAGATCCCGCCGGTCGGTTCATCGGAGAAGCGGTATGCGTGCCCGCAGTGGGAGCTCGATAAGCTGCTAGTCGAGAGTGCCACCGCGAGCGGTCTGGTCGAGGTTCGGTGGAACTCGGCGTACGGGAAGATCACGCAGGACGCCGACGGAGTGACCACCGAAATCATCGATGCGGCAACCGGTGAGTCGTCGACGATCCGATCGAAGTACGTGGTCGCGAGTGACGGGGCCGGCAGTGCCGTGCGTCGCTCGCTCGGGATTCCGTTCGAGGGACCCCAGCTCGACTTCTCGCTGAACATCACGATCCGGATCCCGAAGCTGGAGCTGCCGGAGGAGCTGGCACGGGCGCAGCGGTACCTGCTGATCGACGAAGACGGCACCTGGGGCGTCCTCACCCATATCGACGGGCGCGAGATCTGGCGGCTGACGGTGGTCGGCGCGCAGGACGAGCTCGACGCCGACACGTATGACCACATGGCGACCGTGCGGCGTGCGCTCGGCTCGGGCGACATCCCGTTCGAGGTCATCCGGTGCGTTCCGTGGCGCCGCAGCCAGTCTGTCGCCGCGACGTATCGTCAGGGTCGGGTCTTCCTCGCGGGCGATTCGGCACACACGATGTCACCGACGGGTGGCCACGGGCTCAATACCGGCCTGGGTGATGTCTCCGATCTCGGCTGGATCCTGGAAGCGGCGCTGAGTGGCTGGGGCGGCAAGGGGTTGCTCGATGCCTACGAGAGGGAAAGGCGCCCAATCGGGCTGCGCAACGGCCGTAAGGCGACAGGCCACTATCGACAATGGGTCGACAGCTCGAACTACGTCGGTGTGACGCAGGAAGGCCCTGAGGGTGATGTCACGCGCAAGCGGGTCGGCGACATGCTGGTCGAAGCACTGAAGAGCGAATGGCATTCGCCAGGTACCGCTCTCGGGTTTCGTTACGAGGGCTCGCCGATCATCGTCGACGATGGCACTCCGGAGCCGGCCGACGACCCGATCGATTACGTCCCGACCGCACGTCCCGGACATCGTGCACCGCATGTGGCTCTGTCGGACGGTAGTTCGATCCTGGCGCTGTTCGGACACGGATTCGTCCTCTTGCGGATCGGCGCGGCCGACCTGGACACGAGCGCGTTCGAGTCGGCGGGGGCGGCGGCCGGAGTGCCGCTGCGGGTGGAAAAGCTCGACGAGCCGGCGGTGGCTGAGATGTACGAGCGCAAGCTTGTTCTGGTCCGGCCCGACGGCCACGTCGCCTGGCGTGGCGACGTGATGCCCGACGATGCCGCCGGTGTCATCGATGTCGTTCGCGGTGCCGCGGCGACGGGTGGCTCCTGAAGACACGCGGCACGCGGATACCGAAAACAAAGTGACTGCCGACCCGCGATTTCACGCACGATATTTCTTCTCCAGTTGACAGAGTGAACCCAGAGAGTAGGCGATGAGGACATGAAGACCAAGGCAGCTGCACTGACTGGGGTGCATCGGGACTGGGAGGTGCTGGAGTTCGATCTCGACGATCCGGGACCGGGCGAGGTACTGGTGCAGATGAAGGTGGCAGGGCTATGCCACTCGGACAAGCACGCGAAATTCGGCGGTATGACCTACCCGTTGGTCGGCGGTCACGAAGGTGCCGGTGTCGTCGAGGCGGTCGGTGACGGGGTTTCTCGGGTGTCGATCGGTGATCATGTGGCGGTGTCGTGGATTCCGAGTTGCGGTACGTGCCGATGGTGTGCGAGCGGGCAGAGCAATCTGTGTGATCTCGGCGCGAACATGGTCACCGGTGAGCTGGCCAACGGTGGCTTCCGGTTCCATCGTGACGGCACGGACATCGGTGCGATGGCGGCAACGGGAACGTTCTCGCAGTTCTCGGTAGTCGATCAGCGGTCGGTGGTCAAGGTCGATCCGACGATTCCGTTCGAATGGGTCTCGCTGGTGACGTGTGGCGTGGCGACGGGTTGGGGTTCGGTCGTCAACGCGGGTGAGGTCAAAGCCGGTGACACGGTAGCGGTCTACGGATGTGGTGGTATCGGGTCGAATGCGGTGCGTGCCGCAGTGGGCGCCAATGCCGGCCTGGTTGCGGCGATCGATCCAGTCGAGTCGAAGCTCGAATTCGCCAAGCAGTCCGGTGCGGATTTCGTCTACACCTCGGCCGAGGAAGCGCACGCGGATCTGTGGGAGCGCACCTACGGCGTCGGTGCCGACGTCACGGTGGTAACGGTGGGTGTGGTCACCAGTGAGGTGGTGCGGGCGGCGTTCGAGTTGACCCGCAAGGGCGGCACGGTCGTGCTAACGGGTGTCTCCGATGACGTGATGGAGAACACGATCGAGTTGCCCGGTGGGATTCTCACGCTCTTCCAGAAGCGGATCGTCGGTTCGTTGTACGGCCACTGCAATCCTTTGGTGGATATCCCGCGGCTGCTGCGAATGGCGCAGGCCGGCAAGCTCGTTCTCGATGATCTGGTCACCCGCCGGTATGCGCTCGAAGACATCAACCAAGGGTTCGACGACATGCTCGCCGGCCACAACATTCGTGGATTGATCGTCCACGACCACTGACCTACCTTCGCAGTCGACAATGAGTGCGGAGACCGCGCAGCTTCGCGTCGTTGCCGATTGCGCACGAATCATGGTGCAGCACATGAAGACTGTGCACGATCGAACAGGGATGAGGAGTGTCGATGGGTGTTGGTCGAGTCGAAGGGAAGGCCGCGCTGATCACCGGCGCCGCACGTGGGCAGGGCCGGGCCCACGCGGCCAAACTGGCGGAGGAGGGTGCTGACGTCGTCGTCGTCGACGTGTGTGCGCCCTTGCCCAGCGTGTCGTACGCGGCGGCGACAACCGAGGACCTGGCAGAGACGGTCCGACTGGTCGAGAAGTTCGGGCGCAGAGCAGTGTCAGCTCGGGTGGACGTACGTGACCTCGCGGCACTACGTACCACGGTGGATGCGGCCGTCGGCACGCTAGGCCGACTCGACATCATTGTCGCCAACGCCGGCATCTGTGTGCCTCGGGCCTGGGAGCGGGTGACCGAACAGATCTTCGAGGACACAATGAGTACCAATGTCACCGGTGTCTGGAATACGGTGATGGCAGGTGCCCCGCACCTGATCCGCGCGGGCGGTGGATCGATCATCTTGATCAGTTCTGTTGCAGGAATCAAGGCGCAGCCCTTCATGGTCCCGTACACCACCAGCAAGTTCGCGGTGCGCGGGATGGCGAAAGCCTTCGCCGCGGAATTGTCTGCTCACGGCATTCGTGTCAACAGTGTCCATCCGACAGGCGTGAATACCCCCCTGGCGTCCGAGGAGATGCAGGCCGAACTCGCAGCGGCGATCGCGACGAATCCACGATTGGGCAACATGCTGCTCAACATGCTCCCGGTCAGAGGGACGGACCCCGAGGACGTCGCGAACTCCGTTCTCTTCCTCGCGTCCGACGAATCGAGGTTCGTGACCGCGCACGAGCTTGCACCGGACGCCGGCAACTCCGAGTTCTGATTGCGGTAACGGTGAACGGAGAAGGCGGTGAATGTGGCGTTGGGGTCGGAGCTGTTCCATGCCGTAGGACACACACGTCGTGTTGCGCACCGCCGGAGAGCACCGACACTCCTGCGCACAGGAGACCGAGCGACGTATCCGGATCAGGTCGGCGACACCTGCAATGCAGGGAGATTCTCCCTGCATTGCAGGTTCTTCGATGCGCGCTTCGACAGCCCGAACAATTGAACCAAACCAACGGACGTCCAGCGAGAGACGCGGAGAACATGTACCGAACCAGGGCAATCAACCTTTCGACTTACCTCCGTCAGACCACCGCACGACACGGTGAACGGTGTGCAATGGTCGAGGGCACCGAGTCGATCACGTGGTCCGAGTTCGACTCCGGAGTCGATGCGCTAGCGCGAGAGTTGCTCGACCGAGGTCTTTGTCCCGGCGATCCGGTGCTGCTCCACTCCCCAAACCGTATCCAACAGGTCCAGTCGATGTATGCGGTGTGGCGAGCTGGCGGGATCTTAGCTCCGGTGAACTTCCGCAGCAGCCCTGCGGAAGTGGCCGGAATGGCCGCTACGGCCCGGCCGCGCCTCATGATCGGGCACGGCGACTATCGCGAACATCTCCGGGCAGTCGCGGCGACCGGCCTACTCGAACTAGGCCAGCTCGTCATCGATGGCGCGGGTGGCTCCGACGATGTCGGCGCCGTCGTGCGGCGCGACGGCGATAGGGTGGACGATGCGCGAGTCTCCCAGGATCAGCCGGCCTGGTATTTCTTCACGTCGGGTACGAGTGGAAATCCCAAGGCTGCCGTGCTCACCCATCACACACTCGGCTACATCATCACCAATCGTCTGGCGGACCTCGTACCGGATACCACCCAGCAGGACGTCTCGCTCGTTACCGCCCCGCTCTCGCACGGCGCCGGCACCCATCTGTTGTGTCAGGTGGCCCGCGGTGCGACCAGTGTGCTGACGCTGGCACGTCCGTTCGACCCCTCTCAGGTGTGGAAATTGGTCGAGCGGCACCGGGTGACGAACATGTTCACCGTTCCCGCGATCCTCAAACTCCTGGTGGAATCACCTGAGGCTGAGAATCGCGATCATTCCTCGTTGAAGTACGTGCTCTACGCTGGTGCGCCCATCACCATGCAGGATCGTGAACGCGCTCGCGCCGTGATCGGCAACAAGCTGGTCCAGTTCTACGGCATGGCCGAGGTCACCGGCACGATGACGGTCCTGACGCCTGCCGGCCACGACGTGGAGCCCGTGGACGCCGACGGATTCGGTCCCGCTGGGTATCCGCGGACCGGCGTCGAGCTCTCGATCCAGGACGACCGCGGGAACCTGCTTCCGGCAGGGCAACGGGGCCATATCTGTGCCGCCGGCCTTCCCGTGTTCGCCGGGTACCTGAACAACGACGCCGCCAACGACGAGGCATTCGTCGACGGCTGGTTCCGCACCGGTGACATCGGCTACCTGAACACCCGGGGCTGTCTATATATCACAGGACGCGCTTCCGACATGTATATTTCCGGCGGCCACAACGTCTATCCGCGCGAAATCGAGGAACAGCTGTCACAGCATCCGGCGATCACCGAGGTTGCAATTGTCGGTGTGCCCGATGGGAAGTGGGGTGAGATCGGTGTCGCAGTGTGCGTGGCATCCGACAGCATTCCACCCGACGCTGACGAGCTCGCCGAGTGGCTCTCCCACCGCATGGCAAGGTACAAGCTCCCCCAGCGATTCGTGTTCTGGCCCGAACTTCCGGTGTCCCCCAACGGCAAGGTCGCAAAGAAGACCCTGCGCGAACTTCTGAACTCCGGAATGTTCGATGCCGAGAGAATTCCGACTGTCCAGTCCGTGCCCATGTGACACCTGGAACCAGCACCGGATGGCCCGTGGTGCATCGAGACCGAATCGAATCGCCAACCTCCAGCTGCGTGATATTTTTCGGCGCCGACGATGGGGATAACGACGATGGGGATAACACTGATGCCGACACCATCGGCTATCACCAGCGGCGAGTTGACCGAGCAGAACTGGATCGGCGTTGGCGGATCGCGGCCCGTTGAATAAACGGTCGACGCGATCCCGACCCGCACAGCCGGGTGGACACCGCAACCGAATCGATCGAAGTTCTGGTATCGCGTGTTTTCTTCGCCGAGCCGCGCGGATTGCTGAGAGATCGATAAACGGCGGTCATTTGCCCTCGAGCGGTACTGCTTTCGCCTCACGTCTCACGCGAGGCGAGAGCTCGGTGTGCACTCGTGTGGGACCCGGCGGCAAGGTCTTGCCGGAGTCGCCCGCGCCGATGATGTCCGGTGAGTGTATCACCGTCGCCCCCTGCACGTGCTGGTTGTCAGGGGTGCCGGAGTCGTCTGTAGGTGCGGATCAGTGCATCTGTCGAGGTATCGCCCGTACAGGGGGCGGCCTCGCCGGCGACTGCGGGTGCGAGGGCGAGGGCCTGAACCTTGCCGAGTTCGACGCCCCACTGGTCGAACGAGTCGATGCCCCACACGACGCCTTGCACAAATACCTGGTGCTCGTAGAGGGCGATGAGCTGACCGAGAGTCGAGGGAGTGAGCCTGGGGGCGAGGATCGTCGTCGACGGCCGGTTGCCGGGCATTACTTTGTGGGGGATGAGGTCGGCCGAAGCGCTCTCCGCGGCGATCTCCTTTCGGGTCTTCCCAAACGCCAGGACCTTGGACTGCGCGAAGAAGTTGGCCATGAGCAGGTCGTGCATGCTTCCGGTGCCGCTCATCGTCGGTAGATCGTCGGTGGACTGCGCGAAGCCGATGAAGTCCGCTGGAACCAGGCGCGTGCCCTGGTGCAGCAGCTGGAAGAAGGCATGTTGGCCATTGGTGCCGGGTTCGCCCCAGAAGATTTCACCGGTATCACACCGCACAGGGGAGCCGTCGGTGTGTACGGATTTGCCGTTGGATTCCATCGTGAGCTGCTGCAAGTAGGCGGGGAAGCGGACGAGGTCGTTGCTGTATGGGAGGACTGCGCGGGACTGGGCGCCGCGGAAGCTCGAATACCAGACGCCGAGCATGCCCAGCAACAGCGGCGCATTGGATTCGGGCGGTGCGGTGCGGAAGTGCTCGTCGATCGTATGGAATCCATCCAGTAGTTCAGTGAAGCGTTCTCTGCCGATTGCTGCCATGACGGATAGGCCGATTGCGGAGCCGACCGAGTAGCGGCCACCGACCCAGTCCCAGAACCCGAAGATGTTCTCCGGGGCGATCCCGAACTCGGCGACGGGTTGTGCGTTCGTGGACACCGCCACGAAGTGCTTTGTTACTGCGTCTTCGCCGAGCGCAGAGACTAGCCAGCGCCGCGCCGCCGTTGCGTTAGTCAGCGTCTCCAATGTAGAGAACGTCTTCGACGTCACGATGAACAACGTGGCTGCGGGGTCCAGTCCCCGCAGGTTGTCTGTCAGATCCGCCGGATCGAGGTTCGACACGAACCGCAGCGAGATTCCCGCGTCCGCGTAATGGCGCAGCGCGCGGTACACCATGACCGGGCCGAGGTCCGAGCCACCGATACCGATGTTGACGACTGTGGTGATCTTCTTCCCCGTCGCACCACGCCACCGGCCGTCGCGCAGCCGCTCGGTGAAAACGCCCATCTTTTCCAGGGTTTCGTGGACGTCGGTGACGATGTCCTGCCCGTCGACGGACAGAGATGCATCCCGAGGCAGTCGCAACGCGGTGTGCAGCACGGCGCGATTCTCGGTGGTGTTGATGTGCTCGCCATGCAGCATCGCGTCACGATTGCCTTCGACGTCGACCGACCGGGCCAGGTCGAGCAGCAGTTCGCGGGTGCGGCGGGTGATCAGGTGTTTGCTGTAGTCGATGTGTAGATCACCCGCCGTGACGGTGAATTCGTCGACTCGATCGGGGTCCGATGCGAACAGCGCCCTCAGGTGACTCCGGTCGATCTCTTCACTGTGCTCTGAGAGGCGCAGCCACGGTGTGGTTTCGGTGAGCAATTGCGCTGTTGTTGCGGTCATGCTTTATCTCCTCGTCTGCTCGTGCCTGTCAGCCCAGGGCACGCAGGCGCGGCGCCAGGTCGCGGTCGAATAACTCGAGGAAGCGTTTCTGGTCGTGACCCGGGGCATGGAACACCAGGTGGTTCAAACCCGCATCGATATACTGCTTCACTTGGGCGACTGCGTCGTCGGGGTCCGAGGAGACGATCCACCGCTTGGCGACCTGCTCAATCGGCAGTGCGTCCGCCGCCGCCTCCATCTCAATCGGATCCTCGATCGAGTGCTTCTGTTCCTGTGTGAGTGACAGGGGTGCCCAGAACCGCGTGTTCTCCAGCGCTGCTTCAGGATCGGTGTCGTAGGAGATCTTGATCTCGATCATCTTGTCGATCGAGGTCACGTCCCGCTCTGCTTTGGTTGCGCCCTCCGAGACGGCCGGCATGAGCTTGTCTGTGTACAGTTCCATGCCTTTACCCGAGGTGCAGATGAACCCGTCACCTGCCCGGCCCGCGTACCGTGCGACGACGGGCCCGCCGGCCGCGATGTACACGGGGATGCCGCACTCGGGGACGTCGTAGATCGACGCGCCCGTCGTGGAGTAGTACTCGCCCTTGAAATCGGTGCGCTCACCCGTCCACAGGTCTCGCATCAACTGCACCGACTCCCGTAGGCGCGCGTAGCGCTCCCTGAACTCCGGCCACTGACCTGTGTACCCGGTCGCGATCTCGTTCAAAGCCTCACCGGTACCGGCGCCGAGCATTATCCGTCCCGGATATAGGCAGCCCATTGTCGCGAACGCCTGAGCGATTACCGCCGGGTTGTATCGAAATGTCGGGGTGAGTACCGAGGTACCCAGCTGCAGGCGTTTCGTGCGTTCACCGACCGCCGTCATCCAGGACAAAGAAAACGGTGCGTGCCCACCGTTGTGGCGCCACGGCTGGAAATGGTCCGACACCGTCGCAGAATCCATCCCGTGCTTCTCGGCGAGCACGGCGAGTTCCACTAGTTCGCGTGGTCCGAACTGTTCTGCAGATGCCTTGTACCCGAGCTTTAACTGCTGTGTCATTCGTCGTTCCTCGTCATCGGTTTGTGGAGTGTCCGCAGCCGCCCCTGCGTGCGGCGCCCGTTCGTCACTGGACAATGCTGGGGGAGGGAGATCAGCTGTGGGGCCCCACGCCGTGGGCAGTCAGATCTCGACCTGCGACAACCGGCCCTGCGTATGTGCTCGAGACCCGGGAAACCCATTCGTCATCGGTGACCAGTCGTGGATCTCCCGGTGCAAGGTGGTTCAGGACGACCTTCTTCGCTCCGGCCTCCGTTGCGACCCGGCCGACGTCGTCCGGGGAAGTGTGGGTTTGGCGGTGGTGTTCGAGGACGTCCTCGGGGAATCCGTTGCGCTTGTAATAGTCGATGTCGATGGCTTCGTGGACGAGAATGTCGGTCCCGGTTGCGAGTCGGGCGACGTTCGACGAACGCGCGGTGTCTCCGGAGAAGGTCACGGAACCGTTGTCGGTATCGAAGCGGTACGCGAAACCAGGGAGCGCTGCTCCGTGTGGCACCAGAATGCCGGTGACACGCACTCGGTCGTCCTCGAAGACGGGGAACGGGTCCATGTCGGGTGCGGGATTGTCGGCGGACATGCGCACCGAGTCCGGGATCACGACGTCTCGTCCGACGACGACCTTCTGGTAGTCGACGGGTTTCGCGGCTTCGGCGTTGCGGACGTCGATTTCATGCGCCCACGCGGCGAGTACACCCTGCAGCATTCCCTGCATGCCGGAGACTTCGGCGTGCGGCGCGCCGGCGATGTGGCCCGGACCGAAGATGGGGGTGGGAGTTTCTGGTGCTCCCGCCATGTAGTTGCCGACGTTCAGTAGAAAGATGGTGAACAGATCGGCGAGGTGGTCGCTGTGCATGTGTGTGACGAAGACACCGCCGAGCGATTTTGCGCCGATTCCGGCCTGTGCCATCCGGCGGTATGCCGACGAGCCAGCGTCCACCAGGTACGGTCGGCCGCCGACGGTCACCGCGCTGGAGACTCCGGTGCGTCCCGGGTGGGCGGTCGGCCCCCCACCGGTACCGAGTAGGAGCAACGTCGTGTTGTAACCCTCCGTGTCGCCCGTGAGTTCGACCGCGTCTGCGGGAACTGCACCATCAGCCGGGCTGGCCGGTGCGACGGAAGGCGCACACCCCGTCAGGGCGACGGTTCCGCCCAGTGCACCCGCTGCCTGGAGGAAACGTCTTCTGGGAAGGGCGGCAAGGAGGGGCGAACCGGACAGTCCATCAAACATATGCGCTCCTGGGATGAGGGTGTCGGGGACAAAGAAGTGGGGGAGATGCCTCCCCGTGGCGGTGCCGATTTCTGGATATGGCGAACGTCCCGCGCATTCGCACGGGACGCTGCGTGCCCGGATTGCTACAGACCGAGTTCGTCGGCCAGGGCGTTCAGCGGTGCCAGGTCGCCCGTGATGCCGGGGAACGGAGGACCGTCGTTGCCCTGCCACGGGGTCACGATGACCCGTCGAACCCCGCGCGCTCGCATATTGCGCAGTTCGGTGACTGTCGGCGGGTGTAGCACGATGACGGAAATGTCGAAGTCGTCGGTCGGCAGTCCGGCGGAGCGACGCAGTGCCAGGAGTTCGTCGACGATCTCGTGCACGGTGTCCGCGGACTTCGCGCCGCCGATCCAACCGTCGGCGAGTGCCGCGCACCGGGCGAGGGCCTTCGGTCCCTGGCCGCCGAGGTGGATCGGCGGGTGCGGCGATTGCAAGGGGGTGGGGCCGAACAGCATCGGGGGAATCTCGAAATGCTTGCCACTGAACTGGAACGGTTCACCGGCGAGCAACCCGGTGATTACCGTGACGAATTCCTCCAGCCTGGATCCCCGGGTCCTCCAGTCCCGTCCCATGGCCTCGTACTCCTCACGCATCCAGCCCAGGCCGGCGCCGAGTTCGATTCGGCCACCGGAGAGGTGGTCGAGCGTCGAGATCTCACGGGCGGTGAGCAGTGGGTCGCGAAGCGGCAGACAGACAATGCTCGTACCCAGCCGGATCGTGGACGTGGCCGCTGCGATGTGACTCAGCGCGATCAGCGGTTCGACAAGCGGTGAACCGGGTTCGAAGTTCACTGCCTTTCCCGGGTAGGCCGCAGACACGTCACTCAGCGGTGTGATCACGTGCTCGCCGAGCCAGACCGACTCGAAACCCAACTCTTCAGCGGTCTGTGCTGCTGCGCCGAGCGAACCTACGTGAACGGGAACCAGATTGATCCCGATCTTCGGAAGCCCGAGTCCCTGTTCGTTTTCCATGGCGGCCACCTCTTCCTGCGATTTCGGTGTATAGGGGCGTCAGCGGCTGCCGTAGATGGCGCGGAACGCTGGATCATCTGTCACGATCTTGTACGTGCCGACCTCTGGGTTGATCGGCCAGCCCGGATCCGACTCGTAGTAGGTGGAGGTCTCACCCTGGACCAGGATGCGTCCGCCGATGTCGAAGAAGAGGCCGTCCTCTGTGCCGAAGTTGGCGTAGCTGTATGGGGTCCGGGCACGGACCAACATCAGGTCGTACGGCTCGAGAAGGCACTTGCGCCCGGCGAGAGAGAACTCGACCTCGCCCGAGAACTGCACGAACAGCAGGTCCCGCGGGATGCCGTGCCATGGGCTCGCCTGATTCGTGGGAATCCTGACGGTGTGCCCGAGCAGACTCCGCAGCGGGGTGTGCGGGGCGGACAACCGGTGATGTCCGTATTCCATCGCATGGGGGAGAATGGCCGACCGGAATTGCCGTCGGTAGTCCATCCACGGCAGGAGGTGAGGGCCGGAGAGTGCCGAGGCATCGTCCTCCTCGGCGGTGGTCGTCACGGAGACGAAGAGTGCGGACTCGAAATCGTGGTTGGCACACGAATGGGGGAGACCGTTGGGCACCGTCAGAACGTCACGCGGCCCGACGACGATCCGTTCCTCTCCGATGCGGAACTCCAATTCACCCTTGACCCCGACATAGACCACGCTGGCGTCGGATGTGCGCTCCGGGACGGACTGGGATGAGGGCAGCTGGACCATGTGCGCCGTGAACGTCTCGCCGACCAGTTCGGGATAGTGGGCTCGGTGCAGACCCCACTTCTCGGCGTCAGGGAGATCCCAATTCGCTTCCCGGCGTGTCTCTCGCCAGGAGAGGTGAGTCACCGGGAATGAATTCGATTCGGCCATGGCCTATGAGCCCCATTTCTGTGTTGTGCCACTCGCAGCATTGCGTGCGTTGCTGCCGCCCGAAGAGGCACCAATACGCATACCGTATTCTGGATACAGTTTGTGGTCAAGCCCACATTACCAGTGCTCACCGGGTGTAGCGTCGGCCGTGGTGAGCGGTGCGCTACCAATTCGGAAGCCGTGCGGGAGCGGCTTCCGGGTGTTCGGGCGAGTGGTATTGCTCTGCAATCTGCAGGTACGTGGCCCACTCGTCGAACGCCCGGCGCCTGAAGGATCGCCGACCTCGACCGACCAACGGAGGATTTCAGTCTTGTCGCCAAATGCAACAATCGAATTTGACTTCAGTGGATGCACGGTTCTCGTCTCCGGGGGCACGAGCAATCTTGGCTATGTATTCGCCTCCGCGTTTGCGCGGGCGGGCGCCTCGGTGGGTGTGTTGGGTGGGTCGAATGCCGCGGCTCTCGAAAAGGCGGTCGACGACCTGAGGGATACCGGGGTGCCTGTGTCCGGACAGCTTGCGGATCTGGCGGACGCCGTGGCTCTGGAAGGTGCGGTGTCGCGCATCGTCGCGGAGCTCGGGCCTATCGACGTCCTCGTCAACAATGCCGGTGTTCGTTCTCATCATCTTCCTCAGGATCTCGAACTGGAGGAGTGGGATCACACGGTTGCGGTCAACCTGCGGGCTCCGTATCTGCTGGCGAGGCAGCTGATGCCTTCGATGATGGAGCGTGGTTTCGGCAGAGTCATCAACGTTTCCGGGCTCAACGTGTGGTGGGCGTCTCCGGAGACGACGCACGTCGGTGCTTCGAAAGCTGGTCTCCTCGGTCTGACCACCTCGTTGGCCGCGCAGGGTGCGAGCCGCGGAGTCACGGTGAACTCGATCGTTCCGGGTTTCGTCGACACCCCGTCCTCCCGGGCAACCGCCGGCACCGGGCGGGACGAGATCGTTCGACGGCTCGTCCCGATGGGGCGCGCAGCACGGATGGAAGAGATTGTGGACACGGGCCTGTTCCTGGCGTCCGATTCCGCCTCGTACATCACCGGCCAAACCTTGACTGTCAGTGGCGGAGCGTCCCCCATGGTCGCGTTCGGCGGTGGTGAGTGAGCAGTTGCTCGGCGAACCGCCTGTGCAGCGTTTTCGATCGAGTCCGCCATGTACGCAATCGGTATTCGGTATACGATATGTTCACCCTGACGGATAGTGCTCGGCCGGATCGGCCGCCGAACGAGGTGTCACACCCAATGTGACTCATCGCGAAATCCGGTGCTGCGGATACGTCCTGGGCGCCAGGTCAGCCCGAGAGAAGTCTCCGACACGTTCGGAGTTGTGAGAGGAGTCGTTGTGCAGGTCAAGCCGGAAGATGTCGCTGTGACTGAGGTCGAATTCTACAGTGACGGAACACGAATCGCAGCCGAGTTGTTCCTTCCTCCCGGATTGGGTGTGCCCGCGCCGGCAGTTGTCGTCGCCCACGGTTTCGGTGGTATCAAGGCCTTCTTCGTGGCCGACATCGCCAGGGCCATCGCGGCGGCCGGTTTCGCATGCGTGACCTTCGATTACCGCGGTTTCGGCGAGAGCGACGGGCCCCGTAATCGACTTCATCCGCTCGAGCAGGTGGAGGACGCCCTCGCTGCCGCTGCATACCTGCGGACCCGTGATGAGGTCGATCCAGAACGTGTCGGCGTCTACGGCACGAGCTTCGGTGGAGGTATCGCGATCGCTGCTGCGGCACTCGATCCGAAGATGCGTGCGGCGGTGTGTGCGGTTGGTATTTCGGACTGCGGACACTGGCTCCGTTCTCTTCGTCGCAACTGGGAGTGGATCGAATTCCAGCACCTCCTCGAGAAGGACCGTCGGAACCGACTGCTCACGGGCGTGTCCGAGGTCGTCGAACCGGAAGTCATCATGGTCCGCGACCCCGAATCGGAGAAGCACGAGCAGTACCTGCGTGAGAACTGGCCCGATCGTGCCTTCCAGCTCGATCTCGCCTCGGCGGATGCGATCATGGCATTCCGGTCCGTCGACTACGCGAAGCGGCTCGGCGACAAGGCACTGCTCCTCGTCGGCGTCGACGAGGACGGATTGACATCGTACGACTACACCGTCGAACTCTATGAGGCAGCCACCGGGCCCAAGAAGCTCATCGAGCTGTCCGGCATGACGCACCACGATATCTACCAGCCCCAGGAGCGGGACGGCCTGATGGCCAAGGTCGTTGAGTTCCTGAAGGAACACGTCGCATGACACAGGAGGGTGGCACGGAAGGAACATTCCTCGTCGAATACCTCTATGTGCCCGAGATCGAGCGGCGTCGCGAGGAGATCCGACAGGACCACAGGGCCTATCTCGACGACAGCTTCGAGACGGGCACGCTCCGATTCGCGGGAGCAGTTCGGGATCCGGTGGACCGGGGCGTGCTCCTCGTCGAGGCCGACTCGCGGGGAAAGGCCATGCAATGGGCAACCGCAGATCCCGTGGTACGCGCCGGACTCGTGCGGGCGATACACGTCCATGAAATCGGAGTTGCATACCCCCGCCACTTCTGAATTGCCCACGACGCGAGGAGCGGTCATATGACTCTGAGCAATTTCGCGGTTCTGACACCGACCCAGTATCTGGATCGCGCAGCGGTTACCGTCGCGCACCGCAATGCCATCATCGATGGTGACCTGACCTTCACCTATCGGGAATTCGCCGAACGCTCGAACAGGCTCACGGGCGTGCTCGCGGCTCGGGGGATAGGCGTGGGCGACCGCGTGGCCGTGTTGTGCACGAACAGCCACATCATGCTCGAACTGCATAACGCGGTGCCCCTGCGAGGTGCGGTCCTGGTCCCACTCAACATTCGACTGTCCGAACCCGAACTCGACTACATTCTGGAGCATTCAGGTGCGACATTGCTGGTCGCCACTCATGAGTTCGCAGACATAGCCGGATCGCTTGCCGCAAGACGAAACATCCCGCTGCTGCAGGCGGACGGGAGTGACAGTGCCTACGAGACGGAACTCGTGTCCGCGGAGCCGGCCAGAGTCGAGTCCGACGACGATAGGACGCTTCTGGCGATCAACTACACGAGCGGCACCACCGGTCGCCCCAAAGGCGTGATGTACCACCATCGCGGCGCCTACTTGCAGGCACTCGCGATGACCTACCACATGGGTCTGGGACCCGGCTCACGCTACCTGTGGACCCTGCCGATGTTCCACTGCAACGGATGGTGCTTCCCCTGGGCCGTCACGGCTGCCGGTGGAACACACGTCTGTCTCCGGGCCGTCGACCCCAGCGAGATCTGGAGACACATCCGAGAAGGTGCCACCCACTTCAGTGCGGCTCCAACGGTCCTGTCGATGATCGCCGAACATGCGGCGGCGGCCGACGGTCCCACGGCGAATCCGGTCAAGGTGTCGACCGGTGGCGCACCACCGTCTCCGACACTCCTCCGGAGGATGGTGAAGCTGAATATGCAGATCACCCATCTGTACGGAATGACCGAGACGTTCGGGCCGGCGATCATCAACCTGTGGCAACCCGAGTGGGATTCACTCGGTGATCAGGCCGCAGCCGAGAAGCAGGCCCGCCAGGGTGTCCCCAACGTCATCACGGGCGGCGCCCGGGTGGTGGATTCAGCCGGGAAGGACGTCGAGCCCGACGGGCAAGCGATCGGCGAGCTCATCATCGAGGGCAACAACATCATGTTGGGCTACTACCGCGACGATGCCGCGACTGCCGCGGCCAACGTCGACGGATGGCTGCGCACCGGCGATCTGGCAGTCATGCATGCCGACGGCTACGTGGAGATCCGTGACCGTCTCAAGGACGTGATCATCTCCGGTGGAGAGAATATCGCCTCGGTGGAGGTCGAGCGTGTTCTCGACAGCCATCCAGCTGTCGTGGAAAGTGCGGTGGTGGGGATCCCCCACGACCGGTGGGGGGAGGTGCCAATTGCATTCGTCACGGTCCGCCCCGGAACGGAGGTCCACGAAGAGGAGTTGGTTGAGTTCGCACGTCAACACCTGGCACGCTTCAAGGTGCCTAAGAAGATCATCTTCGCAAACTTACCCCGGACGTCCACAGGCAAGATTCAAAAGAATGTCCTTCGGAATGCCACTGTGGACGTGATCGGGCAGTGATCTCTGCATCGTCACCGTTTGCCGGTAGGTGAACGGTCGGACACATCAGGAAAGGTTGCAGTTGCCTGCAAAACTTCTAAAACTGCCTCCGCCGATCGTCGAATCGTGGGAATGGCAACGGCACGCCGCATGTCGCTCGGTCGACACCTCACTTTTCTACTACCTCGACAACGAGCGCGGTGATCCACGGGACTGGCGTCTACGTCACGCCAAACGCGTGTGTAGAAAGTGCCCGGTGAAGGAAGCTTGTTTGCGGCACGCTCTAGAGGCGAATGAGACCCATGGTGTGTGGGGCGGCTTGTCCGAAGAAGAACGCAGACAGCTCAGGCGTTCGTCCGGGCAACAGGTCACTTGAGGCATGGCAATGGGGCGGTCGAGGGAATCGTCGTCTCAGATGGACGAGTTACCTCCGCCCACCGGCGCTTTCGGGCACGCGCGCCCCCTGCGCGGATCACGACTATCGGCGAAGCGGAGAGTCCTCAGGCGTCCGCCCGGCGTACGTGGTGACGTCACGTGGTGCACAGCACTCCTGACTGCGGAGGATCAGAAGACCACTGCATGGACCCGACCTGGACCTGGACCCGGAAACTCCCAGGCGGGACTGCCCCCGCCCTGGTTGACACACGGGGTGTGCAGTTTCAGGCCGCGTGTACGGTGTGATGGAGCGTCTCATATTCGACGGGTGTCAGTCGACCGAGACCGCGTTGCCGGCGCCGCCGGTGGTAGGTCTTCTCGATCCACTCGACGATCGCCAACCGTAGTTCCTCACGGCTGCTCCAGTGGCGCCGGTCGAGGACGTTGCGTTGCAGCAACGCGAAGAACGATTCCATCGCGGCATTGTCACCACATGCCCCCACCTTCCCCATTGATCCTTGTAAACCATTGCGGTCCAGCAATTCTACGAAGATTCCGGAACGGAACTGGCTGCCGCGATCGGAATGTACGACGGTGCCGTCCGGGTTGCGGAGCGCAATGGCATTTCGCAGCGCCGCACACGCCAGGTCCGCGGTCATCCGGTCGGCGATCGAATAGCCGACGATCTTCGGTGGAGAAGCAGTCCTTGATCGCGCAGAGGTAGAGCTTGCCCTCATCGGTCCAGTGCTCGGTGATGTCGGTCAACCACAACCGGTCGGGCTGCTTCGCGGTGAACTGCCGCCTGACCAGGTCGTCATGGACCGGTGGCCCGGATCGACGAGCAAGGCCGCGCTTCTTCGCGACCACCGAGAAGATCCGCTGCTGCGAACACAGCCGGTGGACGCGGTTCTCGCCGGCGACGATGCCGTGGGTGGGTAGTTCGTCGGCGATGAAGCGGTATCCGAACTCCGGGTCGCCGGCGTGGATATCGAGTGCGGCGTTGATCAGATGGGCATCGTCCCAGTCCCGTCGGGACACGGGATCGGTGTTCCACTTGTAGAACGCTTGCCGGGAGAATCCCAGCACCCGGCAGGTCACCGCGACGGCGACACCGTCGGCGGCAAGTTCACGGACCAGCGGGAACATCATTTTGGGTTGACATCGCGCGATAGGTAGGCCACCGCCCGGCGCATCACCTCCGTTTCCTGTTCGAGCAGCCGGATACGTTTGCGGGCCTCGCGGAGCTCGTCGGATTCGTCTCGTGTGAGGCCGGGTCGGGTGCCGTTCTCGATGTCGGCCTTGCGCAGCCAGTTCTTCAGACAGGTCTCGGAGATCCCGAAATCCTTCGCGATCTGCTCCAGCGGGGCTTCGCGTTTGCGGGCCACGGCGACGACGTCGCGGCGGAACTCCTCCGGGTACGGCTTCGGCATGTCGATCATCCTTCCACCGTGAGGGCGGATCCCTCACAGGTCAGGTGTCAACCAGAGCCGGGGCAGTCCCGGCCGCCGTGCAGCTCACTTCTGAAACTGACAGCGCCGTTCTCCGGTGTACCGGTATGTCCTAGGCCAAAACGAACCCTGGTGGCCGCAGATCGTCGCTCAGCCCGTTTTCACCTCCTCGGTGGCCAAATCCCACAGACGTCAATCAGCGGAGCGGTGTGGGCGTGAACTTTTGCGACCGCTCGTTCTTACGTCTGTAGGGCGGCAGTCGCAGGCACCGGCATTGACAATCTGAGGTGAAGGCCGGTAACCAAATTCTACCGGCGGTCGCCTAGCGTCTTGGTCAGGAAGTTGGTGAGCTCATCAAACTCGCTGGGCTCACGTGCGGCAACGTAAGCCATGCAGGATTCAGTGGCAATGACGTTCGCTTCCACTGACGCGTGGCGAGCAATCGCCAATGAGAAGTCATGATGATCGTCAATCGACGCAAGCACCTCGTCCAAGTCAAGTCGATAACGTTCATCGAAGTGTGATGCTACGGCCGGGTCGCCAAAGACGAGTCGCTCTGGCGGAATTGTCCCAGGAAGACGCGAAATATATTCGCCCTTGAGATTCATGTCCCCGTCGGTAATTCCAACAGCCCGCAGACCTGCGTCGCGGAGCAACTCAACCGCTTTTGGAATCTCCTGTCCTCCTCCAATTGTGATGAAGTTGCATCCACCAAGCAGGTCCGCATTGCAGATTCTAAGGATCTCTGTAGCGAAACATTTCGCGAACTGATCTTCCACACAAATCGTGCTTCCGTTACTGGATCGATCTTCGCTTTGCAGATAAGAGTCGATCTGATACGTACTCAGGCCAGTGGTCGCAGTCAGGCCGCCCTCGCGATCTCGTCGAAGATAGATCACTGACTTTCGGTTCAGTTGACTTAGAATAGCGCTGCTGTGCGTGGTCATAACTATTTGATGACCCCGTCTGCTGCAAACGTCTACAAGATAGCGCGCCAATCTCCGTTGCGCGTCACCGTGCAAGGAGGTCTCAGGTTCCTCTAGAACGAAGAGGCTTTGCAGCGGAGCGGACTCCATTGCAGTGACCATGTACACGACCCGGCCTTCTCCGAAACCCATATGGTTCTCGGAGTAGCGCTTACCCCTCCTGACAGCCATAGCTAACTGCATAGTTCGATCCTTGTGGGATACTTCAGTAAAGTCAAGATTCTCGTATGGAAGTGAGAGAATCTTTGCGATGTTTTCGGAAGCCTCTTCTGACAATTCGGTCGAGACACCAAGCGTCAGTTCATGTGCACCGTAGACCGAGAAATCCCGGCGTTCTACCTTTGGGATAAATTGCGTAAATCCTACATAATAACATGCGCGCTCAGGTTGTCTTTTATATCCCGACCATTGACTTTCCTTCCGGCTAACAGTGACCTTCTGCGCTTCCGCGCCGCGTTCCACGCAATATGAGAATACAACTTTCGCAATCGTTGAGAATGGCTCTGGATCGGCTGCAGAAATTGGGAAGAAATCTTTGACATAGTAGCGACTTAGGGCAGCCGTGCTCGCCTTTTTGTACCCACAGCTCATCAGCTGTGCGATGGTGCTTTTTCCGGTGCCATTTAATCCGGAGATAGCGGTTATGGGAGATTTGAGATCAAGTTCCAAGTGTTGAATTCCGCGAAATCCACTTATCTCAATGGACTGTAGAATTGGCCCGAAGTTGGAATACCGATTTGACGTATCATACTTTCCGGCTAAACTTTTGACGTTCTTTTCGTGGCCCATAATTCCCTTTGGCTAGATACTGTGGAAGGTTCGCGCTACTATTCTTTGCATCGAAAATATGCGTATCCCTACGCTCTACGTTTCACGTCACCCGCGAAACCTGAGTGAAGGATCACGGGGCTCGCCGTGACGAGCGGCTCTCGGGTCAGGGTGCCCCGCGGGCTCGCAGGTCGGCTGCGAGCTGAACTGCTCGTCGGCGTTCATTGCCAGAACGTTATGTGCTCGCATTCTCCTCAGAGACGACCTGGTAGAACCACTTGGCGATGTCGGAGATCAGGTGGGAGCGGCCGGGGGCGTTGGTGAAGAAGTAGTCGCTCATCTTCTCGTGCGCCCCCTGGTTGTCGGCCACTGCGCCGGTCACCGCGTCGTCGAAGTCTGGCGACTCGACGAACTGCTTGGTGGAGTTCACCGTCGCCTGTTGCACGAGCGAATCGTTGTCGAGCAGGGTCCGCAGCAGCGACTCAAGAAACGAGACCTTCTGAGACTGGGTGAAGTCTTCGGACCCGAATAGGTCGTTGAGGCGGTCGAGGACCTGCCGGAAGGCGACCATCTTCGGGTCACGCTTCTCTCCAGAACCGGCCGCTGTCACACCGGTAAGCCCGACTCTGGCACCGAGGCTGATATCGCTCTTGCCCTGGTCGACCTGCTTGACACGCTGCAGGACAACGTCGGACAAATCGATTGGTGCGGTGTAGTTGTCGGGCTGGATGACCCTGTCGAGATGGCGCAGATAGATCTGCTTCTTCTCCAATTCCGGGTCGCCGTAGTCGACGATCTGGGACATGAAGTCATAGAGCCGCACGAACGAACCGACATCCTTGCGGAACATGTCCAGTTCAGCGAGTGCCGCCTTGTCGCCCTCACCCCCGTTGTGGATCAAGGCCGCTTGGTAGCGCTCGGCAAAACGCTTCTTGCCCGGGTCTACAGCGGCTGCGAGAGCGCTGTGGCCTCTGCCCTTGACGAACCCCTCCGCGCACTGGTCGACCTCGGCTTGGGCGTAGATCGCGGCGGTGTCGAGCTTCGCCGCGAGATCGTGCACCAGGTTCGGGTCGGTTTCGGTTTCGAGGAACGCGTCCGTGAAGTACGGCTCGAACGCCTCCCGGATCACCGTTGGCTCGTTGACGAAATCCACGACCTGGGTCATCGCCGCGGACTTCAAGACTCCCGACGGAGTGCGGTAGGTCCGGTTGAGCCGCGAAAGGGTCTGCACTGCGGTGACCCCGGACAGGATCCGGTCGACGTACATCGCGCACAGCAGGGGCTGGTCGAACCCGGTCTGGAACTTGTTGGCGACGATCATCACCCTGTACGCATCACCGGTGAATGCGGTCCGCAGATCGTGAACCCCAGGGTTCATGGTGGCCTCGGTGAAGTCCTTGGGGCCGGACTCTGGGTCTTGGACGGCGCCGGAAAACGCGACCAGGGTGCCGTAGCCGTAGCCCTTCTTCGCGATGAAGTCATCGATCGCGAGTTTGTAGCGAACGGCGGCTTTGCGGGAGTCGGTGACGACCATCGCTTTCGCGTGCCCATCGAGTAGGTGCGCGACGTTGGCACGGAAGTGTTCGACGATGATCGCGGCCTTCTGGGCGATCGTCTGCGGGTTTAGCTTTACCCAGCGCATGACCTCTTTGGTGGCCTGCGACTGGTCCACCTCGTCTTCGCTGGTCGCGTTCTGCCCGATCTGGAACGCCAGCTTGAAAGAGTGATAACCGGTCAGCACGTCGAGGATGTACCCCTCCTCGATGGCCTGCTTCATCGTGTACACGTGGAACGGCACCGGCTTCCCACCAGCCGCGGGGGCCCGCCCGAACAGCTCCAGGGTCTTGCCCTTCGGGGTGGCGGTGAACGCGAAGAAGGAGATGTTCGCTGACGCCGCACGCTCGCTGGCCTCCGCCGCGAGCACCGCCTCGACATCGACATCAGCGCCATCCTCGATGTCTTGCAGCTCCTCTGCGGTCAGGACGGCCTTCAACTTGCTGGCGACCTGCCCGGACTGCGACGAGTGTGCCTCGTCCGCGATCACGGCGAACGTCTTTCCCTTGAGGCCCTTGTTCTTGCGGATCTCCTCCATCGCGAACGGGAACGTCTGGATGGTGACGACGATGATCAGCTTGCCGTCGGTCAGTGACTTCGCGAGCAGCCCCGACTTCGAGCCGCCGGCCCTCGCAGCCTCATCCCGGTCGATCGCAACGACGATGCCCTGATCGTTGTCGATCTGCTTGATCGCGTCCTGCAGCTGCGCATCGAGGACGTTGCGGTCGGTCACTACGATCACAGAGTCGAAGACTTTCGTGTTCTCAACCTGCAGCCGCGCCATCCGGTGCGCGGTCCACGCTATCGAGTCCGTCTTCCCGGAACCGGCGGAGTGCTGGATCAGGTACCGCTTACCGACGCCCTCGGCGGTGACCGCAGCGGTGAGCTCGGAGACTGCCTCCCACTGATGGAACCTCGGGAACCGCAGCGTCGACGACTTGCTGGTCTTGCCACTGATGGGATCCGTGCTGGACTCGTGCTTGATGTACATCAGCCGGCCGAGGATGTTCAGCCAGGCATCCCGCTGCAGCACCTGCTCCCACAGATACGAGGTCCTCGACCCGTTCGGATTCAGCGGGTTCCCGGCACCGCCGTCCTCGCTGCCTCGGTTAAATGGCAGGAAATGCGTCTTGTCCCCGGCGAGCTTGGTGGTCATCCACACCTCGTCGTTGGACAACGCGAAATGCACCAGCGCCCGGGCACCGGACACGAACAGCGGCTGGGCCTTCCCTGTCGCGGGGTCCTTTGGCAGTCGCGACGTGCGGTACTGGCTGATTGCATCCGTGACAGTCTGGGTGAAGTCGGTCTTCAGCTCCGCGGTGGCGACAGGGAGCCCGTTGACGAAGAAGACCAGGTCGACCGAGCGGTTGTCGGCGGTGGAGAAGTGCACCTGCCGCATCACTCGCAGCCGCACCGCCGCGTACTCACCGTTCCGCTTCACATTCAGCGTCGACTCCGGCCGGAACACGCACATCTGGAACTTCGCAGACAGATGCGAGAACCCTTTCCGCAGAAGGTTCAGCGTGCCACCGCCGTTCTCCAACGGAGTGTCTAAAATCTTTACAATGCGATCAAGCAGCTGATCTTGCTGCTTGGCGACATCAGCCGAGCCGGACTTGACGACCTTGTCCAATTGCTCCGGCTGGGTGTCGGCGAGCCAGCCGGCAACGTCCTCGGGGAACAGCGCTCGCTCACGGTCGTAGCCGGTGTCATCCCGGGAGTACAGCCATCCATGGGCGTGCAGGTATTCGGCAATTTCTTTCTCGAACTCGATCTCGTTGTGCTGCGCCACTTCAGGCCACCTCATCCCTCACGTCGATCTGGCCCGTCACCGCTGCGGTGATGAGTGCCGATCGCCGTTCCTTGGCAAGGTCGATGAAGCTCTCGGTCTCAGTGATCAAGGTGTCGATCTTTGTGGTGGCTTCTGCCACCGATTCGACGATTCGTCGCTGTTCCGGGAGTGGTGGCATCGGGATGCGCAGCGTGGCAATGATGTCGGCATTGAGGTTGTCCATCGTGGCCCCCACGGACGCCAGCGATAGCGAGTCTCGGTTGCGGCGGCTACTGAAGACGAGCGCGAGGAACTCGGGATCTGCGACAGTCTCGCGAAGCCGAATCAGGGCCGACCCAGTGCCGCAGAGAAATCCGGTATTTTCTGCGCGGACAACAGCACATCTACCAAGTTCGCCGCGGCGGGCTGCGATGACATCTCCCGCCCGTAGAGCGTGCCGACCCAACTCAGACGCCTTCGATGCGCTCACCGCGACGCGCTCGTCGGGCTCGATCCTCCCCATGACTAGATGCGATGGATTGATAACAGGCGTCCCGCCGGTCTCGTATTCGTCTGACTTAAGTTGGCTCCCGAAGGGCCCCGTCTGAATCAGAGCGGTCACGCTCCGTAGCGGAGTGCTCCAGGAGAGACCGACAACGGGCCCTTCCGCCACAGCGATCCGCCGTTCCCGCAGCAGTTCGATCAGCCGCCGCTGCTCCCTGATCAGCGTGTCGATCCGGGCCGTCTCGCGGTCGAGGAAGTCAGCGATTGCCCCTTGCTCAGTTATTGGTGGCAAAGGAATACGGTGACCACCCAGTTCACCCTGAGTCATGCTAGGCAATGCCGTGCTTGTGGAGTAGTAGTCGAACGGCATAGTGGTGGCGTAGTAGTGCAGGTACCGGGGCTCGATATTCGAGGTCAGCTCGGTGAAAAACATCGTGTCGACGGTCCAAAATCGACCAGAAACTAAGAGCGGTTTGTCGATCGTCCCCTTGCGCCCGAATAGAACGCTCTCGCCGTCGTAAAGGTACTGCGACGCACGCCTGAACTCGCCGCCCGATCCGTACACAGGGTAGCCACCTTCGGTGACTTCCACTTCCTTGTAGTCCGCCCCATTTCGAAAAGTGGCTATCCGGCGCATCTGCGCCACCACCCACCCACTGGGGAGGATCTCAGGAAGCCACGGCTCTGCCGTCACTGCTCAACCACCCGGAGTAGCTCCATGATCTTGGCTACCTGTTTCTCAAGGTCCGCGTCGATCTCGGCGATCGGGCGGGGCGGGACGTACTTGTAGAAGTGGCGAGTGAACGGGATCTCGTAACCGATTCTGGTCTTCTTCGCATCTATCCAGGCGTCATGCACATGCGGAAGCACTTCGGCCTCGAAGTATGCCTTTATGGTCGCCGTGCGACCAGCCTCTCCCTCGGTGTTGCCCCCGTACGTGAACGGGATGTTCTCGGTGTCACGCTTCTTCGTGTCCGGCTTGGGATTGCCGCTGCGGTCCGTCACCGGCATCCCGTCCTCGTCGAGGAGCGGTTGTTCGACGGTGATGGTCCAGTAACCGAAGTCGTCGGAGGTGAAGATCTTCGAGTAGGCGGGGTCGGCCTCGTCGTACGCGTCGTACAGAGCGAGAATCCGGTCACGGGCGCCAGCGTCGAGCTCGCGGCTCTTCGCGCCGAGGCTTTTACGCATCTTGCTCCAGAACGGTGTGGCGTCGATCAGTTGCACCTTGCCCTCACGCTCGGGGCGCTTGGTGTTGTCGAGGATCCAGATGTAGGTGGCGATGCCGGTGTTGAAGAACATGTTCGTCGGCAGCGCGATGATCGCCTCCACCAGGTCGGACTTGAGGAGCCATTGTCGGATCTTCGAGGGACCGGACTCTGCGGCGCCGTTGAACAGCGGCGAGCCGTTGAGGACGATCCCGGCGCGGCCGCCGCCGTCATGCTTCGGACGCATCTTCGACGCGAGGTGAGACAGGAACAGCATCTGACCGTCACCGACGGCGGGGAGCCCGTGGGAGAAGCGGGAGTTCTGCGCGAGCGCTTCCTTCTTCACAGCTTCCTGCGATGCCTTCCAGTCGACGCCGTAGGGCGGGTTGGACATGCAGAAGTCGAAGGTCCGGTCGAAAAACTGGTCTTCGGCCAGGGTGTCGCCGAGTTTGATGTTGCCAACATCCTGACCCTTGGCGATCATGTCCGACTTGCAGATTGCGTAGGACTGGTCGTTGATCTCCTGCCCGTACAGCCGCAGCCTCGCGTCCGGGTTACGCTCGAGCAGCCGCTCCTCCGCGACGGAGAGCATCCCGCCTGTGCCGGCGGTGGGGTCGTAGATCGTCCGGACGGTCCCCGGCTCCAGCAGAGCCGCGTTGTCCTCGGCGAAGAGGAGGTCGACCATGAGCCGGATCGCGTCGCGCGGTGTGTAGTGCTCGCCGGCCTCCTCATTGGAGGCCTCCGCGAACTTGTAGATCAGGTGCTCGAACAGGTCGCCCATCTCGGCGTTCGACACCACGTCCGGGTGCAGGTCTACATCGGCGAACTGTGACGTCACCAGGTACAGGCGGTTCTTTTCATCAAGGGTCGCCAGCTCGTTCTCGAACTTGAACCGCTCGAAGACGTCGATGTTGGCCGAGAACCCGGTGATGTAGTCCACCAGGTTTGCTCGCAGTCCCTCGGGATCCTCAAGCAGGTGTTTGAAGTCGAACGGGCTGGTGTTGTAGAAGGCCAGACCGGTCTTACGCTTCACTTGCACGTCCAGGGCGCCGTCGGCGTATTTCGTGGCCAGGGCCCGCACCTCGTCACGGGTGGGCTCGAGGATGCAGTCGAGACGTCGGAGGACCGTGAAGGGCAGGATCACGCCGCCGTACTGATGCGGCTTGTACACGCCGCGGAGCTGATCCGCGATTCCCCAGACGAAGTTCCCCAGCTTGCTCAACCCGATCTCCTTTGAAAACTGCGCCAGACGTGTAACTCGAAGCTAACTACAGCACGTGTGTCCTGGGGGTCGGTTAACGAGGTCAGTCAACCGTCCTGGCTCAGCTCCGTGCGCACATAAGCGAGAGGGAAGCTACGTCACGCCGGTAACTTTGGTGCGGCCCAGAGTTGCCTTGAGAGGGACATAGCGGTGAGCAAGCCCAGAAGCAAGAAACCCAAGCCGAACCGTAGGACTGCACGAACGACGAAAGAGGTAGCCCGCCTGGAGGAGTTCCTGGGAAGGGCAGACGCCACCCGCCAGGAGCGCCCCCTCACGGGCCAGGAGGAGGCTCAAGTGGCCGAGGCCCGCAGGATGCGCGCCGAGATTCTGAACCGCACCCCGCGTTCGTACCGTGGCGGCATCAAGGGCAATGAGGGGCGCGGGTACAGGCAGCCGTCCGGCGGCATCGCTTCGACGGTTTCCGGCGGCGCCCCCAGCGTCGGAAAAAGCGATGACGATGGATCCGAACGATTGCCTGTGATCATCACGCCGATGGTGGCAGAACACTTCCCGCCGCCGTTGTGGTCCCGATGGACCTAAGCCTGCGTACTACTGTCTGCTCACCTACGCCCGACCTCTAGGTCGTTGTGCCGAGCTACACGAGCATTCTCGTGGGCGACTATTGCCTCCTGCCAGTCCTGATCTGTCACGACGTCTTGGCCGGCGGCAGGATTTGGTACGCCGAGCCGCCCGCCGATCTGTGCCCATGACATGCCTGCCGCGAGAGCCTCACCCACGGCTTTGGCGAGGAGTTCGTCCGTCTGTTTGCCGACGGAGACGGCATTTGGAGCGCCGGAGTCCCCGGACGGCTTCCCTTGGTCCGCGTGGTGGGCATGGATTGGTTTCTCCATTCGCGCGACTGTATCGGCGATCAAGCCCCTGCTGGTAGAGAAATGTCTCGGCGCGGCCCGCTTGGTGCAACACCGCTTCCGACGCAACCGACACCGGGCCCCAGTGTCGGTTGTCATCCCGATGTGGCGAAGCTCGTTGGCCTGACCTGCGGTTCGCCACTTATCCCCCGGACGCAACGCCGGTTGATTCCTCTCATCGGATCTGGCGGATCTCTGGTCGCGTTGCGGCTGGCCGTGGGGGTCGGTAGCCGGGGTCCGGGGGCGTCCGGGGTGTTGTTTCGCCTGGTCGTCGTGTGGTGGGGGGCTTCTCCGCCATATCGGACGAGCCTCCGCCACCGTCTTGCCACAAAAGTGAGAAAACCGCCAGACCAGCCGAGAACCGACACCCGGCGCCGGATCATCCGCACGCCTCAACTCATTGGGTATCTTTAGTTACGCGATCGACGAAAGATGCGTAACTAAACGAAACTATAGACACGCAAGATACTAAACCTGTAGGCTCGGGAGTTATGGCGACCAACGACACCGCGGCCCGGGGCGATCGCCGGGGGATGTGCGAGTTCCCCGGTGGGAGGTGCAGTCGGCCCAGCCTCGACGATCCGAAGACAGGACGGCCGTCGAAGTACTGCGGACAGGCCGATCCCGGGGGCCCGGTGCACAACAAAGGCAACGCCTGGAAGGAGCGCCGGCGCCTCGCGACCGTCGGCGCGGGACAGGCCGAGTCACCGGGGGCCGCAGGGGATGAGGAGGGGGTGACGGCGCCGGTGTCGATGGCACGGGCCACCCTCGGTGTGCAGCTCGAGGAGCTGCCCCGCCGTCTCGCGGAGCTCCGCGGTTTCCTTGAGGCCGTGACCGAGACGGTCACCTCGGTGACCGATGTCGAGGCGGCCGCGGCCGAGGTCGACCAAGCCCACGCCGAAGCGCTCGCGAAAGTTGCCGAAGCCGATCGGCTGCGGGGCGACGAAGAACGTCGCCGCCGGGATGCCGAGGCCCGCGCGAGCGAACATCAGCAGGCACGCGAGGAAGCCGACGCGGCCGCGGAGGATGCATACGCGGAGCTGGCGCGGATCCAGACCGAGGCCGCCGAGGCACGCGCGGAACTCGAGCGCATCCAGGCCGATGCGGCGGAGAGAATCGCGGCCGCAGAGACCGACGCATCACGCCGAATCGGCGCTGCCCAGGAGGAGGCGCGGAAGGCGATCGAGGAGATCCGCGGCCGTACCGCCACCGAGATCGCGGAGGTGAAAGCCTCCGCTGCCCAACAGGTTGACGCGGCGCAAGAGGCTGCCGCCGAAGCTCAGGTCGCACAGACCCGCGCCGAAACGCAGACCGCTGCAGCGCAAACATCCGCGCAGGAAGCCCGCGAGGACGTGGACCGTCTTCGCGGCGAACTCGCCGACCTGCGCACCGAGGTCCGCACGGACCGCGAACAAGCGCGCGCCGATCATGCCGCACAACTGGCCGAGGCTCGGCAATCAGCTTCCGAACGCGTCGATGCCCTGACCACCGCGCTGCGCGCCGCCGAGCAGACGATCGAGGAACTACGGCGGCATCCCGGCGGCGGGGGCGCCGCGACCGTGTGAACCAATCACCGTCGAGGACGCCCAATGACCACGGGCCCGTGCAGGCCTGCAGGGACAAACCCGCAGGAATACCACCGGATAGCGATGAGGAGCCGCTGACGCCGGGGAAGGCGTCGGCGGCTTTCCTCTCGCCGGTCTACAGGTCCTCCACACGAACCGATTGAAAATCGACGTCGAAGCGCCGGCCTTTCAGTGAGGGGTGCCGGAGCCCGCCCGCCGTGTGCGCCCTGTAAGCGACGTCCACGACCAGCCGAGGATTCAGCCACTGAACCCCGGGGAAGGTCTCCGCGGCCGCTGACGGGTCCGTGAGAGGGCTGCTAGGGCGTTCTAACGGCCGGAAGTCCTCCCGGAGCTGTCGGCGCATCGACACCGTCAGTCCGGAGGACACAGAACCGACCTGGACTAACCGTCCTTCGGCGTCGTACGCCCCGAGGATCAGAGCCGCGACCGATCGGCTCGAGCCGACGAAGCCGATGACCAAAACCGAACTGCGAGTGCGGATTGCGTGTTTGATCCAGGATCGGCTACGCTGGCCCGGAAGGTAGAGCGATGTCGACCTTTTGGCTAAAACCCCTTCCATACCAGCACTTTTCGCGGCATTCAGCATGATTTTGCTGCTCTGATTGTCCCAGTGCGGAGGGACGGTGATGGGCAGGCCGCCGACGTCCTGGATGGTCGAATCCAGCTCGGCCAGCTCCGCCCGCCGCTCCAGATATGACGCTTTCGTGAGATCGTCTCCGTCGAGCGCGAGGACGTCAAAGGGTAAGAATGTCACAGGGATTCGCCGCTGCAACGGCTTCGTCGCATGGGCGACCCCCAGTCGGCGCTGGAGCAGCCCGAACGACGGCTTGCCCTGATCGAGTACGACGACCTCGCCGTCGAGAACGATGCGCCCGCGGCCGCCGAATGCTGCCGTCAATGCTTCGGCGATCTCGGGATATGAGGGTGTCACCACGTTCATGGCGCGGGTCCACAGCACCGGTTCGTGGCCGCCGCCAACCGAGGCCAGCATCCGGCACCCGTCGTACTTCATCTCGAAACTCCACGGGCGGTCCGTGTTGTCCGGAAGCGTGCCGGCCGTGGCCAGCATGGGCGCAATCAGCCGCATAGCCCCGATTGTGCCCGTGACCTGGGAGCTACGCAGGTAGAAGGCTCACGAAAGCGCGTCGCCGGCGGCGCGCGATCGGTACAGGGTCAGTGCCAGGAGTTCCACCAGAGAACTATGGGCACCAGCCAGGGCGTCCAACACCATCCAGCTGCCGCCCAACCCGTACGGGGGAATAGGAATCACCGTCATCAACCTCCGGGGTTAGGTGAATGGAAGCGACTGCCACCACATGCTTATTGCCACCCAGGCGTCGGTGAACTGAGGGAAGGAAGAGAAAAATCCCAGGTCCAACATGGCGAACTCCTTGGTCGGAAACGGGCTCAGTTGAATGGAAGCAACCCCCTCCTGCCTTGTGTATCGCCTGCCGGAGGCGGATCGGTACAGCTACCCAATCGAGTGGGCCCTATTGGGTCCAGGCCGAGTGGTGGCGGGTTTACCCGCAGATCGCAAAGAGGAACAGGCCGCCACGCACCTGCCAAATCCGCGGAATACCGCAGATCAGGACCGGGAACGAGTCACCGGTCTGGGCAGTGGGTGGCGACCTGTTGCTCGTCGCGGTTGTCAGAGTAGATCGTCCCTCTGACAGCGACGATCAGGACGTCGCCGGGACGAGAAACTTCACCGCGACGCTGAACGCGTATTTTCCTGGGCTGTCCAGTAGGGACTCGATGAGTGCATGGCCGTCCTCATCGATGCTGAGGATTTTGAACTTCGAGACCCCTTGAGGGTGGAGCATCACCGTGTCGCCTGTTGTCATGTGGTCATTCCTCCAGTGCTTCAGACGCCGAAAAGTGCAGGTCATCGGCGTACCTCAGTGGGTTCCCTCCGAGCCGAGGCATCAGCAAGGTTACACCCTATTCGAAAGTATGTTCGACTACACTGGGGGTGGATCGGATCGGGTTAGGGATGTGTGAAGGCGGCGAGTATGAGCGAACTGCCCATTGCGCCCGCCTCGAACGGGCTCACCAAAGCGGAGAAACTCGACCAGCTGCGGCGGAAGATGGCGGCGATTCCCGCCCGATCCGAGGGCACCGCACCGGCCATGCCTGCGGTGATGCTCCGGTCCGTCGACGAACCGACACCGATTGTGGCCACCGCTCAGACCACGCTGCGAACGCTTCCCGTGCCCTCTCCGATCGCGGGGCTTCTTCCGCGTGGAGGACTCGCCCGGGGCACCGTTGCCAGCGTCGCTGGAACGTCGTCGGTGCTGGTCGGGCTCCTTGCCTCGGTCACTGCGGCCGGTTCACACGCGGCCGTGATCGGAATGCCGGATTTGAGTCTGCTCGCCGCAGTCGAACAGGGTGCGGACCTCTCCCGGATTGCGATCGTGCCCGCACCGAAGGACTCCGCGGTCGAGGTCGCGTTCTCTGGGGGTTCTCAGACTGTGGCGTGACGTCGCGTGGGAGACACTGTGTGGGTCTCGTGCGACGGTTCTTTGGGGGTGTCGCTCTGTGGTTCCTTATCGATCGATGGAGTGGAGGCAATTGTGCGAGCTTTTCGGGTTCGGATGCCGTCAGGCGGCGCGTATTGGACGGTGGTCGATGACGACTACGCGGTGGAGTCGATCGCGGACAGGTATCTGCGCGAGTTGCGATTCGGTCGGGATCGAGCGGAGTCGACGACGAAGGCGTATGCCGAAGGTATGTCGCTGTTCTTGCGGTGGTGTGATCGCACCGGTCGTGAATGGCGCACAGCGGCACGAGATATCGGACTGTTCATCGTCTGGTTGAAGTACACGCGATCCGACGGTTCGGCGATGTTGGCGGGTCCGGATGCCCGACAAGTGCGTGGTGCGGGGCGGATCAACAAGATCTTGGTCGCAGTTCGAGGTTTCCTGGCGTTCGCGGTGGTGGCGAGGGAAGCGCCGGCGGCGGTACTCGAACAGATCTACGAGCTGGCGGATGCTCGTGACCTGCCGTTGGCGGCACAGGGTGAGAGTGCGCGGTTGAGATACCGGTTGCGGGCTCGGCACAGTTTGCACGAGCCGGAAACTGCGGTGGACCGGGCGAGCGACGAGGAGGTCATCGCCTTGTTTCGTGTGTGCCGGTCCGCGCGGGATCGGCTGATCGTGTTGATGCTCTCACGAGCGGGAGTGCGGCGCGGAGAGTTGGTCGGGATGCGGCGCAGTGACCTGCATCTACTTCCAGACAATGCCGTGCACCACTGTCCGATACGGGGAGCGCACGTGCACGTGGTGCGGCGAGAGAACTCGAACGGCGCGGTAGCGAAATCGCGGAACTCAAGAGCTGTTCCGATCGACTTCCTGCTGGTACGCGCCCTGGATCTGTTCCTGCTCGAACGCGCCGAGCAGCCCGCGGCAGACGAGTGCGACTTCTTGTTGGTCAATCTGTTTCGGGAACCGTTGGGAGCTCCGATGACGGTGGGTGCGATCAACGAGTTGTTCGAGGCGCTGTGTGTTCGGGCGCAGTTGGCTCGGTCGATTTCACCGCATCAGTGTCGGCATGGGTTCGCTAGCAACCTCGCGGACTCCGGGGCTTTGCTTGACGAGATCCAGGGGTTGCTCGGGCATGCGTCTGCTTCCTCGGCGACGCCGTATCTGCATCCATCACCGGACCGGCTGCGCGATGCAGTCGAGCGGGTGCCGTCGCCGAGGGCATTGACGGATGGCCTGCGGTGACGGCCGCGCAGCCGCGCATCAGGCGGGTTTCTGCCGTCGCGGCAGACAAGGTGGTCACGGCTCAGCTGTGGTCGATAATCACCCCGGAGTTTCTGGAGTTGATGGGGTGGTCGGACGAGAGCAAGGTGCTGCACTTCCCGCGCGGACACCCTTCTCTCCTCTGGAAGAAATGTGTCGTGGTCAATTGCGAATCCGAGTCACACGCTGTGAACGGTTTGTGTCCAGCTTGTAGGACACAATGGAAGATTGCAGGATCCCCGGCAGTGAAGGACTTCGCGGACGTGCCAAGGGCTCGGTTCCGCGCGTACGGTTTGTGTGCTGTTTCGCAGTGTGAGCGTCCGTGGACCTCGATGAACTCCGGGCTGTGCGAGGCGCACCGTTCACAGCGCATCAAGACATTGAAAGTTTCGATGGCAGACTTTCTGAAACACCCGAAGGTTGTGGCGCGCAAGTCATTCGGATCTTGCGAGGTCGTCGCGTGCGATCGCGCGCGGTCGGGGCAGATTCCGTACTGCATGAACCATGGAATTCAGTGGCGCAAGGTGCGTGATGGAGCTGATGCTGCTGGATTGGCAGCAGCGGACGAGATGCGCTTCCGTCGGACCACTGCGGCGATCTCGTATCTCAACGAGTGCACTCTGCGCGGGCTGCCGGACCGGGTGGTCGCCGAACTGATCTACGGGCTCCAGCAACGCACAGGTCAGGGGGTCAAAACCCGTGCGGATCAGGTCCGGCCTCTCGTGACACACCTTTTGGCCAACGAATATCGGACACTGGAGGACGTGCTCCCGGGCGATCTGCGTCCGGCAGTGAAGAACGTGTGGTCGACGGCGACCACCGAGCTTCGGCGTCTGCACCTGTCTCCGGAGACCGAACGGGTCAAAGACGAATGGGATGCCACCGTTTTCGGATTCAGGGGAACGTTGCGATTTACGAAGATCACGCAGCCCTGGTTACGAGAAGCCGCCAAGATCTGGGCCTACAACGACATCTCCCGTAGACGATCCAAGAACGCAAAAGCAATGGTCCAAAACGAAATTCGATTCCTCGTGATGCTCTCGGACAGCCTACGATTGCAGCGTCCAGGCGATCACGGAAACGATCCACGTGATCTCTCACGCAGCGATATCGCCGGCTTCCTGAACCGGCTGACCTTCCTGCACAACGATGGATCAATGTCGCCTTATGCCCGCATGACCGCGATCCGAGGGGTTCGGCGGATCCTGGCCACGATGAGAGGGCTGGGCCTGCGAAGGCCGGGACAACCGATGCACGGCCTGCCCGAAGACTTCACCCTCGACCCGGAAGACGTTCCCCTGGAGGGCGAACGAAACAGCGAACATCGAGATCTACCGGCCGAGGTCATGCGGCACGTCTGCGCACATCTGAACAGTCTCGAGGAGAATACTTCACGGGAAGTGCGGGTAGCGGTGGAGCTGATCATCGATACAGGCCGCCGCCCAGACGAGATCTGCCAGCTCCGACTCGATTGTCTCGAACGTGACGAACAGGGAAAACCTGTCCTGGTATACACCAACATCAAGGCCAACAGACTCGACCGACGGCTACCGATCACAGAGCCCACGGCCGCCGTGATCGTGGCCCAACAAGAACGTGTCCGAGCTCGATACCCGAACGAGGACGCTACACAGATGAAACTCATCCCCGCCCTCACGCGGAATCCGCACGGGACCCGGGGCCTGAACGACGACTGGCTCACCATGCGACATCGCGACTGGGTCGTCACACTGCCCGACATCACTATTCCCATCATCGTGGACATCGATGGGCAACACGTGACGAAGATGCTGCCTTTCGACCGAAACAAGATCTTCCTCTACGCCTACCGACACACCTACGCCCAACGTCATGCGGACGCCGGTGTCGCCATCGACGTCTTGTCCGACCTGATGGATCACCGCCAATTCGGGACCACACAGGTCTACTACCGTGTCGGTGAAACGCGGCGGCGCGATGCCGTCGACAGGCTCGCCACCATGCACTTCGATCGGCACGGCAACAAGATCTGGCGTGAAGCGAGGGCACTGCTCGACTCCGAACATCTACGCCGCGCGGTCGGTGAGGTCGCCGTCCCGTACGGGACGTGCAGCGAGCCTAGCAACGTGGCCGCCGGTGGGCACGACTGTCCCGTTCGTTTCCGCTGCGTCGGGTGCTCCCACTTCTCCACTGACGTGTCCTACCTGCCGGATCTGCAGTCGTACCTCGCCGATCTGCTGCGCAGCCGTGAACGGCTGCGGGGTGCGCTCGCCGCCGACGACTGGGCAAAGGGCGAAGCGATGCCGTCGGACGAGGAAATTCAGCGGATCCGCCGACTGATATCGCAGATCGGCGCCGACGTCGACGACTTGTCCGATGAGGACCGCTCCCAGATCGAGCAAGCAGCGGCGACCGTGCGCCGAGCCCGCAACCAGATCATCGGTCTGGGGACACCACGGGTTCGTCAACCACTGCCCGACCTCCGCCAGGACAGGAGAGCATGAGCGATGACGAACCCGATGAGCGAGGGCCGCCGGGCCGATTCCATCCGGCGCAGGCAACGAGTCGTGAAGGCGCTGGGCGCTGCCGGAGCAACCGGAACGGAGATCACCGTCTCGTCGATAGCCCGAGCGGCTGGCGTGGACCGCAGCTTCCTGTACCGGCACAGGGACCTGCTCGCCCGGATTCACACCGCTCAAAGTTGCCCGTCCCCGACACACTGGAACGGGGAACCCGTGACACGGGAATCGCTCAAAGCCGACCTCGCCAACACCCACCAACGCATCGCTCGTCTGGCCGCCCACAACACGCAACTCGAACGAAAACTCTCCGAGCTGCTCGGCGAGGCAGCATGGAGAGAATCCGGGCTCGGCGCCCCCACTGATATCGATCAACTCCAAAGGCGCATCACGATGCTCGAACAGCACGTCGTCGACCTCACCGGCCAACTCGAAGAACGTAGCCAGGAACTCGACGCGGCCCGCTCGGCGAACCGAGAACTGTTCACGAACATGAACAAACAACACTGACATTTCAGCAGGGCACTCGGGTATCGCGTCGCTTTCGCCCTACTGCCAGGCATCGCATATCCGCGCTCCCGGGGTGCATCACCGACCCGGACATCGTCGGGTCACCTCACCTGTCAGCACCACGTTGCGGTTACCTCAGTTTTCGTGTCAGAACGTTGTTACGAGCTCATAGCGGTACCAAGGTCCATCGATATGGGTGGTGGTGAATTCGCCGTCGCGAGATGCGGGCGCCGGCGCCCCGTCTGGGGAGTAAGCCCAACCTGACTCGGTGGTGAACGCTGTCGTCCGTTCGTCGGTGAAGAACACGTCGCCCTGCTCTGTGTTGTAGGCCCGGCCGACTTCGAACCGCCCGATCTTCAAATCGCTCAAACTTGTGGGACCCGGTGTGGCGAGTAGCTGACGAGCAGTTTCTTCGAACTCGGGGCGCGAATCCTCGAAGTCCGGGCGAGCGGCGAGGGCCAGCGCTACACCCAGCGCCACTAGGAGGGGCCAGGTCACCATCCACCACGCCCACCGCCGGTGCTTCCACAGCACGTAGATCGAGCCGAGCGCCCATACCGCTCCGGTCGCAAGTAGCAGCGCCACCGCCACTGCAGCCGGTAGGTACCAGGCGTTGCCTGACGGCCACCACTGACCCCACACCACAATCAGCAACATCAGCGCGCCAGCGGTGACCGCCATGGTCACTACCCACAGCAGGGTGCGGGGCGAGCGTGGATCCGCTCTCTTGAGCGTTTCGTCCATAGCCCCTACCTAACCCTAGTTCTTCAATTTCAGATCGGTTGTGCCCGTTCAGCATGCTCGTCGTGATTGTCTATTCGTGAATAAACACCAAATCGTTCTCATTCACATTCTCTCCTACTTCTGAAACCGCGTTGACCTGGCGGGCGTCCCTGCCGTATTGCCTGCAGGTAGTTTCTATTCCTGTAGCGCTTCCTTCTTCGCGCAGACCGACTGCGATTCCCGTCTGATTGTTGTACAGGTCCATTGCCGAGGCGAGAGGTTCGTTGTAGTACGCGCGTTCGTGCGCAGTTGCCATTCGGTTCGCAAAATCTGAGTCGGCACGTTGTGTCATGTACGCCAGCCATGCGCAATGCCGTACGGCGTCAACCCGATTGTCCTGCTCGCCGATGGTTTGGTAGTTGGGATACTCGCGATGAGAAACCTCCTTGGCGTCATCACCCGTGTTTCGGGTGTTCCAACACTCGGGCAGATCGTCTCTGCAGACCTGTCGCTCTTGCTCGGTCAAGTTGTCGTAAGACTCCGGCGCCGGGTAGGGCACGTCCACTGCGCGGAGGAACGAACGATGCGGATAGGACGAGGATGTTCCGAGATTGATGGTCACCTCGTTTCCGGAGAGGGTCGTATTCGTGCCCACCTCCAAGCCATTCACGCCGAAGGTCAACGGCAAGGTCACTCTGCCGATAACAGTCCCTGCTGACGACCGTACTTCTACGCTGTTGTTCGCTACCGCCATGGAGTAGCCGGTCGGCAAACCCGCGATCAACTTGAACTGAGCGGGCGCTTGCGCCGTTGTCCGGAGATAATCGACGTTGATGTTTCCGAGCGAATTCCGTTGGAAAGTCAGCGAGAAACCTTGGCCGTTCAGAACCACCCCGTCGGGGACTGGCCCTGCTGACAGCGCCGCCACAGTCGGCACGCCCAGCGTCAAGTTGATTCCGGTAGCACCGAGCGGAACAGCCATATTGGGGGCGTAGATCTTGTCGTTCTGAAACTGCTGCTCTGCCGCGAGAGTTCCCTGGTTAGCCGCGTCGGCTGTGGGGTAGCCGAGCCGGCTGCGCTCGTACCCCGCAAGGGACCACTGGTCGAGTATGGCCCCGCTCACCGGGTGGGCTTGGTGCGTGGGGTGCGCATCCAGTTGCCGGCGCCATCTTGGATCAATGGTCAGCAGCAGGCTACGAGCAGAGTAGTTTCGGCTATCCCACTGCCGACCAGGCCGACGTCTCCGGCGTCGCTTTCGAACAACAGTTCCAGAACGGCAAGCTCTACAGCCCCAAGCCTGCCACCGAAAAGTACGCCGACTACCAACTCCAGTCCACCGGAGCTGACCAGTGCCCGTTGCCCCAGGCATCGCGTGTTGGGCCATGGGTGTGTGGGGCACTAGGGCCATCAGCTCCGCTCGAAGCCCCAGCCCCGCCGCAAGCACTCAGCGATCCCGGGACATGGTGCTCCGGAACGGGGCTCGGCGGCTGCTGGACCGTTCATAATGACCTCAAAGCGAGCTATGAGGTCGACCTGTTCTACGGCCGCGGGCCCGAACATCTCGGCACCGGAACTGCTCTCATAGTTTGGCAACTCGCAGGCCCCTACACCGACATCCTCGAGGCGAGGATCACCTCCCCCGACGCACCCATCGGCAGGGTGACCTTTAGCGGGGCACTGTACAACGGCGCCGCCGGAGTCGTTGGCTCGCAAATCCATCGCACTCAACCACAGTTCGAAAATGGCCCCTTCATGACCAACCGCCCGATCAATCTGACAAACAAATCGGCGCTGACGCTCTCGGACTTCAAGAATGACGACCACAACTATGCCCTGCAGGTATCTGTCGAGTTCAGCGAATACCCCACCGGATACTTCTACTTCTACGCCCGGAGTCCAGTGTCACACTACGACGACAGTGTCCCTGATAACGTCTACCGATTCATATCGGCCGACAACCTACCCGCGGACCGCGAGGATGCAGGATGGAACTGGTGACACGGATGAATGCAGACGATGACGCCGGGGTCCCCATCCGACTCGTACTCGAGCGTTCCCGCGTGGTCGTGCAATGGCGCGCCGATGGCACGAGCCTCGTAGCCCAGGAAGACGACCTGGACGCGATCCTCCAGCGAGATCCTCCGAGTCCGCACGGTATCTGGCAGAAACCACGCGGCCCGGGCACGACCTCAAGTTTCATAGAAGCCGACCCGGGAGAACTTGGTCGCCCCTCGTGGTGGGTGCTCTACGGTCACGCGGACCCATCCGTGGATGTGAGAGTCCACATCGACGAGGCGGATGTACCCGATCCCGTCGTCCACCGTGTGGGCGGAGTCTGGGCATGCGAGTGGGTCAGCTACCCGACCATCGCCGAGATCCACCGGTCCGATCGAGACCGGACGGACCGCGTCTCGTTCGAGCGACCGATGTTCATGCCGCCGGCCCCACACCCTGAAGTCGAAATCAGACAGAGAAAACGCGGCAAAGGCTCCGGGAAGTCAGTCGAAAATCCTGTCGACTGACGCGGAACTCGCGAACAACCGGAGGCTCCCGCGAGTATCGGGGGCCTCCGGCTTGACCCTATCCGAGAACCATCCCACGGTCCCTCAGCGGTCTGCCGGCAGCAAAGATGGTCCCCCCTAAAGACAGGCCACCACGTTGAGACAAATCGTGGTGGCCATAATCGTGAGACCCAAGATGGATGCGCAGGTCGCAGGGTCTCGAAATGCCACTGGCAGCAGGCCGCCGAGGCACGCGCGGAGGTGCCGTTCCGGACGTGGATGCCGGCGGTGACGAAGGAACAGTGCTGCTCGGGGCTGCACGCTGCGCCGGGGTATCCGTGGGTGTCGGCGCCGGCGGTGTGGTGGTGGTCGTGCTCGGCGTGGGGGTCGGTGTGGTGCTGGGTTGCGCCGTGGCGATTCCACCACCTGTCGTGATCAGCATCGACGCCAAAGCCCCGATGATCAGCGATTTCAATGGTGATGCGCGTTTCGGGCGCGGCAAGTTCAGGTATTTCGCAACTCTGGCCAGGCCTCGATACCGTGCAGGGTATCGAGGCCCCAGGCGTGGAGTGCGCGACTACCTGCCGTTATTCCCGCCGGTCGTGGGTGGGGGCTTGGGCTTTGTCGCGGACGCCGGAGGTGGCTTCATCTGCGCGCGCGGCACACGCGCGGAGGGATATCCGCCTTTGCGGTCGAACGCGCCGGTCCGCGAGTCATTGGTTCGAGTCGTGGCCACCGTTCGTCCCTGTGCATAGTCCGAGGTGGCTCCCGTAGGTAGGGGTACATTTGCGATCTGCTAGCGGGGAGCTGCGCCACGGTAGAGTGCTGATATGCCCTCGATCTGGGTCGTCAAGTCGGAAGACTCTAGGACTTCCGACGAAACTGGTCTAACTAAAATCATGAGTTGCGTTCTCAACACGAATGTGGCCGAAGCGCCAGCTGGCGTAGTAAGTCGTTTGACGGTCGAAGTCAAACACCTCCCTTCCGTCACATCTGAAGTCGATCCAGTGTCTTTGATTTCTGATGAGCGATCCGGATTTAAAGCTATCGTGCGGCACCAAGGATTTCCCGAAGGCTTACGTATTGTCGAAGGGATCGTCGAAGAAGCGGCACGTGAGCAGATCGCCGCATATAGCCCCGTGGTCCCCCAGTTCAAGGGGACCATCGCCGAGACTGGCTTTCTATCGACCTTCGCCGGGTCGATACCTGGGGGGATAGGGCGGACTCTGGTTTTCCACCGCTCGATGTCCGACATGCCTACCGATTACCGGGTTTACGCCACGTGCCTTCGGGTTGAGTACCACGGTGAACCCAACCCGAAGGCGTCCTCGTCGTGCTAGAGATAGGGCGTGGGTAGTTGCGGGCAGAACTTGATGATGTTGTCGTTGTCGTTGGGATCTGAGCAGAAGGATGTCACGACGCCGAACTGGGTGTGATCGGATACTTGGTTCGTTTCAGCGAAATCGGCAATCACCTCGAATGTGATCAGGTAGCTGGTTTTTCCACGGAAATTATCGACGTAGTAGGCCTGCGCATACCGATAGCGGTCAGGATTTTCGGTGACTCCTGTCCCTTCAGCGTCGAAATTCGTTGGCACCCCGTAGCTGTCTTGAAGCAGCAACTCGACCCACCGGTCCTTCACCTGATGATCGGTCTTGTAATGCAGCTGTCCGAATCCGTTCGGATCTCCGCGCCCTGCTCGGACGTTGATCCACGTGCCACCGATATCTTGGAACCGAATAACGCAGTTGTACGCCGATTGAGCGCCCTCGTAATCCTGGGTTCCTTCCGGGCAGGGCGATTGGAACATAGGTGCCACCATTCCCGAACCCTCGGAAGTTTGCGAGGATTTCTGCGCAGCAGAAGAGCTTGCCACGTCTTTCCATCCACCCCGAAGTACCTCGTTGTTCTGTCCACTCCAGATCAGAGAGCCGTTTTGGAAGAACTGGGTTACTGCTCCGACCGGGGCAATGAGCGGAATGGACGACTGCTCATCGGTGACGGGGTATCCCATTGATCCACCTTCGGATCCGAGCGTGTTCCACTGTTCGAGAATGCGGCCATGAACTGAATTTGCACCAACAGAGGGGTGCCAGTAGATATATCCCCGTTGGAACTGCTGACGTCGGCCAACATTGTCTGCATTCAGCAAATCCCCCGCGATCGGGTACCCAAGTGAGCCCGTCTCGTAGCCAAGGCTTCCCCACTTGGTGAAGAAGGTCGTCGACATCGCCTGTGCCCCGGTGCCGGCCGTCCAATAGATCGCGCCGTTCGCGAACCGGTTGAATCTCCCGATTCCATCCGGCGTACCGAGCTCGTCGGATGATGGATAACCAAGGAACCCCTGTTCGGCTCCAACGGTGTTCCATTTGTCACGGACTGCCCCCCGAACCGCATAAGCCTCATTGAGTTTCCAATAGATGGCGGCGGTGTTCTGGAACTCCTGACGTCGGCCGAGTCCGTCGGGGTTGACGATTTCGTCCGTGGTCGGATACCCGAGGGGACCGGCTTCCCAGCCATTGCGTTGCCAGGCGGCGAAGAAGTGGTTGACCACGGGGTGGGCGCCGCTGGCCGCAGACCAGTATATGGGCCCGTTCTGAAACGTATTTCTACGCCCATAACCGTCGGGGTTGACCAGTTCGTTGCTGGTGGGAAGCAGTAGGAAGCTGGCTGGACCGCCGAGGGAATCGTACTTGACCCGGATCGCACCGCAGACCTGATACATCCACTGGGGGAAATACGTCATGCAGTCCGTAGGGGCTGCCGCGGCTATAGCGTTGGTGGCCGTGGTAGCGGTGCGTGCGTTGCGCGGCTTCGATGCCGCCAGAATTTTCGCCTCAGCGATCTCGGCTTTGTCGGCGTCTTCTTTGGTGAATCCCTCGGGCAGTTCTTCGCGATCCGAGCGCATTTTGCCTGGAATAATGGTTGCGTTGGGGTTCTCGGTCGGTTTGCCCGTATACGGGATCTTCTTGCCGTTCGCCGGTGGCGTTGGAGCTGCACTCGGGGACGACTCAGTGGATGCCGTGGTGGTCGGCGCGGAGCTGGCTGCGGGTGGCGGTACGACCTCGGTAGTCGGCGGCGCGAGGGACGATGACGTTGGCGGTGTTGCCGGGGATGTGGCGTTGCTGCTCGTCGCGGATCGCTCTGCGGGCCTCGCCTCGGTCGTCCGCGCGGCAGGTGTGGTCGTGGCGGGGGCACTGGCGCTCGGCGTGGGAGTGGTGGTCGGTTGTGCCGCGGCGAACCCTCCGCCCGTCGCGATCATCAACGCCGCCATCATTGCCACTACCAACCCCTTTGATGGCGAGGCACGTTTCGGACACTGCGAATTCACTGATGTTGCTTTCTTGGCCATCTGACATCCGATCTTTTGTGAAAGGACTTCTCAACGGCGGGCCCGACGCTCCTTCGCAACGTAAACCATGTGCCTCAGGGATCTCACAGGAAACATCAGCATCATCTGTCACAGATTCGACACGACGGATTTGTCACCCGTCTGAGCAGTAGGTTCGACCCATAGCTGACCGCATAGGTAACCGAGCGAGTCTCGGCGTGTCGGCGAAACGGGAATTGCATGGGCGATTCTGTCGCTTTACGTCATTGCAGCGCTGGGTCAGTGTGGATTCGAGGTTCTGTTGTCGCTTCGGGACTGCTAGCGAGCGATGCTCACGGGGACGGTGATGGTTGGGTCGGCCCACCACCTACGACCGCGTCAGTTTGTTCGACACCTGCGTCATCATGCGCAGGCTCCATGCCCCGCCGTCGGCTCGACATTCGTCACGAGCAGGCTCGAACACGGCTCAGTAGCGGAACACCGACTTTTGCCGGACGTCACCAGCGCTCTCCAAATGACAGCTTGATTCGAGATCGCGATGGTGGGTGGCCGAAAACGTCGCCTGCCGCTGTGTCGCATTTCGCCTGTGCCACACCTGCTGCAATCTGTTAGGTTCTCGTCCGAGGACGCTGACCTGCGTGGTTTTGTTCAAGAACCAGCGACACAGGCTTGTACCCCTAGAGAAGTCGCGGCGATCCTGCTCGACGGCATTGACCTGGTGATTCTCGGGCTGGCGGGCGTGGCCGTGCCGCCGTCGCGGGCCCGGGCGGTGGTGGCGCGGGCACGGTCGAAGGGCGCCGTCCTGCTGGTGGCCGAGGGGCGCTGGGACGGGGTGGATCTGCGCATCGACTCCCGCGTCGCCGGATACACCGGTCTCGGCGACAAGTACGGCCGGGTCACCGGGGTGCACCTCGATGTGGCGGCCGCCGGCAAGGGATTTCAACGGCGCACCCTCCGTGTGGAGATCCGCAGTGACGCCGGGTCGGTGGCCTGGCGCACCGTCCCCGAAACCCAGGCCACCGGCCCCACCCGATTGCGGGCTGCGCTGTGATGAACACCGACGGCTGGACCGAACGATGGCCACAGCACCCGGTCATCAGGACCTTCGACCCGCCGCGCCCGGTCCGGGTGGACATCGGCAAGGCGCTGCCGCTGGGGCGCGGCGGAGCGGCCCGCGCCGACTACGTCAGCATGCGGGTGAAGAGCTCAGCGGTCTGCCTGTCCGGTCTGCTACCGGCGCTGCAAACGCACTGGTTCCAAATTTTCGACGGGCAATGGTGTGCGGCGATCACCGTGTACGTCACCGACGCCGCGGGCAGCAACAGCCTCGAACTCGACATGATCGTCACGGCCGACGCCATCAGCGAACCACCTTCCCCGAGCTCCTGAGCACGTCGACCGGAAGTTGTCGTCGTACCGAGCTAGTAGCTGAAGGCCCGATCGACGAAGTGCGCGACCGACTCACATTGGTCTGTCGGCATCGCGCTCATTAGGCGGCATGGAGAGCATCACTGCATCTACGTCAACAGTAGGGTCTAGCAACCTAGCGGCCCGCAACTCTCGCTGCTTGATCTTAGCGATATAGCGTTCATGCGCCGCACCTTCGCCCGTTCCTTGTTTGACCAGACGCTCCGGAGAAACTGTTCTACTTCCTCTGACTGTGTCTGCATACCGCGCAGCACTGACTTGACGAGTATGAGGGCGGCTTCCTCATTGCCTACTTCATGCAGGTGATCAAAGGCGTCGCAGACGTACTTCCACCTACCGCCCCATCCAGCTATGACGGGCTCCATTCGTTCCTCCCGGAAGTATTCCCGTGCCACGGCAAGAGCAGAGAATAGGAGAAGTTCCTCATCCGAAGCGTCAGGTTGGGCAGCACGGCGAGCAATGTTCGCCATGAGGAAAAACATCTCCATGTTTTCGATGTTGTCGATGAGATCACGCCTCTCACCGCCACCCGAGCGTAGGTCTTCGAACCATGTGGTTATGAAGGTCTCTAGGCCTATATCGTGCGTGCTCGAATCCGGCGAGACGACGATGGAGGGCTCGTGCTCGTTGTTCACGGAACCTGAGACGCGAAACCGTCGCCGACACTCACTGCGATGTTCGGAAGGCCATCGCCACGAGGGCGGCTGTGCCCTGTAGAACGTCGACGGCCCGCGATGCGGCCAGCAAGTCGGTTTGACCAGAGTGAACGACGCTCTCGAGGAGCTGTGCTGCATACGCGATGTGAACTCGTGGATCGTTCCAATTTCCCCAGTCTTCGGTCGGCGTTCGGACAGGGATAAAGATCGCTCCACGTGACAGTGGTTTCAATTCCGGCGGTGATTCGCTACCCGAGTCCTCGCCCCACCCAGTGTCCGCGGCATTTGGTATGACGAGAGCACCGTGTTTCAGGGCTTCGGCAATGCGCCCGGCAAGAGGGTCGTCGTTTTCGTCCGCTGAGGGCCCCAGCGGGTCGTTCACAATATCGATGAGAGATTTGTGCCGGGGAACGATCGAGGGTGGCCCTTCATCGCTACCATCCCAACCCATTCCGTCGTCCCCCGGCTCATCGGTGGCGCTGTCGTCCACGTCACCGCCATCGTCGCCATCGTCGCCATCGTCGCCATCGTCGCCGTCACCGCCGTCATCGCCGTCATCGCCGTCGCCATCATCACCGTCATCACCGTCATCACCGTCGTCGCCATCGTCGACCGTCTCGTCGCTGACCACTTTGCCGTTCTTGTTGATGACAGTCGTGTGCGTTCTACCGCGACCGGTCGTGGCATCGCCAGTTTTCGTCACGATGGTCGTCGAGCCATCTGGGTGCGTAGTGATTACGGTCGTGCTCCTGACACCGTGCCGGGTCTCACCCGAGAGGACGTCTACGCCCCGTTGCGTAGTTTGTTTTCCGTTCGAATCGGTGGTGGTCGTCTCCCATGTAGTGATCACTTTGCCGCCCCCGAATTCCTTGTGCTCATGATGAGACGAGGTGGCTACTGCTCCGGAGGGCGCCCTCTCCGTCGTGTGCGAGGTGCTGTCTGTGGATGTCCCGCCGCCGGGAGTCATCTTTGGCGGGGACGTAATTGTGGACTCACTCTTATGACCGCCGTTGTCGAAGGTAGTCACCGTTGTCACCGTCTTCGTTCCATCCGGTGCAACCGTCGTCGTCTCGCTCGCGTGGGATCCGGGGGCAGCGGGAACAAAGCGCCACTGAGACTGTTTCCTCTTGTCCGCCTCGTCGGTATACGAGAGGACACGCGATGTTCCGTGCCCGCCAGCGGTGAAGTCAACCTGCGATCTGGTCAGTTTCGCGAAACCTCGGTGTGCATTTGCGCCGCGTTCGGTGGACCCCCGGTCATCCACGCCGGTTGTTGCCGATAACGTCCAAACCTCGCCGCCCTGAGGATCAAGGCGACAGCGGGTCATTTGCGAGTTACCGCTTGAGCCGACCTCACCCGAAGCTTCCCCGACGATTCGGACTCCACTTCGACGGACATCTTGATACCGCGACTTCCAGCTTCCCTCGGGTGTGATGCCGATGTCGCGGACAAGGCGACGCCGCGGACCGAAGGTGCTCACCGACCGGCCCTCGATGCTTCCGTCGTCAAGCGAGCGCGCCGACCGAAGGTCGACAACGACATTCGGTGATCGACCATCCGTACGAATTCGAATGGATGCCACCTTCCAATTCGTTTCCCGCACGGTAGACAAGCTGTACGTTCCGGTGGCATCGAAATCCAGGCGGACTAACTCGCCGCTCGGGCTGGTGATTTGTACCGTGAACGAACCAACATCACTGGCGCTTGCCGTTACGGTCGCCGGCGGACCATCGACGGCAGCATTTCCAAGCCATTCCGATGTGGGTGCCACAATGTTGAACATGGCTTCTCCGTATCACTGACGAATCGGGAAATATCGGCTGAAGTCGACTCTACGCAGATTTCGCATCCACGTTCACCCCTCGTATCCAGAAGGCCCACAGTTCACGAGCCTGACTCCGGGGCGAGCGATGGCGGCAACATCAGTCTAGGTCACGGCCAGCCACTATGAAGCGCTCTGCATCAGTCACGGACCCATCATCCAGGTTTCGCGTCCGCTGCGACGAACGAACACCACCGCGCTGATCCTGCCGCCCGCAGCCCGGTCCAGAACGGTCGCACCTTGCGGGGGAGTGGGCGTACTGCTCGCCGACGCTCGCCCACTGGCTTCTGTCCGCCGAGTGGTCATCTCCAGTGAGATTTGGCCGAGAGTTCGAGACCCTCGAGGTCTGGGGTGAACCAGTCTCCCGTTCGCACGTAGTCGTCTATCAGTTGGGGATCCGCCTGCCCGGCGGCCTGGCCACCTTCGGTGTCCTTCAAGAGGATGCTCCGCTTCGCTCCGCTCTGTTGAAGAAGAACATCGTTCTTTTGACTTGCTGGCCTTCCGATCTCCTTGCCAGCAAGGCAAAAAGAACGATCAGGGCGCGGCAGGTGTCCTGATCCCAATTGGAGGTAACTGTGAGCAGCACAGCGGATTTCATCGTCAACGGAGTCATCACCAGTGCTCCCGATGTCGCCCGTGCCGAACTGGCTCAGGCACCACTCACCGAACGAAAGGCGCACAAGGTGTACGACATCCTGGCTATCTGCGAGGCCGCAGACGGGTTCGCGGAAGAAGTCTTCGCGGACAAGTCGGTGGTCCGGCAAATCGCTCTTCTCGACTGCCGCCACGTCGACCGTTACGTCACGTTGCTGGAAGCGCTGGGGTGCGAGGCCCTCGCAGCGGAACTGCGTGATCTCCACATCTTGGAGTACTACCTCCACAAGGGAACCACGTGGAGAAGGGTGACCGGTTTTCCCGCACACGACAGGTCCGCGACCGGCTAGCTGAGACATTTCGACCGGAAAACACAAGACACCGGGCAGTTGGTACCTGCCCGGTGTCTTGGATCCGAATCCTAGGAGAGAGACCAGCATGACTGCAATTCAGAACGGCCCCATCGCCGAGATCATCGACGGCGAAATGTTCGTCCGTCTCGACCCGCACGCTCTCGACATCGGCGCCAACGTCCGCGACCGGGTCGCCCTGTCCGAGACGCCCGATTTCGTGGAATCCATCCGCGACCACGGAGTGCTCGAGGCGATCAGCGCCGTTCAGCTCGCGGACGGGCAGATCGTCGTTCGTGATGGTCAGAGGCGAACGTCCCCTAGAAAGTGGGCGTGTTGTGTCGACGCGAGTTGGCGGCGAGTCGCACCGTCGGCTGCGAACTTGCCTGACTCTCACTGAGCGCGACTACGCTGAAACGGTCCGTTTCAGGATTTCGTGGCGTAGTAGGCCAATCTCTTGACGTAGTTGTCGGCGTTGTGTCGTATCTGCTCGAGTTCGTCCGGAGTGCATGTGCGCCGAACTTTGCCGGGTATGCCCGCGACGAGTGAATTCGGTTCGATGACGACGCCTTCGGGCACCAGGGCACCGGCCGCGATGATTGCTCCTCGTCCGATTTTGGTGTGGTTCATTACGATTGCGCCCATGCTGACCAGGACGTCGTCGCCGATGGTGCAGCCGTGCAGGACGGCATTGTGCCCGACGGAGACGCCGGAGCCGATGGTCAGCGGGGCTCCTGGGTGACTTCCCCCGCACCACCATCACCGAACTGGCCGCCGTCGTGCAGGGCCGGGAGACCCCGAGCGCCGATCTCGCAGCCCGCGTCGGCTTGCTCGCCGCGATCAACCCGGCGTTGCGGGATGCGTTGCTCTCCCTTGCCCATTACGGTGCCACCGACGCACACGCGGCGATGCTGTTGGTCGCGAACCAGGTACGCGGCGTCGCCCGTGTGCAGACCCTCACCATCACCGGGATGTTCGCGTACCTCGACGGTCGCGGCGCGGAAGCGGGCATCGCATTCGACGCCGCCCGCGACGTCGCCGAGACCGCGCCGGAAACGCACACCGGGTTGCTCGACATGCTCGAAATTGCGATTCAGGACGGCATCCGACCCGACGCAATCGCCCGTCTCGTGACTATCGGCGTCGACATTGCGGAGAAGTTGGGCGTCGAGTTCAACTGACACGCACAACAAAGGGCGCGCCCCCGAACGGCCTAGGTTCGGGGGTGCGCCCTCGGTGATCGTAGAGGGTGTTCGGGCATCGAGCCCGAACACCCTCAGCGCATGCGAAGTGCGCAACATCGTCGTGTTGCGCGGGCTCCGGTCTAGATCAAGTCCCGCAGCGAGTCCGGGTTCGGAAACGCGACGTCCACGCCCGTCGTGTCAGCATGACCGAGCGGTCCGACACGCTCGCCAGCGACGATCGCCTCGAGATCGGTGTCCGTCACCGCCCAGATGTGCTTGGTGGCCTGATACAACGCGGACTCAACTGCCGAGCGTTGCACCGCTATTCTGTCCTCGCTCATGCTCTCCCCTTCGTACCTAACGCTTCCCGGCATCGACCGGGCGTGTTTCTGTCAGAACAAGGTCGGGACGTCAGTCCGCAACAAGGCCGACCGCACTTTCTCATCATCCCACCCGTCGCGAATCGCTTCCCGCAACGCCCGCGACCGCGCCGCGCGCGCCGCACGATCGGGCCCGTACCAACGCCACGTCTGCCCGCGACCGCCGCCGCGTCCCTTCGCACCCATCCCGGCAAGATTTTGTGCTTGCGTTCCGAGCACCACGTGCGGACGACCTAACGCTTCCGACGTCGCCCGAACACAGATAGGGTTGTCGCAGACTTCGTGCAACGCAACCTCGTCCGGTTCGAGGGGCCGCCCGAGCTCGATCGCCAACGCGTACCGGTGCGGGATATGGGGGTGGGGTGACGGCGCCGGTGTCGATGGCTCGGGCGACCCTCGGTGTGCAGCTCGAGGAGTTGCCCTCCCGTCTGGCGGAGCTCCGCGGTTTCCTTGAGACGATGACCGAGACGATCGCCTCGGTGACCGATGTCGAGGCGGTCGCCGCCGAGGTCGATCAGGCCCACGCCGAGGCGCTCGCGAAAGTGGCCGAAGCGGAACGGTTGCGGGGCGAGGAGGAACGGCGCCGACGTGAGGCCGAGGCCCGCGCGAGTGCATATCAGCAGGCACGGGAGGAGGCCGACGCGGCCGCGGAGGACGCCTACGCGGAGCTGGCGCGGATTCAGGCCGAGGCCGCTGCCGCCGTGGAGGACGCGGCGAACCGGGAACGTGAGGCACGCGCGGAACTCGAGCGCATCCAGGCCGACGCCGAGGGGAGGATCGCGGCCGCCGAGGCCGAGGCTCGGCTCGCTCAGACCCGCGCCGAGACGCAGACCGCTGCAGCGCAGGCCGCTGTGCAGGACAGCCGCGAGCATGTGGACCGTCTGCGCGGGGAACTCGCCGACCTGCGCGCAGAGGCCCGTACGGACCGCGACCAGGTGCGCGCCGATCACACCGCACAGCTGGCCGAGGTCCGGCAATCGGCCGCCGACCGTGTCGATGCGCTGACCACCGCGCTGCGCGCCGCGGAGCAGGCGATCGAGGAGCTACGGCGGCAACCGGGGGGTGTCCCTATGGTTCCCGTCAAGCCGCCGAGGGGAGTGGTGCCCGGTAGAGTTCCTTGTTCTTCAGCATGGCGTAGAGGACGTCGCAGCGGCGTCGGGCGAGGCAGATCAGGGCCGCGTTGTGTTTTTTCTTCTCGGCACGCTTTTTGTCGTAGTAGGCGCGACTGGTGGGGTCGTGGAGGGCGGAGAACGCGGAGAGGAACAGCGCTCGTTTGAGCTTTTTGTTGCCGGATCGGGCCGGGTGTTCGCCTCGGATCGAGGAGCCCGATTTGCGGGTGACCGGTGCGATGCCTGCGTAGGCGGCAAGGTGGGCGGCGGAGGCGAAGGCGGAGCCGTCGCCGACCTCGATCAGGATCCGGGCTGCAGTCCTGAAACCGATGCCGGGCATCGAGGTCAGGACTCGGGAAAGAGGGTGGTCATCGAGGGCCCCCTCCACGTCCTCAGCGACCGATTTCCGTTGCTGGAGAGTCTCTTTCAGGGTGTCGGCGAGTTTGGGGAGGATGGTCTCGGCGGCCGTGCTGCCGGGGACAATTACGGTCTGCTCTTCGAGGGCGGCAAGGATCTCGCCGACGAGTCGGGTGCCCATGCGGGGCGCGTGTTTGACCGCGATCGCGGTGAGCTTGCGCTTGCCGGCCTTGCGGATTCCGGCCGGTCCCCCGCAGCGGGAGAGGATCTCGAGGACCGCCGGATGGGCGATGCGGGGGCCGAGGACCCGTTCGAGGGCTGGATGGATTCCGGTGAGGAGTCCGCGGATGCGGTTGCTGACCCGGGTGGCCTCGCCGGCGAGGTCGTCGTCGAACCCGATGAGGACCTCGAGCTCGGCGAGGGCCTCGTCGCCGGTGTCGACCCGGCGCAGGGTGTGCGGCATGGTGCGGGCGGTATCGGCAATGATGAAGGCGTCTCGGGCGTCTGTTTTCGCTTGTCCGGGGTATAGGTCGGCGATGCGGCGCATCGCCAGTCCGGGCAGGTAGCCGACCTCGTGGCTGCAGGCGCGGGCCACGGTGACCGGCAGGGCGCCGATCGTATTGGGTTGGTCGACGACCACCAGCACCGATCCGTGGCTGGCCCGCAGCTTCGCTTCGTCGTTCGGCAGGGCCTTGTCGTAGATTTTCTTTCCGGCGGCGGTCAGTCCGACGGCGTGGTGCTCACCTTTGCCGACGTCGATGCCGCAGTACACCGCATAGTTCGAGTCCATTCAGGGTTCGCCCCTTGTGTCTCCGGTCGGTCGGTCGCCGATCCGGCATCGACGCCCGGCACCCACGTTACAAAGGGACCTACCCAAACTTCGGTTGGCCGTGTCCCTATCAGCGGTCCGTCGACGCCACCACACCCGGCGACACCACCCCCCGGATCATGCGTGAGACAGGGGCAAGGAGTCATACCGGGTCTGGCGACCGTAGCCCTTCTGTGAAGGACCGTAAATAACGTAACGGGGCCGCGGTTTCGGCACCTGAATCAGCGCCGCACTGCGTTCTCGTCACGCCCGATCCCTGATGGCACCACCGGCACCGGGCAGCCTACAGACCTACCCGGTGTCCAAGGCCGTGAACAACGTCCGCAACAACGGCGCCGAGCTGCTGAAGCCGATCACGGTCGAGGAAGCCCACTGACCAGCGTGTGAGCCCACGCGGGCCCCCGCGCTGGCGCGCCTCATCGGGGTTGGAATACGACCACACCTCCCGCTGTTGAAGGGGCTGACGGTGGCGCGCATGCCCCGGGTACCACACCAGAAAAGTCGCTTCGAGCGACCACTTGCCGAGAGGCGATATGGCGTCACTGTCACCCCCGCCCCGGGTAAGACCTACAGTGCGTAGCGTTCCCGGATACGTAGGGGATGAGGAGCCGCTGACACCGGGGAAGGTGCCGGCGGCTTTCCTCTGATTTCTACAGGTCCTCGACCCGGACCGATGCGGGGTCGATATCGAGGCGTCTGCCCTTGTACGAGGGATGCCTGAGCCCACGCGAGGTGAGCTCGCGGAAATCGACCTCGACCACCGTGACCGGAGTCAGCCAGCGGACATCGCCGTCACCGTCCGGGGCCGCTGCCGGGTCGTCTGGGAGGGGGCTGGTGGGGCGTTCGAGCGAACGGAACTCCTCCCGGAGCTGGCGGCGCGCGGAGACGCTCAGGCCGCTGCTGACGTGCCCGACTTGCTCGAGTCGCCCGTCGGCGGTATAGCCGCCGAGAACCAGCGCGGCCACCGACCGGCTGCTGCCGACGAACCCGATCGCGAGCACCGTCCCCCTCGTCCGGATCGCGGTCTTGATCCACGATCGATTCCGTTGCCCCGGAAGGTAAATCGAGTTCGACCGCTTGGCGACGATTCCCTTCATCTGCGCCGAACGGGCCGCATTCAGCATGACGCGACCATTCTGGGATTCCCAGTGCGGCGGCACTGCGATCGGGAGCCCGCCGATCTTCTCGACGATCGATTCCAGTTCGGCCAGCTCCGCCCGCCGATCCAGGTAAGGCACTCGCAGGAGTTCCACGCCGTTTCGGACGAGCGCGTCAAAAGGCAGATACGTCACGGGGATCCGCCGCTGAAGCGGCTTCGTCGCGTGTGCCACACCGAGTCTGCGCTGCAAGAGCCCGAAGGACGGACGGCCCCGGTCCATGACCACGATCGCCCCGTCGAGGACGATGCGGCCGCCGCCGCCGAATGCCGTCGACAGGGCCTCGGCGACCTCTAGGAGGCGGTCACGACGTTGAGATTGCGGGTCCACAGCACCGGCTCCCGGCCGCCACCGACCGAAGCCAGCAACCGGCACCCGTCGTACTTCATTTCGAAGCTCCACGGACGGTCATCGCCCGGGGGCGGACCGGCCGTCGCGATCATCGGCGCGATCAACCGACTCACACCTGCGATTGTGCCCTGGACCTGCACCCTCGGTTGAAGGAACTCGAACGCATCCAGGACGGCTCCGCTCGCGCAGGCCCGCGCCGAGACGCAGACTGCTGCAGCGAAGGCTGCCGTGCAGGAAGGCTGCGAAGAACAGGGCATGATGACACGCTGGAACGTCGCCACCCGACTGGAAGGGCAATCAGCGTCGCCGGACTGCCAAAACAAAGGAGCTGACCTGATGGGCGAATGGATTCTCCGGGGCCTGAACGTTGCCGCACTGGGAGTCCTGCTCGGGTGGATGGTGCGCAACCACTGGGAGCGTCGCAGCCGGGGCAAACTCTCCGAACAGGGCCTCGACCACCTCGCCGACGGCAGACCGTACGTCACCTTCGGGTTCCATCAGGGGCCGATCGAGGTCCATACCCAGGACGGCGACGTCATCGCTACCTTGCCGCTCGAGCCAGGCACGGTCCGCATCACCGAGGCCACCCGCGTGCTGACCGAGCACGGCTGGCAGCAGGCCGGAGCACTCATCATGTCCGGCGTCGACACGATCTTTGTGCCCGTCACGCATCGTCCGGTCCCGAAATCGTCACGTCCGCACGCACAGGGGGAGCTATGACCGAGTTCTACACCGCAACTGACCTCGCACACGCCGGTTACGCCCGCCACCGGCTGACCGAGCTGTTCGGCGAACCCGACACCACCGCCGACGAGGACCGCTGGTCGCGCGACACCGTGGAGGCTGTCGAGCACACGGTGCTCGCCCCAGCCGCTCGGGTCGTCTTCGCCGCGTTCGAACCGGATCTCGACACCCGTGCAGGGATGATCGCCACCGACCTGCGGTTCGGGTGGCCGCAGATGGAACAGATGCTCGCTCGCGTAACCCTGCGAGAAACAGACAGGGGAGAACGCGCGGTCTAGTGTCCCGCGTCAGAAATTCGTGAGATATATTTAGCGAGGGAATCGAGGAGCTCCTCGGCGGTCTTGTGCCAGACGAACGGCTTCGGGTCGTCGTTCCAGGTTTTGACCCAGTTGCGAACGTCTTTCTCCAGTGCTGCAACGCTTTTGTGTACACCACGGCGGAGCAGCTGATCGGTCAGGAATGCGAACCATCGCTCGACCTGATTGATCCACGAGGACCCGGTCGGGGTGAAGTGGACGTGAAAACGTGGGTGCTTGGCCAACCAGTCGCCCACTGCCGGCGTCTTGTGGGTGGCCAGGTTGTCGCAGACAAGATGCACGTCCAACTCCTCGGGGACGGCCTTGTCGATCGCGGTGAGGAACTTCTTGAACTCCACGGCCCGGTGACGTCGATGAAGCTCGGAGATCACCGTGCCGTCGGCGATGTTGAACGCCGCGAACAGGCTGGTGACGCCGCTGCGGACGTAGTCATGACTGCGCCGTTCCGGCATGCCGGGCATCATCGGCAGCACCGGCTGGGAACGGTTCAAGGCCTGCATCTGGCTCTTCTCGTCCACACACAGGACGACGGCACGCTCAGGCGGATTATGGTAGAGACCAACAACATCGACGACCTTGTCCACGAACTGCGGATCCGTGGACAGCTTGAAACCGTCGGTCAGATGCGGTTTGAGTTCAAACTTGCGCCAGATCCGGCCGATCGTCGACGGTGACAGGCCGGTGCGCTTGGCCATCGAGGTACGCGACCAGTGCGTCGCATTGGCCGGGGAGGTTTCCAGTGTCGCGGTAACCACGTCTTCGACCCGGTCCAGCAAGATCGAGGGCGGACGACCCGGTCGAGGTTCATCGACCAAGCCGTCCAGGCGTCGGTCGACGAAGCGCCCGCGCCATTTGTTGACCGTATTGGCGGATATCCCTAGGTCTGCCGCAACTTGCTTGTTTGTCATCCCCGGCTCCGCGCAGGCCAACACGATCCGCGACCTCAGTGCCAACGACTGTGGGGTTTTCGCTCGCCGCGACCATCGAACGAGTTGTTCGCGTTCGTCATCGGTCAACATCAACTCAGCCTTCGGGCGTCCGGTTCGAGGCATGCCTCAGGATATCAATTTAAAGCACGAATTTATGGCGTACGACACTAGCGTGCCTGGTGCCTCGATCGAGCAGGTCATGAACCGCGAGATCGCCGTCAGACGGCGCGTCACCCGCCGCGACCGGCCGGCATCGGGTGATTCGGTTCGTGCGGTACCCGCCTCCGGCGGCTACCGGACCGCCTGCGGCGTCCCCTGATTCGAACTGTAGGGTCTCGCTGCCGATGACATTTCGAGAAGCTGCGACCTGCGGGATTATCATTGGTCTCAAGGTATGGCCACCGCAATCTGTCTCAATTCCCTGGCATTTCTTCAGCCGACATCGCGATGCGGGCCGTGCCGTGCCGTGCTGAGACGAGCGTTGGCCTGGACCCGCTGACGTCAGGAGTGGTTGGGGCGAAGGAAGGCAATACTTTGAGCCCTCCAGGAACGGGCCGTACATCGGGCTGTCGCTGCTGCCGGTGTTTCGTACGACATGGCGCACTACCGCCCTCAGCGAGTGGGGCCGGTTGTTGAGCGTCTCTGGCGATGACGAGGATCGGGTCCGCGGTCGTCAATGACGTTGCCGATCTGATTGGAATGATCGGCGTGGGGTTGATCTTGGTGGTCTGCACCATCAGTGTGACGAGGAACTGATGGGTGCACGGCGCCCCCGCTGAATTCTTGGCGGAGCTCACGGGGGCACCGTGCGTCGTGCGAAAGGCGCACTGATGGTCACGGTAGAGGTCGATCCTGTCCGCGTCGAGTCCCGCCTGTCGCGCGGGGACATGTCCTGCCCGTCCTGCACCGGTGGAGTGCTGGCGGGCTGGGGTTTCGCCCGACCCCGCCCGGTGGCCGGAATGGCTGCGCCGGTGCGTCCGCGACGGGCACGGTGCCGGGGGTGTGCGGTGACGCACGTCCTGCTGCCGGTGACGTTGTTGCTGCGCAGGGCGTATCTCGCGGAGTTGATCTGGGCGGCGTTGGCGGCGAAGGCCCGCGGTCACGGGCACCGCCCGATCGCGCAGCGATTGGGCATCCCGGGGTCCACGGTCCGCGGCTGGTTGCGGGTGGAGGCGGCCCGAGCGGATGCGGTGCGTAGTTGGTTCCTCGCGGTCGCGGTCACGACGGGTGTGGATGTGGCGGTGCCGAGGACAACGGAGTCGGTGTGGGGCGACGTCCTCGCCGCGGTGCACGCGGCACACGGTGCGATCACCGCTCGCTTCGGAAGGTCCGCGGTCCTCGGCGCGGTGACGGCCGCGCAGGTCGCCGTCGCGGCCAGTGCTGGTCGGCTGCTCTCGCCCGGCTGGCCACCGGTCCCGGCATCGGATCCTGCAACACCAGTTGACCCTGCCGCCGACAATGATGATCCGTCATCGTCGCGGGTGTGACTGCCCGGCAACAGGTTCGGGCAGCGCATTCTTCGATGAATGGGGATCGTGTTGCCTACCGATGATGAGAAACGACGTGAGAGAAGCCATGCGGTCGGGTTGTTCCGCTACCAATTGATCTGCCCGGCGCTCGATGCCGGGTTGTCGACGAAGGCCCGGGGCCGGCTGGTGCGGGAGATCGCGAGCCGGCAGCACACCGACCCGTTCGGAACCCGGGTGAGGTATTCGCGGGACACGCTCGATCGGTGGATCCGCCGCTACCGGGCCGGTGGGTTCGAGGAGTTGATTCCCACCACGCGGGCGGGGACTCCGCGGACGGACACTGCGACCTTGGAGTTGGCGGCGTCGCTGAAACGGGAGAATCCGGCCCGCACCGTCGCGCAGGTGCAACGGATTCTGCGGGCCTCGGCGGGATGGGCGCCGTCGGAATCGACGCTGCTGCGCCATTTCCACCGGCTGGAGTTGATCGGCCCCGCCGCCGGGAACGCCCCGACTGTGTTCGGGCGGTCCGAAGCGGAGAACCCGAACGATCGGTGGACCGGGGACGCGCTGCACGGGCCGAGGATCGGTGGCCGCAAGACGTATCTGTTCGCATTCTTGGATGATCATTCCCGGTTGATCACCGGCTACCGGTTCGGGTTCTCTGAGGACACCGTCCGTCTCGGGGTCGCGTTGGAGCCGGCGCTCGCGGCGCGCGGCGTCCCGGGCTCGGTCTACGTCGACAACGGCTCGGCGTTTGTCGATGCGTGGCTGCTGCGGGCCTGCGCGAAGCTCGGTATCCGGTTGGTGCATTCGACCCCGCACCGCCCGCAAGGGCGCGGGAAGATCGAGCGGTTCTTCCGCACCGTCCGGGAGCAGTTCCTCGTCGAGGTCGCCGACACCACCGCCGAGGATCTCACCGCCGCGGGTCTCGATCACCGAACCGCGTTGTTGGAGCTCAACCGGCTGCTGACGGGATGGATCGAAGTCGAATACCACCGGCGGGTGCATTCGGAAACCGGGCAGAGCCCACTCGATCGGTGGGAGTCCGGGTGGTCGCGGCTGGGACGGACACCGGCGATGCCGACGGCCGCCGATCTGACCGAGGCGTTCCTATGGTCGGAGTATCGGACGGTGACCAAGACGGCGACGGTGTCGTTGCACGGCAACACCTACCAGGTCGATCACGCCCTGGTGGGACGGAAGGTCGAGTTGGTGTTCTCCCCATTCGACATGGAGACCATCGAGGTCCGCTACCGCGACGCCCCGCACGGACGGGCGGTGCCGCACAACATCACTCGGCACGTGCACCCGAAAGCCCGGCCCGAGATTCCGGAACGACCCACGCCCGCTGCGACGGGTATCGACTATCTGGCGTTGACGGCCCAGACCCATCATGAGCAGGTTCGCAGCGATCGGCGGATCGGGTATCACGCCCTCTACGGACCCACCGACGACGATAACGGTGGTGAGCAGCTTCCCGGGCAGTTGAGCATTGACGACCTCACCGATGAATTCACCCACCGCGACGGGCGGCCCGCATGAGTATCGAACGCCTGCAGTCCTACTACGGCTTCACCCGAATGCCGTTCGGCCGAGGGTTGGCACCGTCGATGCTGCACCGGCACCCCGGCCACGCCGAAGCCGTCGCCCGGATCTCCTGGTGCGTGGACCAACACGCGTTAGGAGTGATCACCGGCGAGGTCGGCGCCGGGAAAACCGTCGCCATCCGCGCCGCGACAGCGGCCTTGGACCCAGCCCGGCATGTGATCATCTACCTACCGAACCCGTCGGTGGGAGTGCGGGGAATGCTGCATCACATCGTCACCGCACTGGGCCGGGTGCCGAGTTTCTACACCGCGACCTTGGCGCCGCAAGCCGCCGAGGCATTGGCCGCCGAATACGCCGAGCGAGGCCGCACCCCGGTCGTGGTGATCGACGAGGCGCATCTACTCGACAACGCGCAGATGGAAGCCATCCGGATGCTGACCAACCACGACATGGATTCGGGGTCACCGTTCGCGGCACTGCTGGTCGGGCAGCCGACGTTGCGGCACCGGCTGCGACTCGGGGTACTCGCCGCGTTGGACCAGCGGATCGCGGTGCGCTACGCCTTGGCCGGGATGAGCCCGACAGATTCGGCGGACTACATCACCCATCACTGCAAGATCGCCGGCCGGACGGATCCGTTGTTCACCGACGACGCGGTCACCCTGATTCACAATGCGGCCCGCGGATATCCGCGGGCGGTAAACAACCTGGCGGTGCAGGCGTTGACGGCGGCGTTCGCAACGAAAGTGTCCATCGTCGACGAGAAGTCCGCACGGGTCGCCGTCACCGAAAGTGGCCACGACTGAGTCACTGATCGCGCGACGTCACCACGCCGACGATTCCCTTACCACTCCGACGAAGGCCCTCCCCGCGACCGCGGGAAGGGCCCTTCTCATATCGACATCAACGGCATCGACAGTGACGCCATCGTCGGCACGTTCAGCGACGGACAACAGCCGGTAGTGGATTGCCGGGGCGGCAGGTTTAACCGTCGCCCGGCCAGCGGTCGTTACTGACCAGGCGGTCCGCTGGTGTCGTCGCCGGTGGTGGCATCACGGGGGTCGGTGTAGGTGGATCCGCTGGTGCCGCCCCCCAGGACCACCACACGAAAGGACCTGAGTCACAATGCGTCTCCCGTGCCGTCGGAGCCGTAGCTGGGGTCGATGTAGGTGGATCCGCTGGTGCCGCCGCCGGTGCTGCCGGGGTCGGTGTAGGTGGATCCGCTGGTACCGACGGGATCGGGAGCGGTGTACGTGCCCGGATCGGCCCCGGTATCTTCGACGTCGACACCGGCACCGTCTGTCACAGCTTCCTCGGTCGCCGAACCCGCCGGCGGAACAAGACCCGGATCCGTATAGCCACTGGAACCCGCACCGTCTGTCACAGCTTCCTCGGTCGCCGAACCCGCCGGCGGAGCAGGACCCGGATCCGTATAGCCACTGGAACCCGCACCGTCTGTCACAGCTTCCTCGGTCGCCGAACCCGCCGGCGGAACAAGACCCGGATCCGTATAGCCACTGGAACCCGCACCGTCTGTCACAGCTTCCTCGGTCGCCGAACCCGCCGGCGGAACAGGACCCGGATCCGTATAGCCACTGGAACCCGCACCGTCTGTCACAGCTTCCTCGGTCGCCGAACCCGCCGGCGGAACGCCGCCCCCGGAACCAGTCGGATCAGTTCCCTCGCACGGGACAGAAAGGTCAGAAGTGTGGCAGGAGAAGCTGTCGGTACCACCCGGGCACGAGTGGACAGCGCTTTGGCAATAGTAGTCCTCCCCACCGGTACCAGCCGGAGCGGATTCCGCCGGATCCGGCGCGGGCTGCGAGCCGGGCATCGCCGGAGCCTGGGCGACCTGCCCACCGCCACCGGTGCCCGGAGCGGGTTGCGAGCCGGGCATCGCCGGAGCGGATCCAGCGCTGCCACCGACCCCAATTGGAGGGGTTCCGGCGCCTCCCGGGTCTGGGTTTGTGACGACGCCCTCCCCACTGATTACAGGAGCGGGTGGTCCGGGAAGGGTTCCGGTATGTCCAGGGTCGCTTGCGGGCATCGCCGGAGCCGGAGCGGACCCACCGCCATCAGAACCTGCCGGTGCGGCCCCGCCGACCCCGCCGGTACCGGCCGTACCGGAACCATTCGTGGCCGGATCCGACGCGGCGCCTCCACCTTGGTTGGGAGGGGACTGCGCGGCAATGGGCGCAGGCAGGGCGGGAATCGGCGGTACCGCGGCGGGCCCAGGATCGCCCGGAACTGCGGCGGGCTGATTCGCTCCATTGCCGGTCCCTTGGACCGGTTCGACGACGGGGGTCGGCCCACTGGTCGACGGGGTGTCTTGGTGCTGGATCCACACGAGGCCACCGGCGGCGAGCGTAAGCACCGCCGCGAGGGGTGCGAGGGCGTTGGCGGCGGTGCTGCCGAGTCCCCCGGCGCCGGCCGGGGCGAGGCTCGATGTCGGACCGGTCGGTGCGGTGGCGGGTCCGCTCGGTGTCGGTGTCGGTGCCGGCGCCGGCGCCGGGGGGTGCTCGGGAGCATGCACGGCGGGTTCGTCGTGTTCCTTGGCCTTTTCGAGCATTTCCCACACGACCAGGGGTGTGCCGGTGCCTTTCCACCACAGCGCGGCGAACGGCATCAGGACCGGTTGGACCACACCGCCCAGGAATTTCAATGCCTTGACGGTCTTCGAGTCGTTCTCCGCGAATGGAAGTTTGGTTGCGACGAAGTTGATGTAGGCCGCGCTCGCATTGTGCAATCCATCGTTGACCGCGCTCAATGGGAGCCAGGCCGGGGCGGCGACGAATAAGAGGAAATTTGCCGCCGACGTCCCCATCGAGTCCCCTGGATGCGGGGTCATCGCGTGGATGAGGTGCGGGGTAAGGCTTTCGTACGGTACGGGTCCTTGGTCAGACATGGCACTGCCTGCCGCCCGTGTCGGTGGTCGGCTGCCCTCCGGGCAGGGTGGGCGGGCGAGTTGTGGCACGGAGGCCGGTGGGTTTCATGAGATCGGGTCCTGAGAGGTGGACAAGGATGAACAGGCTGATCGTCCTCGGGGGCGTGATGTCCCGGCTCAATCCTCTTCCCGTGTGATCACGCCGTTATCCCCTCCTAGGGTGCGGGGAAGTACCCCCCCAGGGGGCATGGGCTCACCCGAGGGCCACTTGCCGACCGCTCCGAAGGCATGGGCCGTCGCAGAGCGACCGTCAACGGAAGAAGGAGAAATCCGTGGTGGCGGCCAGGAAGAGTTCCAGACATGGCCCTGGTGGCGAAGCCGCCATCGATCCGCCACTTCCCGCCAGATTCGGTTCTTTTCATGGTAGCGGTTGCGCTGCACCACGAGCCCCTGACCTGCGGAATCTCACCGGATTGGCCAATTGGCCACCCAGTGGCCATCCGGGCTGAGATTTGGCCACGATTTCTGATTCCCTACAAGAACTCCGCTGCGCTCCGCCCTGTTGAAGAACATCGTTCGTTTTTGACGTGCTGGCCTTCCGTTCCTGATCGACGGCGGTCCCTGGCGGCGCAAGCGTCGGCACAAGGCTCCGAGAACTTTCTCCACCCGCACTCGCTGGCGCTCGCAGAGAAACTTCCCGGCCCAGGGGTTGCGCCAGGCCCTGATACCGCCGATCCGATTTCAAGTTCTGCCGTCGATTGGCAAGTGCGCCGATCCGACACGGTCAACGCGTAGTCAGGGAGGACGATCTGCGATTCGGAGGTTGTGGGCAGACTCGTTCGACGAGCGGCTCGGGCTCCGGGTGCTGGAGCTGCGACCCACACTGACCGCGGGATCAGGCGCCGCGCTTACCCGCCGTAAGGTGCACCGCCCACAGGGCCGCAATCACCGTGGTGCGCCGCACCGCAGACGGGAACGCAGCGGCATAGGGAGCGTACGGCAGTGGCCAATTCCTACTGGCCGCGACAGTGAGGTAATCGTAGGTCTCGGGGCAGTCGAGGCACGCTCGAACATCAATGGCACTTCGGGTTCGACGCGGCGGACCAGGTCGGGGACGACGAGGGAATCCTTGCCGCCGGGGAACGCAGAAGTACCTGTCGTGGGTGGCGAGATGCGCCTCGATCCGGGCGGCGATGTCCGCGAGTGCTTCCGCGCCGGTCTTCGTCGAGCGCATCGGTGACGTGGGGCACGTCGCTCGGCACGGTGGTGTTCATAGGGACTATGGCTATGGGTGCCAAAATGCTGGTAGCGGTGCGTGGCGTGCTGGATACGGTGCCCGTGGTCCGGCGTGCCCATTCCCAGGATCCACCACCGGCACGATGTTGTGCGGCGGACACGATCTGATTGGCGGCGATGGGCAAGTCTCTGCGGCCAGGGTCTGCTGAGGCCATCCTCCGAGACGACGCCTCGCCCTACCAGATGCGCCGCCGGATCCCCGCCGACCAGAGGGCGGCCGTCTTCGGCAGGTCGTGGCAGGGATGTTGGGAAAGGAGCGTCAACACGAAGTCGGTTGCACTTATAAGTGCAAATCACTACGATTTATGGCATAGGAGGTGCTTGAGATGAGCGCTGTTGTGACCGATCGTGCCGCGAAGACCACCGTCACGGTCACTTCCACGGAGGTCGAGCAGGCCGGCGCTGTCGATCCCAGCAGCCTGGAGTCGGCGGTACCAGCGGAGCTTGCGCGGATTCTTACCGCGGTGGTGGCGGTTGTTGCCGCTGGTGGCACCGTCACGATCGGGTCGGTGCCGAGTGAGGTCACCACCACGACCGCGGCTCAGATGCTGGACATCTCCCGCCCGACACTGATGAAGCTCATCGGCGAGGGGGAGATCCCCGCCCACAAAGTCGGCACCCACACTCGGTTGACGAGCAGTGATGTGATCGCTTACCAAGAGCGGCAGCGTGATGCGCAGCGAGCAGCGTTCGACGACCTTCGCGCTTTCGAAGACGCAGAAGGCATGACGTACTGACCGGTGCTCCGCGTCCACGAGGGCCCCTGCGTTTATCCTCGTCGGGTGAGCGCAGGGGTTCTGACGGATGCAAACGTCCTCTATTCGAGGACGCTCAGGGACTGGATATGCCTGCTCGCCTTCCGGAAGTCGCCGATGTTCCACTTGACGTGGACCGAGGACATCCTCGCTGAGCTGATCTATCACATCCGGAAGAAGCACCCGCACTACTCCGACGCGCAGGTCGGCGGGATTCGGGACCGCATCATCGCGGTGGCGCCATACGGCCGGATCAAGGGCAACGTCATCGATTCCGACCTCGCGTACACCGACGACTACGACGCCCACCTGCACGCCGCCGCCGTGCAGTACGTCGTGACCGACGACAAACGGTTCCTCGACTTCGCGGAGACGAACGACGCGATCCTCAGCTACGAGGTGTACACCGCCGACGACTTCCTCATGCTGGTGAACCAGAGCTCACCAGCGGCGGTACGTGAGGTGCTGCTCGAGCAGATCGACTACCACCGGCGGCGTGGAGGTGCGTTCAATCTCCCAGCCTCGTTGGAGGCTGCTGGGGCAACACATTTCGCACAGGTGATCCGCGAATTGATGCGCAGTCGAGCTGTCGCCGACGCGCTCGCGCGTCCGCTCACCGCCACCGCTGAATGACCGCTACGGTCCGGCCTGGCATTTGATGGTTGCGTTGCGCGTAGATAGTGGCCGCTGGCGTGGTGGCAGCAGACGGTTTCGGCGGCGTCCGTGCGCGGGTGGTGTTCTTGCAGGTCGGGTCGCGTACCGGGCCGGTCGGTGCTTATGCTCGATCTCGGGAGTTTCGCCGAGCGAAGAGGTGCATCAGTATGGCCCGATACAGCGGCAGCCGGCCGGTCGATGGCCCGGAGTTGACGGTCGGTGTCCGGGTGCTGGTCCGCAGGAGCGCCGGGGCCGATCTCACCGGTGAGGTGGCCGAGGACTATGCGGCGGTGACCGACCCGGGCGGCGGCGGGCATGAGTGGGCGCCGGTGCATCGGTGGGCGGTCGCGCTCGACGACGGGCGGCTGGTCTTCGCCGACACCGAAGACCTGACCATCGATCCGGGCTTCCAGCGTTCCGACCCGAACCCGGACCCGGGCCCGGATTCGGCCATGCGGACACCCGGCCGCCACCGGGGAGAATGATCGGCGGCATCCGCCGCCCGCGGAGGCGTTCCGTCCTCAGGATTTCGGGGATGCGGTTGCGCTGCACGTCCGGTGGAGACCAGCGCGGAGCTCCTCTCTCACAGCGAAATCCGACCGCAGCAGCGAGGGAATCTCTCCTCCGATAGGTTTGGACGGAATTCGGATTCCGGTGCCGCGCCGTAGGTCCGTGCCGTCCGCCGCCGTGCTGAAGCAGCTATCGGTTCCGGAGTGGCGCCTGTCCGCGACCGGTGACCGTGCCGCGTGGGTTCCTACCCCAGGTACTGGGTGGGTGTTGTGTCCGGCGTCGGTCACCTGAGCCCGAATCAGGTGGCGCTGCGTTCGGCGGCTCCGACCGCGTCGAGCACGGCGGCACGCGTCGAGACGTGTGGGGTGAGAGCTGTCTCGACGGTTCCGATGTTGAGTAGTTTGCCGCCATTTGGCCTCGTCGAATCTTGCGGTCAGATAGCAGCGGTCGAGCATGGTCACCGTCTGTCCGCGCCAGTCGACCACCGCACGCAGGGTGCGTAGGTAGGCCTCGCACGCGGTGGGCTCGGGAAGTTCGGTCAAGATACGCACCAGATCCGGTGTGTCGTGCAGCGCCGCACCGGGGCGCAGGGCAGTGCCGTGCAGTCGAGTCAACACCGTTCCCACCCATCGCACCGCGGGCACCGCTCCCGGCAGGCGCAGCAATTTCAGTGCCTCGTTGAGGATCGGTGTCGCCGCGAGCCGCAGGAGTGGATGAACGTCCTTGGTGATACCGCCGGCGGAAACCAGGATGAGCCGATCCACCATCTGTGGGAACTGGTAGGCGAACTGCATCGCGATGCCGCCGCCGAGCGAATGTCCGATCACGGTGGCGTGGTCGATTCCCAGGGTCGAGAGTAGATCGCGCATGCCGTTGGCATAGGCGGCGACGGAGTAGTCGGCACGGGGTTTGTCGGAGCGTCCGTGGCCGAGGAGATCGGGTGCGATCACGGTGTAATTCTCGGCGAGGTGCGGGATGATCTCGGTCCATGTCGAGGAGTTGTCGCCGATGCCGTGCAACAGCAGCAGCGCGGGGCCGTCACCGGCCATGCGGAAGGCGCGCCGGTATCCGTGGATGGTGCGAAACAGCATTTGCGGCTCGGTGTCGGGCACCGGCCTGAGCCTGCGTATGCGGCTGGGGTTCATGGCACCCTCCTCGACTGTCGCGTTCTACGTCGATTCTTCGCTGCGCACCCCTCGGCACCCGTGACGACACGCCCCACCCGAGGTGTCGACATCAGGAGGGTTGTTGCCTTTCTCCCGTGCCCCGTAGTGGGCGCGAGAGCGTTCGCTGGTTATTCGCGGTGGAGGCCGCGGCGTTACACGCACGTCGGCGCGATTCGGGTCGAGTGTTGTTTGCTCCCGGACGGGGATCGGATCAGTCCTTGTATGACCCGAAAATAGGATGATGAGTGGGCAGACCGAAGGCACCCGGCTGAGCCGGGTTATGTTGTTCTGCCGCGTTGAGTTTGGGGTCAGGCGGCGGTGTCGGTGATGACGGCTTTGCCGTCGCGGATGGCGATGTGCTGGCCGGTGAGTGCCTGGAGCTGGGTGGCGAGGTCGCGGGCGCGGCGGTGTTTGTTGATCCGGGATTCGTAGTATCCGGGCCCGAGGTCGCAGAATTCGGCGTCTGGGTCCGAGAGTAGGTGGTAGACGACGGTGAGTACCGAGTTGCCGGTGGCGACGATCGCCTTCTGCTTGCCGCGGCGTCGCGCGAGGCGCCGATAGCGGGTGCCCAGGAAGGTGTCGGCGCGGGAGTTGGCGAACGCGATGCGGCCGAGAGTGCCGGCCAGCCATGGGTTGCCCTTTCCGCGGCCCTTGCTCATGGACTTGCCGGCGGACTGGTGGGTCTGCGGGCAGAACTTCGCCCACGACACCAGATGCGCGGCGGATGGGAATCGGGTCATGTCGACCCCGGTCTCGGCGATCAACTCGGCGGCGGCAACGGTGTTCACGCCGACGATGTCAGCGAGGCGGGTCGCCTGTCGGGAGAAAGGCTGATCGCGTCCTCGATCAGCGCGTCGAGTGCGGGATCTGGGCGCCGATCCGGTCGCTGTTGTCGAGCATCATCTTCAGAATCGTCGCGTGGTGGTCGGTGAAGAATCCGCGCAGCGCCTCTTCGAGCTGGTCGGTCTTCTTCCGTGCACCGCTCTTGGCCAGCCGACTGGTCATGCTTCCGACGCGAGCCCCAAGCCGATGCCCGCAGACACCACTTCAGGCGCCGACTCAAGATCCAGGCATTAGCCCTGTAGTACTAGTTCGCGTCGGAGGTCCTCACGCATCTCGTCGAGGCGCAGGGATGCACGATCGGTGAGGGTTTGAGCTCCGGTGGAGGAGGGGTTCATCGGTCAGGAGTTGATAAGGGATCGGTAAGGGCGGGGGCGGATTCTTGGATTTGTCATTCCGCCCCGTTTTGAGGAGTTTCCGCCATGTTTACCCCCCACATCCGCCGTTTTGCCCGTTCGTCGATGTTGTTGTCGGTTATCGGCTTGTCCGTGCTCGGTGGTGTCGGCGCAGCGAACGCGGCTTCGGCCGGCGCGCCGCGCCACACCGACGACGTCTACATCTGCTGGTATGACGACGGTTATTCGACCACGTATTGGTATTGCTGATACGGCTGCCCTGCATTACGTCCGCCCCGGTCCGATGTTGGACCGGGGCGGACGTAGTCGTGTGTGGGGGAGAGGGTTTCGCCGTGCCCGATCAGCGGCGGTGGACCGTACTCCGGGAGGTCGTTGGCCGGGTTGTGCGGTGAGGCAGGGGGTTCACGGTGCGGGACGGCCATACCTGTGCGTGGGCCGCTTCTGCCCGGCGTCGCCTGCGTCCGCGGCGAACTGCCTCGGACGGGGGATTGTGAACCATCCCGAGTCTGATGCACACAGTGTTGTTTGTGTGCGAACGGTTGATCGGCACGGTGTGCAGCGTACTGCTTGACGTCGTACTCGGTGGGCGGGATCCGCCCGGGCCGGTGCATCAGCCGGGCGGTGTTGTACCAGTGTGTCCAACGCCGAAGTGGCCTCCTCGACGTCGCTGACGGTGCGCAACGGCCCGACGCGGAACGGGGAGTGGTCAGCGATGCACTCGGTCGTGTAGGCCCGGCCGTCGTCTCGGTGAGGGCGTTGTCGAAGGCGTCGGCCAACGTCCCGATCGACGGCAGCAGTCCCTTTAAGAACAGGGTCTCCTGCGAAGCGCAGAGCCGTATATTGCGACCCTGATGTGATGAATATTTTTTTCGCGCAATGGGTCACCGGGCATCGTCCGCAACGTGCAGGTTTTCCGCTCGCGCCGCGATCGCGGTCTTGCGTCAGGCGTAGAAGGTCCTCGGGGCGATGGTGCACCGGTGCTCGGTGGGCACCCGGTGGATCGGTGCGACCGGCAGCTGATCGCGATGTTCGGTGATGAATCGGGATCATGTGTGTGTGGGGGGTAGCACTTCCGATCGGATAAAGGCGTTGCAGTCTTTAGTATTTCGATGGTCTTCTCCGGCTCGGCGTTCTTCCTCGCCATGCCTGCAGTTCAGCTTTGGCCTCGGATGCCGGCGCAGCGGGCATGTCGCCATCGCCCGATTCCGCCTTATGGACCCGCACCGCGCCGTATCCGTCTTCGGTGATATCCGCTCGGTGATCGTGCGGATCGCCTCGTACTCGTCAGGTGTACCCGTGGCGGTGCTCGAGGGCCAGGCGCACGGCCTTCCTCCCGTACCTGGGCGCGGTAGCTATTCGGCATGAGGATCACCTGCCCCGAGAAGGAAGGGGTGCATCGAACGCGGGACGATTCATGGTGTCGAGCTCGGTGGCCTGCCTGTCGGTTTCATTCTCGGGCGTTCAAGAATTCGGTAAGGGTTCGATCAGGCCGGTCTCCCAGACTTTCTCTTGTCAGTTTCCCCCGACGAAGACAAAAGGAACGCCTGTCATGTCCATTCGTATCACCACCGCCGCCCGCACCCTGACCCTGGCCGCCGTGATCGGGGTGAGTGCCCTCGGTGCCGTCTCGGTCGCCAACGCCGATACCGCCTCGTCGCTCTCCGGCCAGGACGCGGTGTTCGTCGAGGGCATGGCCGATGAAGGGATCGCGTTCAGCACTGACGACGCCGGGGTCGGGCTGGCCCATCACATCTGCGGCGAATTCGCTGATGGCGCCACCTTCGAGGAGGTCGCTGCGGAAGGTCTGCAGCATTCGTCCCTGTCCGCGTACGAGGTGGGTTACGTCATCGGTGGTTCGGTGTCGGTGTACTGCCCTCAGTACACCGACCAGCTGCCCGTCTGAGCGCGGTCCTCGTGCCCCTGTGCCGCCAGCGGTGCGGGGGCACGGGTGGGTCTGTCCGCGAGAGCAGGTGGAGTGGTTTCTGTGCCCGGACGCGGGCAGCGCCCTCGTTCACGCCGCCCCACCGACGCCGAACGCGAAGGCGGACCCGGAGTTCTCGGCGGACGCATGATCGCGGGTGTTCGGAGGCGCGACGATCCACCTCGGCACCCGTATAACTCGGATACCGAGTTATACTTGGTGGTGCGTTCGAGCGGTCTGCCGGTCGTCCGAGGGACCGCTGCTGCTCGCGTGGCGGGCGTGGCGGGCATGCCGACCATTCGTGGTGCGTGCCATGGATCGGTTCATCAGGCGAGGTGGGGCTCGTGTGGTGGCTGGTCCGTAAGGGCGGCGGTGACCTCGACCGTGACGCTCACGAGGACGACTACTCGTGCACACCGGAAATGAGTGAGGCGGTCTCCTGTGATGGGCAGGGTGGGTGCGTGGGGATGAGCGAGCACGATCTGGTGCCGGGTGCGATGTTCGCCGGATACACGATCGAGCGGGTGCTCGGTACCGGGGGGATGGGCACGGTCTATCTGGCGCGGCACGGGAGTCTGCCCCGGGGGGTCGCGGTGAAAGTTCTCGATGGGACCGCCGACGACTACGTGCGGGCGCGGTTCGTGCGCGAGGCCGAACACGCCGCGCGACTCGAGCACCCCAATATCGTGACTGTATATGACCGGGGCTGCGAGGGGGACCGACTCTGGATCGCCATGCAGTACGTGGCGGGAACGGACGCGGCGACGCTGCTGCGGCGCGGCCCGCTGCCACCGGATCTGGCCGTCCACATCGTCGCCGAAATTGGGCAGGCCCTCGACTTCGCGCACGAGCACGGCATCCTGCATCGCGACGTCAAGCCGGCCAACGTGCTGCTCGCCGGGCGACCGGCCGCCGGCGGCGGGGTGTGGCGAGTGTTGCTGACGGACTTCGGGATCGCGAAGAACCTGGACGAGACCCGGCGTCTGACCAGGACGGGCATGCTGGTGGCCACCCTGGTGTATGCGGCACCCGAGGCTCTGGTGGCGGGGGTCGAACTCGATCCCCGCGCCGACGTGTATTCCCTCGGGTGCATGCTGTTCCAGTTGTTGACCGGTCGGCTCCCGTACTCGGGGTCGGCCGCTGCGGTGGTCGATGCGCATCTCAACCAGCCGATCCCGCGGCCGACCGTGCTGCGACCCTCGCTTCCCGACGCGATGGATCCGGTGATCCGGCAGGCGTTGGCGAAGGACCGCGACACCCGGTTCGACAGTTGCGGCGCGTTGGCGCAGGCGGCGCGCAGCGCCCTGTCGTCCCCCCGGCCGGCGCCCGGACCACGGGAGATCCGGACCCCGCCGACACCCCCGGTACCGGACCGGATCCGCGCCCCGAGCCCTCCTCCTCAGGTCCGGGCGGCGACCCCGCCCCGCCGGGTGCGAATCGACACCCCGCCGCCCCACCGGGGTGTCGAGGGCGCAGACCGGCCGGGCGGCACCCGCGCAGGTGGGCAGGCCGGACCGGTGCGCTGGTGGCGACGCACGACGACGATCGTGGTCGGTGTGCTGGCCGCGATGGTGGTCGTGGGCGCGGGGGTGGGTGCGGTCGCCGCCTATCTCGCGTCGCCGCACCCACCGGCCGCCCGGACCCAGACCGCGCTCGCCTTCACCGGCCTGGCGAGCCCACAGGGGGTCGCGGTCGACGCGGACGGGACCGTGTTCGTCGCCGATTCCTTAAACAACCGCGTTCTCGAACTGGCCAGCGGCGCAACCACCCAGACGGTGCTGCCCTTCAGCGGGCTCGACGACCCGCTGGCGGTGGCGGTGGACGCCCGCGGGAACGTCTACGTCGCGGACACGGGCAATAACCGGGTCCTCGAACTGGTCGCCGGCTCCGCCACTCCCACTACCCTGCCGTTCACCGGACTCGATGAACCCCTTGGGGTTTCGGTCAGCGACGGCGGGGACGTCTATGTCGCAGACGGGGGCAACAACCGGGTCCTGAAACTGGCCGCCGGGTCCGCCACTCCCACCACGCTGCCGTTCACCGGACTCAGCCGGCCCACCGATGTCACCGTGAGCGATGCGGGCGATGTCATCGTCCCCGACTCGCGGAACCATCGGGTCCTCGAGCTCACGGCCGGAGCGTCCACCCCCACCACCCTGCCGTTCAGTGACGTTCACGCACCGAACGCGGTGGCGGTCTCCGACGACGGCGAGGTGCTGCTGACCACCCTGGACTCCAACGACGTGTTCGAACTGGAGTCCGGTTCATCGGCCCCGGCCACTCTTCCGTTCACGGGCCTCGATCGACCCGCCGGAATCGCCACCGGCGACGATGGTCACCTCTACCTCTCCGACCTCGGGAACGACCGGGTGCTCGAACTGGCATAGCCCCTGGCGACCAAGGTGGCCCCTCGACCTGCAGGGAGCCACTCGGATCGAGTGCCGCGCATGAAGACCCCGATCCGCGCTCCATCCGGGTGCGATCCCGCGGGGTCGACGAGAGCGAGAGCCCCTGCCACCGGCGCGCCCGTCAGGCCGTGGTCTTGTCGTCCAGCGCTCGTCGGGAGGTCTGCGGTTTCGCGTCCGCCCGGACCCGGTTGTTGATGGCGGCGCTGGCCTCGGTGATGAATTGATCGATCAGGCGCTGATCGGCGGGGGGCATCGGGTGGTAGACCTCGCCGAGCATCTCGCCGAGTTCCCCGTAGATGCGACTGAATTCGTCGCGGCCGTGGTCGCTGAGCGAGATGAGTCGCTTGCGCCGGTCGGTGGGATGCGGCACCCGTCGGGCGTATCCGGCCTGCTCGATCCGGTCGACGAGTTCGGTCGCGGAGGCACTGGTGATGGTCAGTTCGGCGGCGAGTTCGCTCGCGGTCAGGGGGCCGTTGACGTAGAGATGGCCCAGTGCCACGGTCTCGGTCACGCCGATGCGCAGGTGCCCGCGCGCCGCGTGACCGCGATACCGCTCCACCGCCAAGACCAGATCGCGGACGGCCAGCGCCAAGCGAATATCGCGTTCCATGCCTGTCAGAGTACCCGGGATCGACCAGGGCTCCGTGCCTTCAGGATTCCTTGTGTCTCGGCTACCGAGCTATTAGAGTCGGGGTGGTAGCGCAACGACTTTGTCGGCCTCGCGCGCGAGGCGATCTAGCGATGGAGGGGAATCTGGGCGGGAGCTTCCTCTACAGCGCCGTGGTCCTGCCCGCCGCAACACCAGTCCTGCGCCGATCGCGTGCGCGGCCCGCCCGAGGCGACAGAGGCCACCGCTCGACCTGCACTCCCCGTTCCCCTTGCCGATCACGATGGTCGCCGGCGGAAGGCCGCCTGCGACCATCGCGCCGAAGGGAGTGCAACGATGAGCGGCACCGCGCAGGGATCACGGATCGGTACCCAGTTCGGGCATTACCATCTCAAGAGGCTTCTCGGCAAAGGCGGCATGGGCGAGGTCTACGAGGCGTACGACCTCGACAAGGACCGCACCGTGGCGCTCAAACTCCTCCCCGACGCCTTGGCCGATGACCCGATCTTTCGGGAACGTCTGCGCCGCGAATCGCACGCCGCCGCCCGCCTGCAGGAACCGCATGTCGTGCCGATCCACGACTACGGCGAAGTCAACGGCGTGCTGTACATCGACATGCGCCTGGTGCAGGGCACCGACCTGCGCTCGCTGTTGACCCGCTACGGGCCGCTGGCCCCGCCGCGGGCGGTCGCCATCATCAGCCAGATCGCCGCCGCCCTCGACGCCGCCCATGCCGACAAGCTCGTCCACCGCGATGTGAAACCGGAGAACGTCCTCGTCACCCGGGAGGACTTCGCCTACCTCGTCGACTTCGGCATCGCGAACACGGCCACCGACGAAAAACTGACCACCCTGGGAACCGCCGTCGGTACCTACGACTACATGGCCCCCGAACGCTTCGAGGGCGACGGCAGCGAGGTCACCTACCGCGCCGACATCTACTCGCTGGCCTGCGTTCTACACGAATGCCTCACCGGCGCCAGGCCGTATCCGGCGGACAGCATCCGGGTGAAGATCAGCTCGCACCTGTTCGAGCCACCACCGCGGCCCAGTGTGGCGCGCCCCGGCGTGCCGGCGGGCTTCGATGCCATCATCGCCCGCGGCATGGCGAAGAGCCCGCAGGATCGCTACGCCACCGCCGGCGATCTCGCACTCGCCGCCCACGACGCCCTCAGCGCCGGCGATCAGGACGAGGCCGCCACCCTCATCGAGAAAACCCAGGGCGACGCCGCCGAGCCAGGCCCGCCGGATGTCGCGAGACGGGCCGGCACACCCCCACCGGCGCACACGCCGCCGCCCGCCCCCGCACCACCGACCTACGTCGACACCCCGCCGCCTCTGCCGTACGGAACCCGCACGCCGACACCTCCGACGTACGGCACCCGCACGCCGACACCACCGCCGTACGGCACCCGCACGCCGACGCCACCGCCGTACGGCACCCACACGCCGACACCACCGCCGTACGGCCCCGTGCCACCGCACGAACCCGGTGCCCCGAATGCCAACGCCGACACCTGGATCGACTCGCACTCACCGACCGCGGGGCACGGTGGGGCCGGCGCGCCCCCCGGGTGGGACAGCACGCAGGTCGGCCCACCCCCACCCCCGGGGTGGGGCGGCCCCCAGCAGAGCCAGCCGCCGCGCCCGGGTCCGTCCAAGCGGATGTGGATCGTCTTCGCCGGCGCCGCGCTCGTCGTGGTCGCGGCCGCGGCCGGTGTGGCGATGTGGCTCGCGAAACCGGCACCCACGCCGCCCGCACCGGCTCCCGCGCCGGTGTCCGCACCCCCGACGTCCCCGGAACCGTCCGGCCAATTCACCGCCGCCGATGAGCAGCTGATGCAGGTCATGCCCACCGGATACGGCGAATTCAACTGCCAATCGGAACAGCCGACCCCAGGTGAACTCTCCTCCCTCTCCTGCCAGCCGAACCAAGCCACCGGTGCACCCTCCGCCCGCTTCTTCCTGTTCACCGATCTCGCGGCACTGCAGAGCCATTACGACGATGTCCTCAACGAAACGGAGGTCATTTCCTGCCCGAGCGGTGGCGGCGGCCCCGGCCCGTACAGTTCGCACGGTGAACCCCAGACCGTCGGCCAGGTAGCGTGTTTCATGTCCGCCGACACCCCGCCGGTGCCCGCCATCGCCTGGACGAATGAAGCCGATCTGGCGATCGGAAAGGTCTTCGCGGACGACCCGAACGGCATGACACCCATGTACGAGTGGTGGACCAAGCAGGGGGCATTCGAATAGGACGGGAGCGGCCTGTGGCCGCCGCGCCGTGTCACGGGCACCGCGGGTGCTCGACCGACCGGGGTAGTCGCCGCGCGCCACCGCTGCCGACCCTCCCGCCCGCGGCGGAACCCATTGCCGCCGAGCCGGTATGGATTGCCGCTCGGTGGGTTTTCACCGGCGACTCGCAGGCCCGACCGCACCTGCCGCCTCCGAGGAACACCCCGGTGCGGTGCACGGGAGCAGGCGGGGGTTACGTCGTCATCGCCGCCGGGGGTGTCGGCGCGTTCATCGGTCGACACGACGGCGGGAATCGACTCGGCCGAGCAGCAGAGCGAGTACCACGATCATGATGACGGCGAGGACACCGCAGATCGCGAGGTCGGTCAGCCAGACTCCGGGGGTGTGCCGCCACAGCGGATCGCCGGCTCCGGGAGAGCCCGGCATCGCCGCCAGGTCCACGGTGGAGGCGGCCATCGCATAGGTCCACCGCGACGGGGAGAGCCAGGACAGCTGTTCGAGGGGCACACGCCCGTGCAGCGGGAACAGGCCGCCGCAGAGGATGAGTTGGGCCATGACGACGAGCACCAACAAGGGCATGCCCCGGTCGGCGTTGTCGATCATCGCCGAGATGAGCAACCCGATGATCATCGAGGTGACGGTCACCGCGATCACCGCGATCGCGATCTCGGCTTCACCGGATCCCAGCAGGGCGGCGCCGTCCGGCCCCGGCCGCCCGGCCCATCCCAAGATCCCCAGAACCAGCCCCTGCAGACCGGTGATCACGGTGAGCACCGCAAGCTTGGAGGCGAGATAGGCGTTGCGGGACAGACCGATTGCGTGTTCCCGTCGGTAGATGGCCTTTTCCTTGACGATCTCGCGGACCGCTGCGGCGCAGCCCATCAGGGCGCCGCCGATGATCAGCAGCACCAGTAGCTGGCCGGGCTCGTTCGAGTGCTGGACCGCTGCCTCGGTGAGCGAGAGCCCGGCGGTGCCGGGAACGGCATGGGTGAACAGACTGAGCAGGAGCGGCAGCGCCAGCAGGAAGGCCGTGTACTGGCGGTCGGCCGCGATGACGGCCAGGTAGCGGCGGCACAGGATCGCGAACTGGGTGAGCGCGGATTGTTGGGCGTCCGGGTTCTCGGGCGGGGACCGGTGTCCAGGGGGTGCGGGTGAGGCATCGGTCGGGCGCGGCCCGATGTACACCGGGTACAGCGGCGACTGCCGGAAGCGGGCGGCCCAATCGGTGACGGTGTCGTGCTCGAGCAGCGTGAACAGGTCTGGGAAGTCCTCGCAGCGAAAGTAGGTCAGCGCTTGCCCGGGCGGTCCGAAGTAGGCGAGCCGGCCGCCGGGGGCGAGGACGAGAAGCCGATCGCACAGGTCGAGTTGGGAGACATTGTGCGTCACAACCACCACCGACCGGCCCTCATCAGCCAAGGCGCGCAACGTCTGCATCACCGACTTGTCGTATCCGGGATCGAGCCCGGAGGTCGGTTCGTCGAGGAACAGCAGCGAGGGTTTGGTCAGCAACTCCAACGCCACGCTGGTGCGCTTGCGTTGTCCCCCCGAGAGGCTGGTGATGCGCTGATCCGCCTGCCCGGTCAGCCCGAGCTCACCGAGCACCTCGTCGATGCGCTGCTGCCGGGCCGCGGCGGACACGTCCTGCGGAAACCGGAGCCGCGCCGCGTAGTTCAGTGCACGGCGCACCGTGAGCTGGGTGTGCAGAATGTCGTCCTGCGGGACGAAACCGATACGGTGTCGCAGTTCCGCGTAGTTCGCGTACAGATCACGCCCACCGTAGTGCACGGCCCCACTCGTGGCCGGCCGGAACCCGGTCAGGGCATTGAGCAGGGTGGATTTTCCGGCCCCGGTCGGTCCCACCACCGCCAGCAGGCTGCGTTGATCCAGGGTGAACCCCACACCCGTGAGCAGGACACGTCCGTTTGCGGTGACCGACTCCAAGTCGGTGGCCTCGAAGGACACGTCACCGGTGTCGACGTATTCCTCGAGCCGGTCACCGTTCAGACGCAGCAGTTGATGACCGACGCCGATCACGTCCGGCTCACCGATACGCGCCTGGGACGCCCGGATTCCATTAACGTAGGTTCCGTTGGCGCTGCCGAGGTCGACGATGTCCCAGCTCCCGCCCGAGAACCGCAGTTCCGCGTGGTGTCGGGAGACCAGCAGGTCGTCGAGGATCACATCGTTGTCGTCGGTGCGACCGATCCTGATCCGAGGCTGCTCGATCGCATGAACAGCGGTGGGGGGCCGCGCTGATCGATCGCCCTCCGATTGTGTGGGCGCAGGTTCCGGGGGTGGTGCCGACGGTACGGGACGAAGGTGTAGGACCACACCGTGGGACGGGTTCCCGAGCACGACCGTCGTGGGTCCGTGCACCGGCACCTGATCAACCCGATGCCCGTCCAGGAAAATGCCGTTTCGGCTGTGATTGCTCAAGGTCCAGCCGTGCGGTGTCGTGGTCAGGACCGCATGCGAGCGTGAGATGCGCGGATTGGCCAACTGTGCATCGGCGGTCTCGGACCGGCCGATGGTGAAGGTGTGGCCCGGTGCCGCCCGCCACCGGTGCCCGTCGGCCGCAACTTCCAGTGCTGGTGGCCCGTTGGGTGGGGAGTCGTCGGGGTTCATAGGGGCAGTGCCGGGAGAATATGTGTGTCGGTGCGATGGTCGCGTACGCGAACGTCGAAGTCCGGCGCCCCGCGGCCGGTGGTTGCGTACCGCCCGCGGGTCGTACCTGCGGTTCGTACGCAGGATCTCGGCGTCCGGGCGCCCACCACTGTCATCTCGACGCCTACCGCCGTGATGACGTTCGCATGCCGACCTACTTCCTGCGTATCACCATGTCAACCGAGTCGTTGACGTTTCTCCCAGATCCTTCCTGCGATGTCGAACGCGGGTATCGCGCCGAGAGTCCGAGGTGGGCGCGGCCGGGTGGGGAACCCTCGGCACGAACAGTCGTCGTGAAACAGTCATCTCACTCGGCTGCCTAACAACAAGATTGCCGTAACATATGGCATTCTCATGATACGGACTGGTGCGCGATCGTGGTAGTCGCGTGCAGGTCATGCCGGCAGACCTCGAGAACGCCGGCGTCGATGACGACGCCGGCATTCTCGGGAAGCCTCAGTGAAAGGGCGCCCCGGTGGGCGCCGCACAGTCGATCTCTTCCCGATCGGACCGTCCGAATGATTGCGCACAGCCCGTGGGATCGGCGCGGCGTCGCCGCCACGACGGATCACGAGCTGCGGTCGGCTTCAGGTGGCGGTGCCGGACCGGTAGGCATCGAGCACAGCACCTACAGGGTGATGATCATCTCGAAGTTACTGGTGCTCCAGGAGGCGAGGAACACGTCGAGGCTGATCGTCTCGGCGCGACCGGTGTCGATGCCACTGTCGTTGAGGTAGACCACTCCCGCGGCGAGGTCGATGCCGGTGACGACGACGGCGTGATCGGCGGTGGTCCGGTCACCGCGTTCGCCCCAGATGCTTTCCGCGTTCACCCCGACGATGACCTTCCGGTCAATCGCGAGATCTGCGACGAGTTCCTCGATGCCGGCCGTCGCGTTTTCGGCGTGGCTGAGGACGGCGGCGATGTCATAGTGCGCCAGCAACGCGGGAATGTCCTCGGAGGCCGTCCCGCCGGTGCTGACATCGGCGTCCGCGGGTCCACCGGCCGCGTCGCCGGTGTAGATCGGGCCCGGTTCGACGGTGCTGGGGGTGCTGCGCGCGACCTCGACGATCTCGGCCTCGGAGGGAGCGCGGCCGGTGACATCTCCGACGACATCGGCGACCGCCATCTCCGCGCAGTCGCCACCGTGCTGACGTTGCCAGTATGCGGCGGCTCCTACTGGATCGCCGACCACCACCGAGGCTGACACGGTCGAGACCGCGGCGGGGCTCATCGCGTTCGCGGTGCCGACGAGGCCGAGAGCGGCCACCCCGACAACAGCGGCGGTGATGCAGGTACTTGCGGCGGTGGCGATCTTGCGGGTGAACACGACGGTGGACCTTCTCTCATGGTCTTGCTGGGGACGTGAAGAAGTGTGTGGTCCGCCGCTTATCCGATCCTGATCAAATCCCTATCCCGCATCCGTCGAGCGCATCCCCCGGCGAGCGACGCCGACGCCCCGTGCTGCCGGGCCTGGCAGATCCCGCGTCCGGGACGGCATAATTGATGCCGACGCAACAACCTCGCGCGGGCTCCCGGAGCGAAAAGGCTCGGTGATTGGTGTGGCAGAGAACGTCGAGGCAATACGGCACCGGCTCGGTCTCCACGTCCTGGGTGCAGTGGAGTTGACCATCGATGGAGCGCCGCAGTCCCTGGGGGGCACCAAACCGCGCGCTGTGCTCGCGATGCTGCTCATCCGGCGCGGTCGTGTGGTCGCGGCCGACGCCCTCGCCGCGGCGGCGTGGAATGACGATCCGCCCCCGGACTACCGGGCCAGTCTGCACGTGATCGTGTCCAAACTGCGAAAGGCCCTCGGCGGCGCCGACGTCGACCCCAAGACCGTATTGGCGACCGCAGCACCGGGATACCGACTGTCGGTGGCGGACGACGACTTCGACCTGGCCCGGTTTCGGGCATTGTCGTCGACCGGGGGCCGGCTCGCCGAGGCCGGACAATTCGAGGAGGCGAGCGCCGCACTGTCCCACGCCCTGGACGAGTGGAAAGGGCCGGTCCTCGACGATCTCCGCGGGCACAGCTTTGCCGATGCGTTCGCCGCCACTCTCGAAGAGGAACTGCTGGCGACCGCATCGGCGCGAACCCAGGCCGAAATTGCATGTGGCCGAGCCGAATCAGTAATCTCCACCCTGATCGATCTGACGAATGAGCATCCGCTTCGAGAGCCACTGTGGGCCCAACTGATCACCGCCCTCTACCTGGCCGGCCGGCAATCCGACGCCTTGGACGCCTGCCGGCGGCTACGCACAACCCTCGCTGACGAACTGGGCATCGACCCATCCGGACCACTACAAGACCTCGAAAAACGAATCCTGAATCAGGAACCGTTGACCGTGACGACCGGCGCCATGACGTTGACCTTGATCGAGCAGCAACAGAGAGTGGCCACCGGTCAGCTCCGCGACCGCGCCGGCACGGCGATCCCGATTCCCCCCGGTGGTCTGCGGATCGGGCGAAAGAACACCAACGATCTCGTGCTCAGCCACCGAAACGTCAGCCGGTACCACGCGATCGTCGTGGCTACCGGGCCGCGATACGAAATCCGGGACCTGCAGTCGTCAAACGGCACGCTGATCAACGGCGAGCGCATCATCGACTCCGTCGTTCTCGGCCACGGCGACGTCATCCGCATCGGCAGCACCGAATGGTCGTTCGAGGTCATCGATCCGTAGGGCCAACTGCGCCAACGGCTGTGGCGATGACCCTGTCGCCGCCAGGTGGCGCAGGCTACGCAGCGGGTTCGGGACCGCCAGTCCTGGTGCACCGATGGTGGTTGCCGAGGCGACCGCCGCTCGTCCGGTTGTGCCGGCTGACGCCGACGCAACCGGTTAGATTGTCGTAGCACCTCGCACACGGAAAAGTGAGGATGTCCCGAGCTCCGTGGAACTTCGGTGGCGGCCCGGTGAGTATCACGCTGCGTTCTCCTGATCATTGTGCACGATGGGTGCGACAGATTCGGAGAAGTGGCGTTCGAGCGCGGTGCGGAGTGTTGGTAGGTGCAGGTTGCCGTTGACGCGGCGGAATTGTTTGCCGGCCTCGACCATCCCGGCGGCGCACCAGCGCAGCGCCATCTGTCCGTCTCGCCACCGCTTGACGTTGGTGGCGTACTCGCGGCACACGGAGATCATCGACTCTATGGCGTTCGTGGTGGAGCGCAGCGTCCGGGCAAGGGTGGGCGGCACGCCCAGTCGCAGCACCGTGAGGGTCTCCTCCAGACCTTCGCGCAGGCTGGTCGCCGCCCCGGGGTGGGTGCGATCGAGTTCCTTGGCCAGCGCCACCAACGCGGCCTCGGCCTCGAGCGCCGAGGCGGCGTGGTAGGAGTCGGTCATCTTGCGGCCCACGCTGCTGCGGAGGCGTTCGGGGAGTCGGTCCTTCACGTTCCGAATCTTGTGCAGTTGACAGCGTTGGATGACCGGACGGTCGAGGACGTCGAGGACGGCCTTGCGCAGGGCCTTGGACCCGTCGAGGCCGACCAGCATCGGACGGGTGACGTCCAGGCCGCGTTCGCGCAGGTCCACCAGCAGACCGGTGACCAGGGTGGCGATCTCGGTGGCGCCCTCCACCAGAGCCAGCGGGTGCTTGTTGCCGTCCATGTCGATGCCGAGGGCGACGACACAGCAGGTTTCGGCGAAGTGGACCCCGTCGATCATCAGTGCCACCAGGTCCAGCCCGGACAGATCCTTCGACAGCAGGTCGGCCAGGGCGGTCTCGGTCATCGCCACGAACTTCCGGGAGGCCGCGGATTTACTTGTCGCCGTGGATATTTCGGTCACCTGTTCGCCGACCGGTTCGAGGCCGATCGGGTAGCGGCGGGTGGACAGGCCAGGCCGGCGAGCATCTTCTCCATCGTCATCTTGCCCAGGATCTCGGTCGAGGTGAACATCTCGTACGAGCCGATCGGCAGCTCCCCGGTCCCGTCCGCGGCCCGCACCCGTGGCCGGGTGACCGGCACCCGCCGGCCGCCGAGGGGCGAGGGTGCCGCCGTCCTCGGCGACGGTCACCTTCCAGCCGCCGGCGCGGTGGCGGCGACCGGCGAGGTGGCGTGGTGCCCGCACGTAGGGGGGTGGTGTGCGGGGTGTGTCGTCGTGTCCCGGGCATGATGTACCTCCTCGCTCTTGTTGTACGGGAAGTGCGGGGTATGCGGGAAGTGCGGCCGAGGTGTGCGGAACGGCGCGGGCGCTGCCTGGAAGGCCGCACGGCGGGAGGTGACGGCGGCTGCCCTGGTTCGGGGGCGAGGGTCGGGGTGGCGTGGGTGCGTGCGCCGGGTGGTAGGGCGCCGCATCGCAGACGCGGCGGTGCCGGCAGGGGTGGATCCGAGGTCCCTACCGCCGCCTTCGTGGGGCTGGGGCTTCGTCGCGCGTGCCCACGCACCCTCGGTGGGGGGGTTGCTCGGCCGACGCCCCGGGGGGTGGGGATGCCACAATCATGTCCATGCCCGAAACGCCGAAGGGGAACAATGGCCCGATCGTGCCGGGTGCGCGGGTCCGGGTCCGTGCGGGCAGCGGTGCGCGTTCGGCGTGGGTGCTCGGTGTGGTGGTCGACGACTACGCCGCGGAGGCGGGCGTGAGCGCCGGTCATGAGTGGGCGCCGGTGCGCCGGTGGGCCGTCGCGACGGATGACGGCACTTTGGTTTTCGTCGACGATGGTGCCATCGAGGCTGCCCCCGCAGCGGAGAGTTGAGACGAGGACCGGTCCGGTACTGCTCTCGGCCCCCGCTTTGACACGATGACGACGTGCGGGGCGGGGCGGTCCGCACGCCCGCTGTAACGGCACGCGATCTCCCGAGGGGAGAGGCGGGTTATCGCGGTGGGGTCTCGAGTTGTTTCCATTCGTGTGGCCGGCGCCGCATCCGGTTTCGGTGCAGCAGTGTGCGGGCGAGGGCGGTGGGGGGCGGGACGGTGCCGGCGGCGAGGGCCCAGACTCCGAGTGCGGCGGCCGCGGCGACGATCGTGTTCTCCCCGCTGCTCGAAATCGGGCCGATGGGGTTGCCGTCGGCGTCGATGCTGATGGTGACCGTCTGTCCGGCCTGTGTGGGGTGTCGGTGGGCACGGCGGCGGTGCGATCTCCGTGGGGTGTGGACCAGCGGGCTCGGGCGGTGTTCTGGGCGCCGGCGGTGCGGAGGGTGCCTGCGCTGGTGTCGGGTGTGGGGTGGGTGTCCTCGAGCAGTACGGCCGGCACCTGCTGCCGCTCGCCCGGGCTTGGGTTTGGTGTTCGAGTCGGGTGTGGGTCGCGGTTCAGTATGCGGCGGCGAAGGGGATCGCCAGCAGCACCAGGATCGCGGCGACCAACACGAGGAGGGCCTCAACGCGGTCGCTGGACCGCATCAGGTGGTTGCGGTTCCACGGGCACAGTCGCCACCACCGGATCGGTGTGGGTACCGGTGCGCGCGGTTCCGGTCGCATGGTTCACCCCCAGTTGGATTCCACCTCCTTCTATTTCGATTGTGCGCCGGAATCCGGTGAGGTGCCCTCGCGTGCGGGTCGAGCGGGCCCAGCTGCTGGGGGAGGCGATTCCCCCGACCGTCGACCGGTCCGAAAGCGGCGTCTCGACCTGCGGGGATGGCATGACCCTTTGATGGAGCGTTGGGCACGGTTGCAGCACCGCCAGTGTCTTCCTCGACGCTGCCGAGCGCACGAGTGGGGATGAGCACTCGCTTCACGGCAGGATGAGACCGTGAGCGACCGAACCGTGGCAGACCTCGAGCGTGAACTCGCCGTGCTCGCCTACGTCCGCGAACGCATCCGTGTGTCGGAGGGCGACACCTTCTGTATCCCGACCACCGCGGTCGATCAGGTGCTCGATCAGCTGAACAGTCTTGAACGGCCGCCGTGCGATCCGACGTGATGCCGGGTGAGTACTGGTCGAACTGGGCCAGCCAGTTTCGGTAGTCTGAGGTGCGCACGGCCGGAAGGCCGGCAACACGCATGGGAGCAAGTCACTGGTGTGGTCACCGGTATAGGGCGCTCCCGCGGTGACCCGCCCCTGGGGTTGGGTCCGAGCGTGGCAGGCCGTCAATTTGGGACACTCACGCCTGCCACGCCTTCGCCGTCTCAGGGTTGGGTTCGAATCAGGGGTGAGAGGAAAGCTGTTGGCGTACAACCTCACTCCGGACGCGCCCCCGGCTACCGGTCGACGGCTTCCTATGACGACCGCGCCCAGGAGCGCGATTCGGCTCAGGGAGCTGGACCGGATGGTCGAGGACGCCGAGTTCACCCGCGCCCGCAACGACCTCGAGCGTGCCTTCCCCCGTACCACGGTCCCGGAGGTCTCCGAGCACAAGCGGCGGGAGTTGCTGATTCCGGATTCGGTTCGCCTGCCGCCGAGTTCACGTCAGCGGAGTGCGGTCCGTCAACAAACACCGGGCGCAGTCATCGTTGCCGAAGGTCGGCTACACCGCGGTGCAGAACCTGATCGACACCGCGGAGCACTGGAACACCGTCGGGGAAGCGCTGTCGGCCGTCGTATCACCTTTCGAGGACCCGATCCGACACTCGAATCGGCTCGTTCCTCGTGCTGAGCGAAAACCTGCCTGGTGGCAAGGGTTCGAAGAAGCGCTTTGCGATCAACGGGTTCCAGTGCACGCAGACCGTACAGCATGCACCACTCGCATTGGTCACGCTTGGAATCGCCGCCTTCGCTGTGCAGCCGAACGAAGTCACCGCCGTCCCAAACCGGACCCCGTCACTGTCCTTCGCCGGAACTCAACTTGCGGTCAAATTCCCACGGCCTACTGCTCGACGTCGTCGCGTGATGCCGCCCTGTAGAGACAGCGTCGCGCACCTGCGTCAAACCTCCCGCCCCTATTGTGTTCGGAGCGGGCAGGCCGGGCGCCGGGTCCCCGGATGGGGCATGTGGTGGCACGGTCGTAGGGCGGTGCGCGCAGATAAGGATCCGATCAGGCAGTGTCGGTGGTCTCGGCGCCGATTCCTGCGCCGTGCGTCTGCATTGCGGCGTGGACGGAGATCCGCTGGGGCGGGACGTGCTTCGGCGCTCCGGTGAGCCAGGGTGGCTGGTCTGTGCCTGCCAGGAGCAGGTGTGCGTCCCGTCGTCCCATACAAATTGCGGCGTTGATGAATCCGCGGTCGAAGAGCAGGTAGCTGAGGAGGTCTCCGCGGCGGGCGCCGTCGCCACCGAGCAGTCGACCCAGGAGCAGTAGGTCCGGATTGCGAAGCATGCGCCATGCGCCGGCCGGCCACCGGTTCCGGTCGTCGAATGCCTCGGCGGCGAGGGTGCCGAGGCAACCGCGTGTCTCGGGGCCGAAGAACAGGTAGGGCACATCGACGTAGTGGTGGTGCCGGCCGGTGCCGGTCCGGCGACCATCGGCGACGAGTTCGTTGATCTTGCCGAGGGTGCGCAGATCCTCGACCATCCGATCGACCAGAGCGGCATCGAGCACCCGCACGACCATGTCGTCGACATCCGGTGGTCCCGGCTCCTCGCCGGTGTTCGGCACTGGGGGGTAGACCGCCGGGTGGGTGGCGACGACGACCAACTTGTGCGCGCCCAGGGACAGCGCCGGTTTGAGTGGGGCGTTGAGCCGGATCCCACCGTCCGCGTACCAGCCTCGCGCATCGTTGGGGGTGGATACCTCGACCGCGGGGAACAGTGCCGGAATCGCGGCGGAGGCCCGGACGTGCTCGGCGGTGACCCGCACATCGCGGTAGTCGATCGCGCGGTTGGCGTCCGGTGGCGGGAGCGGGGCGGCACCGTTCCTATCGACGAAGACCACCGTCCGGTTGTTGGCGGCCGAGGTGGTCACCACCGCCAGCGACGTCCGTCGGTCGTCGAGGTTCGCTGCGAGCTGTCGCCAGTCGACCAATCGGTGGGCGGTCCGGGCCAGTGGCGTGGTGTCGACCAGACTCGTCAGGCGAATCCCCGGTATTCCGCAGAGCTGACCGGCCCAGCGTGCGATCGTGGCGGGTCCGCTGTACATCAGTGGCCGGAACACGTCGTCGATGTCCACGCTCCGCCAGACCGCGAGGGCGGCGGCGGCCTGGTCGTCGGCTGGCAGGTGGGCGCCGGCGGCGAACAGCGTCGCATTGATCGCTCCGGCGCTGGTGCCGATGAACAGATCCGGTGTGATGCCGCCCGCGCGCAGGAATGGCACGACGACGGACAGAACGCCGGCCTCGTAGGCTCCGCGCGCTCCGGCACCGGCGACCACCACGGCGACCCGGGACGGATCGGGGCCTGGCCCTGGATTGAGGTTGTGCGGTTCGTGCGGTTCCATCGTCGATCCCTTCGTCGTGCTGATTGCCCGGTCTGTGCTCAGACGGTCGGTGCGGCGAGGCGCGGCACCGGACGGAGTGGGGCGCCCGGCTGCCTCTGCTGTGTCGGTCTGGCCGTCCGGGTCGGGGATGACCGCTGGGGCGAGGTTTAAACCCTGACCCGTCCCGGCGGGCCGGCAACACCTTCTCCCTCAGCACAGCCGATCTCGCCGCGCGGCGGACTCTGTGCGCCACGCAGTTCATTCTGTTAGGTGGCGCTGCCGGATGCCGAGCCGTGACGATGTGCCCCGGGACCTTGTCAGCGCTGAAGGGAACAGGTGCGATGGGGGAGTGGACCGCGGTGTATATCGGTTTGTCCGTGGTTGCCGAGGGAATACTGCGCGGCCAGGCATCGCACCGGACCTGATCGTCCGCACGCGGGCCGTTGGCCGACAAGTCGTTGACGGAACTGGTGTTCGACGAGGATGTCGAGGTGGCGGTCCTGCGGTGGCCAGCGGAACATCATCGGGCTCGGCCGGGGCGCCTCGCTGACGGCGTGCACGTGGGTGGGACTACGCGCAGACCCACCGAACCGCGACCGACATTCTGACCTACACGATCGTCGCGCGGGGGCTGCATTACGAGTGCCGGCACGGATGCACTGAACTCGCGCGCACGCTGGTCGGCGGACGGAAAACCACCGACGCTGATAATGGTGCGGTCGGCGCCGCTCGATGCCGACGGATGGGCCCGAGAGATGGTGCTCGCCTCGCTCCTTCACGATATTCGATCTGACATCGGGATAACGCGGCGACGTACGGGCTGACGCCAGCTGATCGGAGGGAGCACCGGCGGTGTCTCGGCCGGCGCGCGCCCCACTGTTGTCGCGAGGGGTGGCCGTCCCGGTGCCTGTTGATCATCGCGGTGTTGTGTCGAGTTGTCTCCACTCGTGTGCACGGTGCCGCAGTCGGTTTCGGGTGAACCGTGTGTGAGTGCGGTGCGGAAGAGAATGATGCCGGCTGGGGGTGAGCACACTCCGAATGCGGCGGCACGGCCACGACGGTGTTCTCCGGGCGGCTGGGGATGTGGCCGGCGCGGGGCCTTCGCGAGGGAAGGTTCGGTGCCGCTGTGGCCGGAGTCCGGGAGGTGCTGCACCGCCGGAAGTGTGGCGCAGTCTTCGGTGAGTTGGTGGTGGGCCGTCGGGCGCAGACCCTGCTCGGCACCGTGAACACCGGACTCGGCAGTGTCGACCACTCCAACACCGCAGCTGCCGAAGGGATTTCGGGATTTCGGTGGAGAATGGTCCCTGTCGGGGTGCGTCGTGCTCGTCCTGCATGAGGCTCGGTGCGATGTGATTTAGGGCTCGAAGACGATCGTGTGTGGTCTGTCCACATGGACAATGTCTTAAAGACGTTGAATTGTTAGTTCGGTGAGCTTCCGCATTTGCGGGACGAGCCTGCCGTTACTGTGTGCGTTCGACGATTGCCCTGACGTAGAAGGAGAGCACGATGGCGGTATCACCGAGGATTTCCGAAGGTTCGACGAAGGCGGCGACCAAGGAGATCCGCGAGTGGGCGATCGGAGAGGGCCGCGAAGTGTCACCCCGCGGCCGGATTTCGGCCGAGATTGTTCAAGCTTTCCATGACGCTCAGGCAACGAAGGCTCAGGCAAAAGCGGCGCCGGCGAAGAAGGCGGCCGAGGAGAAGATAGTCGCGGGGAAGGCTCCCGCGAAGAAGACGGCCGCGAAGAAGTCGCCGGCGAAGACGACAGGGCCGAAGAAGGCGTCTGCGGGGAAGTCGCCGGCGAGGACGGCTGGGGCGAAGTCGACGTCCGCGGAGAAGTTTGTCGCCACGGAGGTACCGGCGGTGAGCACGGCTCCGGCGAAGTCGACGACCAAGGATATTCGAGAGTGGGCGATCGGAGAGGGTCGCGAAGTGTCTCCCCGCGGTCGGATTTCGGCCGAGATTGTTCAAGCTTTCCATGACGCTCAGGCGACGAAGGCTCAGGCAAGAACGGTGCCGGCGAAGAAGGCGGCCGAGGAGAAGATAGTCGCGGGGAAGGCTCCGGCGAAGACAACGGCCGCGAAGGAGTCGCCGGCGAAGGCGACAGGGCCGAAGAAGGCGGCCGGAGTGAAGGCGGCTGCGAGGAAGTTGCCGGTGAAGACGGCTGGGGCGAAGTCGACGGCTGCGGAGAAGTTTGTCGCCACGAAGGTGCCGGCGGTGATCACGGCTCCGGCGAAGTCGACGACCAAGGATATTCGAGAGTGGGCGATCGGAGAGGGTCGCGAAGTGTCTCCCCGCGGTCGGATTTCGGCCGAGATCGTGCAAGCTTTCCATGACGCTCAGGCGACGAAGGCTCAGGCAAGAACGGTGCCGGCGAAGAAGGCGGCCGAGAAGAAGATAGTCGCGGGGAAGGCTCCGGCGAAGACAACGGCCGCCAAGAAGTCTCCGGCGAAGACGACCGGGCCGAAGAAGACGGCTGCGAAGAAGGCGGCTGCGAGGAAGTCTCCGGTGAAGACGGCCGCGAAGACGGCTCCGGCGAAGAAGACGGCCGCGAAGACGGCTCCGGCGAAGAAGACGGTCGTGGAGAAGGTTGTCGAGAAGGAGGCTCCGGCGAAAAACGCGGCAGCGGGGAAGACGGCCGCGGGGAAGACGGCCGGGGCGACAACGGCCGCGGAGACGACGGCCGGGGCGACGACGGCCGCGGAGAAGGTTGTCGAGAAGGAGGCTCCGACGAAGAACACGGCAGCGAAGAAGACGGCAGCGAAGAAGACGGCAATGAAGAAGACGGCAGGGGCGAAGACAGCAGCGAAGAAGACAGCAGCGAAGAAGACAGCAGCGGGGAAGACGGCCGGGGCGACAACGGCCGCGGAGAAGGTTGTCGAGAAGGAGGCTCCGACGAAGAACACGGCAGCGAAGAAGACGGCAGCGAAGAAGACGGCAATGAAGAAGACGGCAGGGGCGAAGACAGCAGCGAAGAAGACAGCAGCGAAGAAGACAGCAGCGGGGAAGACGGCCGGGGCGACAACGGCCGGGGAGAAGGTTGTCGAGAAGGAGGCTTCGGTGAAGGGAGCGGCGGCGGGTACGGCTCCGGCGAAGAAGACGGCCAAGGAGATTCGAGAGTGGGCGATCAGGGAGGGTCGTGAAGTGTCCTTCCGCGGTCGGATTTCGGCCGCAATCGTGCGTGCCTTCCATGACGCTGCGGCAAGGTTGCCGGCTGTGGGCGAACGGAGTGGTGTCCGCTCTTGAGCGTGACACACCGACTCCGGGTTGCCGGGTTTTCTCTCAATCCGACGGACGTTCAGTGGACGGACCTTGCCTGTCTTTTCGAAGCCAGGCTCACCGAAGATGAGCGCGCCGGTGTCATAGTCATGAACGCGGGCGTACGGTCGGTGCGACTGGTGCGGGAGGTTGCGTTCACGAGCGCTGGTCGACGGTGTGCACCGAGGTTCCGGGCCGGCACTGCCTCTGAATGCTCCCGCTCGCGGTGGCCGGCCGCCGGGGGCCCGGCACGGCCTCCTCCGAGGGCTTCTAACATTGCAATGTATCGCTGTATTGTCTCCGTACATGGCGCCACTGCTTTTCGCAGCAACCGGCTCGCCAGGGCGCAGTGACCGATTGTGGTGGCGGTGGGTGCCCTGGGGTGCGAATCGAGGTCCCGGGACTTACCGGAACAATGGCCGGTGATGAGCGAGACGAACATGGGCCGGGTACCGGTGGGGGATCCGATCCCGCTCCGCTTCGACCAGGAGACCAAGCAACGGCTTGAGGAGTTGGCCGCCGGCATCGGCCCGCGGCGCTTCGGGGCGCTGGTGCGGGTGGCCGCGCGTCGACTTCTCGCCGACGCCGACCGGGTGCCCGAAGCACTGGCCCAGGCCCGCCGAGCCTCCGCCGACGCCCGCCGCTTCCCCTGGGCGGAGCGACACCTCGACCTCGACCCCGCCACCAACACTCGCCTCCACCAGGTCGCCCACGAGTTCCATACCGACCGCAGCGCGATCGTCCGCGTCGCACTGCACCGCTTCCTCACCGGGGCAGGACGATTCCGCCACCCGGTGCTCCGCGAAGACACCCGCACCGATCTGACCTACCGCACCCGCGTGTACCTCAACCGCTCCACCCTGGTCCGCCTCGAAAAGCTGATCAGCCGCAACGGCGACGCCCGCACCGCCGCAGCGATCCGGGTCGCGGTCCGCCGACTCCTCGACAACCCGGGAGACCTTGCCGCCGACCTGGCCACGATCGGCACCTCCCGCGACCTGACCCCGGAAGCCCTCGGCCCGCGCACGAACGTGCACTTCGACGACGACCTGCGCGGCCAACTCGACACCCTCGCCGAACGGCTCGACTCCGACCGAGCCGAACTCATGCGCCTGGCCGCCCGCCAGCTGCTGGCGAACCCGCGGGACCTCGAGAAGGCGGTGACCGAGGAGATCTACCGCGGGGACGCCAACCGGGCCAGGCTCCTCGCCCGGGATACTCGCCGCCGGCAGGCCGCGGCCGCCGACCAACCGGCCCACACGCCCACTCGAGCACCGAGTCCGCAGGGGAACCCGTTCGGGCGCCGGCACGTCTTCCGGTTCGACGAGGACACCAAACGCCGCCTGGAAGAGCTGGCAGACGAGTACGGTCCCCGCCGGGTCTCCGCGCTGCTCCGCGTCGGAATTCGCAAACTCATCGCCTACCCGGCGGCTGGGGAGGCCCTCGCGCAGGCACACCGCACCGCCGCCCCGCCACGCATAGCCCGGGTCGACGTCGCCCTCGACGACGAACTCCTCGCGCACCTCGACGCCCTCGCCGAACGGCTCAGCTCGAACCGCCAGGAGCTGGTGCATCTGGCGGCCACACGCATCCTCCGCTTCCATCACAACATCGAGAACCGGATGCTCGACGAGATGTTCCGCGCCCCGAACAACCGGAAACACCTGCTCGCCAAACATGCCCGCCGTGAGCGGATTCGTCGGAGAGACCGCGGCAGCGGCACCTGACCTGCGAGAATGGGCGGTGGGTCGGGCTGTCCGCCGCCCATCTACTTCGCGCTCGGCCCCTTGAGGGATACCCGGGTGCACACCCAATAGGACCCCCGTCTGCTCCTGCGCCGTACAACCGGCAAGTGACCTGCGGAGATGACACGTCCCCGGGGTCGGTTGCCCTGATCGGCCGCCGCCGCCAGTAGGGTTCTGCCTGCTGTATCAGGCAATGTGAGAGATCGGGGAACTGTGGCGCGCAAGGTAGTTGTCGAACTGGTCGACGACATCGACGGAACCGTCTTCGGTGAGGACGGGGAGAGCATCACCTTTTCCGTCAACGGGGTGGACTACGAAATTGATTTGAAAGGCAAGCACGCCAGCAAGTTTCACAAGCAGATCGGATTCTTCATCGAGCACGCCACCCGGGTCGGTGGCCGGAAACGACGCTCGAATCGGCCCGTCGCCCCGGACGCCCCGCCGCGGCGGGGGAACTCCAAGGAGATCCGCGCCTGGGCGGCCGAACAGGGCTATGAAATCTCCTCGCGCGGGCGCATTCCCGCCGAGGTGGAGCAGGCGTTCCAGGACGCCCACTGAACGCGAAGGAGCGTTGATGCGATCGCTGCGTAATCCCTGGTACCGGGCCTCGGTGCGCCGAGCGGCGAGCGCGCATTGGCTGACCACCGGCAGCCGCGGGTTACGAGGCATGACCGGTGAGCCGGTGGAACTCAGCGACACCGAGGCGGCCACCGTCCTCGCTGCCCTGGTCGAAACCACCGGTGGTCGGTGGCCGGCCCACCCCGCGCGCATCGCCCGCACGCTCCGCCGGCTCGGCATCGACGGCAACACCGAGCAGATGGCCACCGCCATCACCGCTCTGGTACGCGACCCGGACTGGTCCCACCGCGCCCGAGAGATCACCTCCAGCGCATCGGACTGGTAAGCCGGATCGGCTCATTCACCTGGGGAGACGACACGTCCCCATCGACCGCAGTCCGGGCCCGGCTATTGGCACAGGGAAGCTCTCTAGTCAGGCGTTCTCGCTCTGCTTGTTCGCCACTTCGCCGACTGCACTCTTGAGCCACCACCGGAGATTCCGCCTTCCGACCAATCGCGCACCATCTCCGAACCGGCTTCGTTCCTGCGAAATGAACGGAACCGAATTGCCCTCGACCACAGGCTCTTGTGTCCAACGGTGCGGCGACCCGTAGATCGCCTTGAGGGCGTCGCGGTCATTTCCCAGCTCTACCAGCTCATCTTCGGAGATTTCATGGTGATGGAGCGGATCGGGAGCACCATCATTTCCTACTCGACGATTGAGCTCCTCGTAGAGCCTGACCAGCTCACCAGCAGCCTCTCCCACCTCGGAATGTCCGCGCAGACGTTCGATAAGGAAGGGCAGTACAGGGATGAGGGCCCTTCCTTCTGCGCGGTCGATCCAATCGTCTTCCCAACCGAGGGTTCCGTCGGGGCCTGTCTTTGGCTCCCCGAAGAGCTGACGTGCTCCATCGACCGTATATCCCTGGTCGTACAGTTCTTGGGCAGCGATCCACGACTGCTCGGGCATTTCACTCCTGCTCACTCTTGTTACGAGCTTCTCAGTCGGACAGTTGCGCGGTGCTTGGCGCGAAGACAGTGAATCCGCCAGGTGATGGTTTCTCCAAGGACCCCCGCACGCGCTCGGGCGTGTCGCTCAGCCGGACAGTAGTCGCGCCAGCTGAAAGTCAGGTCCTCAATGGTCCGATCCGCCGCTGGGTCAGCGGATCCAGGTCAGAGGTTCCAGAGTCGGAGTAGCGCGGCACGCAGGCTGGCGGAGATGATCCGGTGATCTGTGGTCAGCCGGGGATTGGGGTGCCCGAAATCGGCGAGCTGTTGTTCGGCGTCCGCAACCGAGACCGGCTGCAGATCCGCCCGAACGAGCAAGAGGTGGCCGAAGGCCCTGTGCGTGTGCGGAATCGCGATGGCGTCTGAGTCCACGACTGCCGGCGGGTAAATCCAGTCATTGTCGTCGGTGACGAAAATGAGGACATCGCCACGCCTGAGGCGGGCGCGCCGGTCGTCGAGGCGGAACCATTCGAGCTGATATGTCGCTGCCGGCCCCGCGGTGGCGGTGTGATGCCGGCGCGCCTGGGTGTCCCAGGTCTGTTGCTCGGTGACGCTGGGTTCGTACTCGACGATGTGCCGCAGGAACATCCGGGTCACCCGTGCAGGAAGGAAATCCAGTTCGGCGCGCACCCGGCCACCGACCCCGGGGATCGGCACCGACCGACCGATCTGCCATGCGGTGCTGGCGTTGTCGAGAAACGCCTGATCAACCTCGGTGATCTCCTCGATACCGTCGATGAACGTCCAGGCGGCGGCCACGACCTCCGGGTCGTCGGTGATGACGACGGCCTCATCGGCGATCGTCGAGCTGTGGGAGGCATTCGCGGAGCCGATGACCGCCCGCCGACTGGTGGCGATCACGTTGGCGTGCAGGTTCGGCGACGACAGGACCCGGACCCCGGCCTCGACGTAGTACGCAAGCGCAATCGGCGAGGTCACATGCGCGCGCACCGCCGCTCGGGAGGCGTTCACGACGAGGAGATCGCCGGCCCGCAACGGCAGCAGCGTCGGCGCGTCCTCGCCGAGATAGGCGATCGCGGCGTGGCGTGGCCCCCTCACTCGAATGGCGCGGGTGATGTGCGGCCAGGGACCCGGCCCGTGAAATGTCGTCCCCATACGTCGAACGGTAGCGCGGGCGTGATGCGCTGTAGCGCTATTGGCTAGGGCTCGGATCGTACGGTGCTGACCATGCGGCCAATTGCGCCGCCGGTTCTCTGCGAAAAGCGGTGATGAGCGGCGAATATGACACGTCCCCTGCCCCGAGCTTCGGTGCGCTGGTAGTCTTGTCGCCGCGCTCCCACCCGGGAGATTCCTGAGGTCTGTCGTGGTCGGCTTCAGAAGTGGCAATGAGCTTGTGGCACAGGTGTATCCACGTGCCGTAGGTCCCCGGGTGGATCAACCGTCTCGATTCCGCCCCCGGGCGTCGTCCTTGATTTTGTGGGGCAGCGGCGACTGACTGTCTGTCGCAGGGGATCGGATCGAGACGGATGGAGGAACCACATGAGTGAGCAACAGCGACGTGATTTCAAGGTCGCACCCTTTGGAGGGGGTGCAGATCGGACACCAGAGGAAGCAGCGCCCGCAGACTGTGGTCCGGCTCCCGGCCAGCCTGTCGGGTCAGGCCGTCGTGGGAATGGTGATCTCGGCTCTGCCGTCGATGGCCGATAGTAGGTAATGCGGGCAGGTGACCACCTGCCGAGGAACGGGAATCGCCCGGCGGTCGGTGTCGAGATAGAGGCGATATGCGAGCTGCCCGCGTCGATGGACGCTGGTGCCTGGGTCGACGGCGCCGAGGAAGTACCCGTGCGCGCCCTCGACGGTCGAGAAGATCGCGCGCGCCCACTCGGCGGGCTCCGCCGGCGGCAGATAGCGTGGCCGGCCCGTCGCCGCGTCGACGGTGTGCGCACGATGACCGTGACGGCGAACCCGGCCGCCGCGGGAAACCACTCCTCGGCCGCAACGTCGAACGCTGCGACGGAGGTGTGGCGTTCCGGTGCGCGCCGCCACCGTGATGAGGTGCGGATCCGCTGAGACGTCGACGGTGGCCAGAGACGGCAGCACCTCGTCGGCGCTGGGGTTTTCCGAGTCCAGACATGAGGGCAAGGGTACGGGGTCGCCGAGGCCCCGCGGCAGGGCGACCGGGAGTCGCACCGCCGAGGCCCGGACCGGCTAAATGTTCCATTTACCAGCGGAGACGACATGTCCGCTGAAGGATTTTTGGCCGAACATGCACACCGCCGGCCTTCGTCTCGACGTCGCCGGGCGGCACAGTTCGGATCACCGCTCACCCCCGGGCAGGATGAGACCGTGAGCGACCGAACCACAGCAGACCTCGAACGTGAACTCGCCATGCTCGCCTACGTACGTGACCGTCTCCGGGCTTCGGAGGGCGAAGGCTTCCGTATCCCGACCACGGCCGTCGACCAGGTTCTCGATGAGCGCAACAGTCTCGAACGATCGCCGTGGGATCCGACATGATTCCGCCCGTGCAGAGCCCGGGTATTAGCGCCGATGCCATGTGGTGGTGGTACTGGGAAGATTGCCGCCGCGATGGGGGATCTGCCAGATAGGCCGGGAGGGCTCATGTGCCGGCGGCGTGATGTGGCTCCTTTGGCTGTGGCGTCGAGGTGCCTTGCACTCGCCTCGATCCGTGCCGTTTCAACCTTTACACATCAGTTGGGGCCACCAGGAAAATCTTCCCGGTGGCCCCACTTCGGCAAAGAGGGTAGATGTGGACTCCGAAGTCCCAGTCCGACGGATCAACTGCCGTCGTCCATGATGCAGACGACGGCGACCCCGTGGCGCGGAGTCTCATCGGGCGGTGCGGTAGAGCCGATCGTCGGGAGGTGCGGGGACACCATCCCGATGACGATCGCCGCGACCACCCGCGCGGTCACCCGTCCCATCCAACGCTTAGTCGTCGAGCCTTCCGGAGTTGCCCCATTGCCTTGGGTCTGTCCTCGTAACTCGGTCATGAGATCCCCTCCTGCTCGATTCGACGGGCGGAACTGCCCGTCTACCAGGAGTGATATGTCCGATCGGCAATAGTTGAACCCAACCAAGAGGGTGTGATGTAAATCACATATAGGCGGTGGTCTCGACGCGGGGTGAGCGCACATATAACCCCCATATCTGGATGCCAGAAGGAGGTGGGCTAGTTGACGAACGCGAGTTTGGACTGGTCCAACGGAGACGAGGCCGATGATGGCTGGCCGCCCCGAACCCTGCACGATGTGAGCTCATTCCACGACGACGACGCGGAGGGCAGGAGGGAGGACGACAACCCGGTCGATACCGGCGACCTCCGGAACCATCTCGTCAACGACTGCGATCAGGGCGGGCCCGCTTCCACGAGACCAGCGGCAACCTCGGAAGGCCCTCACCCTTCCGTGGAGGCCGTGACCGCGCCGCTCGACATACCCCCCGAATTCCCCGCTGACGACGCGAACCTGGCAGACAATGATGAACAGCGTCGAAACCAGGGGGCGATCAAGGTGTTCGACATCGTCAAGGCCGACGGGTTCCGCGGCCCACGATGGGACGAACTGGTCATCGAGCTTTCGCGGTACGCGCTCGGATTACTCAACAAATGGATCAAGTCAGGGCAGATCTACAAAGAGGCCCACCAGCTAGGGCGCGGAGTTCCTGCGACCAGCGCCGAGCGGCAACTGTTGCGCACAGACGAACATCAGCGCGGTGATCTCGCCCACGGCGTGGTATTCGCCGCCTTGAAGCTGTTTCAGCAACGGTGCCGCAACGGCACGGGATGGCGAGAGGACGGCGGCGCCGACATCACGTCATACTTCACGACGACCTGCCTACTGGTGTTCAGCAACGAATTCAGAAGGTGGCAGCGAGACCAGGGGAAATGGCGCCACTCCGAGTGCAGCTTCGAGCCCGAGGTTATTCAACGCCATACCGAACACAATCCCCACCCACTAAGAAGACCCGCCGAACCCGACCCTGAACACACGGTGATGAATCGCGACGAACTCGCCCGTGCTTTTAAGTGCGTTCACGGCGAACGTGAAATGAAGATAGTCAGGCTCCGCGCCGACGGCTTGACGTTCAAAGAGATCGCGGATGCCCTAGGCGACCAGACCGAGGAATCGGTCCGCAACACTCTGCGCCGTATCCGCCGCAGAGCCTCCCGGACGGAGGGGAACAGCAATGACTGAATACAACGATCCCGACGCTAAGGGGTTGGAAGAGTTTCGTCGCCTGATTGAGGAATCTCCGCTGGGGACGCCCGAAGCCCGTGCTCTGCGTAGCCGGATCCCCAGGTTGCGTGCCGAGCGGCTCGCCCGTCGTTTGGCAGAGGAAGACGAGAAGCAGACCTCGGAGGACTGCTCGGCCGATCACCTCTTCGACCAGCAGGTCCGTGAACTGTTGTCGGGGGCAGCCAGCCGTCCACCGCGGTCTCCTGTGCAACGTAGTCCTGGCTCGCGGGAGGTTGTGGCCTTCTCCGCTGTGGCTGAGATCATCGTGGCGGTGACTGGCATCGAGCGGTCCCATCTCACCCCGCAGACCTCGTTGGTGGAGCACCTCGGCATTGAGGACATGTCAACAATGGTCGAGATTGCCGCGCAAATAGAGGACGCGTTCGGGGTCACGATTCCCGACGACAAGCTCTTCGGCATGCGCACGCTCGGCGACTACATGGCCTATCTGAAGCTCGTTGCGGAAGAGGCAATCGCCGAACCGGCGGACGAGGCAATTGCCGACCCGCTTGGGGCCGACGTGTCATGGTGGAACAGCGAATCTTAAATTCTGAACAGACCGGGCAAAGGGGGCGGCCGCGAGTTGACCAGGTCATCTCAAGACCCACGCACGGCGTGTCCAATCTGGGGTCTCGCATCGCTTCGGCTGCGAGGGATCTCCGGCTGCTTTCCCTAGCTGCACTTATGTTGCCGAGCGCGTGAAACCTTGTGGGTCGCTCCTGCAATAATCAGGCAGACACGAGCCGAGCGAAAGGAGGTGACTGGTGGCAACCGCTGATCAGGTGAAGGCGCTCGTGAAGAGCCATGCAGAAGGGGACAACTCTCGGTTCTATACCGTTGCGCTCCAAGTTGCGGCCGGCGCCGCCCGCAATGGGCAGAATCGCTTCGCGCAAGATCTGCGCGATCTCGTGGACGGTCTGCGTGTCCAGGAGAGTCACCGGAGGGTGACCCCGGTCGTATCGGTTGCTCAGCCGCGCGGTGAACTCGCACAGTTGCTCAGCGTCTCCTACCCGGACTTGGTACTGTCGGATCTCGTCTTGGAACAGTCGGTGCGGACTCGCCTCGAGCGGGTCCTGCTGGAGCAGCGGCAAGGCGACCGCTTGCGGTCACACGGCTATCTGCCGATGCGGCGACTCTTGTTGACTGGTCCTCCCGGGACTGGGAAGACGATGTCCGCGCACGTGCTGGCGGGCGAGTTGAGATTGCCACTGTTCCAGGTACGTCTCGACGGCCTGATCACCAAATTCATGGGCGAGACGGCTGCTAAGTTGAGGCTGATCTTCGACGCGCTGTCGGAAACCCGTGGGGTGTATCTCTTCGATGAGATCGACGCGCTCGCTGGTGAGCGGGGCTCGGCAAACGACGTCGGCGAGATCCGGCGGGTACTCAACTCGTTCCTGCAGTTTCTCGAGATGGATCAATCAGACAGCCTGGTCGTCGCCGCGACGAATCACCCGCAGCTCTTGGACCGGGCGATGTTCCGTCGCTTCGACACGGTGATCGATTATCCCTTGCCATCGCCTGACATTGCGCGCCAGGTGATCCGCAACCGGCTGGCTAATGTGCCGGTGGGTCGACTGGAATGGTCTAAACTCGCTGCAGATACTGAGGGACTCAGCCACGGCGAGATAGCCATCGCAAGCGATTTGGCCGCTAAGGAAGTGATTCTCTCGGGCGCCAAGCAGGTGACTACCGCAAGTCTGCGGTTGGCGCTTCGCGAGCGCCGCGGGCATGTGAGCTAACTTAATCTAAGGATGACATGGCAGAGCGCGACAAGCCGCACTTGTTCATTTCCACCGCACGCGCAGCGGAGTACCGTCCGCCGTCACGTGACATGGACACCCCGGCGCTCGCGCCACCACCTGACCGAGTAGCACACGGCACGAAGCTTCGTGGCGACCTGCGGCAAGTCGAGGCGGACGCGCGGGCCCGCCGCCAGAATATCGACGTCACTGTCGACGGGGCTGTGGAGGGAACGTACGTCGTTTTCGAGAGCTTCCCCGGAATCGAGTTGGCACTGCACACTCTCGACCCTCGGCAAGGGAAGGTTCATCCGGAGCTGCGGTCGGTCCAAGAGGGATTGGACAGCAGTGGCCAAGTCGTCGAGCGGGCAACAGTGTTCGTGCCCGATGGCACCATGAAGTACTTCCTCGACCGTGTCTCCGCTTATCTCGAATCGGCGGGTGAGAAGAAGCCGAAGAACAGTCCGGCCATCGATCGAATCCAAGAGATTCGGGCAGCATCGATCGAAAGTCTGTGGACAGATCCTCCGCAAGAGTTCCCGGATCCACAGCAATCGGTGTGGTGGGAGGTCTGGCTGCGCCGTCGTGATGGGCAGGAAGTCACGCGACTGCGCGCCTACGCCGAGGCAACCGGAATGCGAGTTGGAAGGCAGACGCTCGGGTTTGGTGAGCGATCCGTCATTCTCTTGCACGGGACGGTCGAACAACTTGCCACCTCTGTCGACATCCTCGACGATCTCGCCGAGCTACGACGACCACACGACCCCACCGACTTTCTCGCCGCCAGCGATGCCGTCGAACAGCGGGAGTGGACGGACGAGCTACTCGACCGGATAGAGGCGGCGGACGACAGATCGCCGGCTGTGTGCGTCGTCGATAGCGGGGTCTACTGGGAACACCCACTGCTGAAGACCTCGCTGGACGCACGCGACTGCCAGGTCGCCGACCCGACGTGGCCCCGCCACGACACCTGGGGTCACGGGACCGAGATGGCAGGCTTGGCCCTGTTCGGTGACGTCGGACAAGCGGTAGCCGGTTCTGAAACGATCCGGCTAACCCACCGTCTCGAGTCGGCGAAGATCTTGCCACCACCCAAACCACCGATGAGCGATGAGCGCGACGAGAGCGAATCTGATTCGAGCGAGCCGGAATTGTTTGGTGCGGTCACCGCTGATGCTCTCAGCTACGTCGAAATCGAACAGCCGAACCGGCGCCGCGTCTACTCATTGGCTGTGACAGCTCGCTGGCAGACCACGCCGCCTCCCGGCTCACGCTTGCTGATGTTCGGGCAGCCGTCTTCGTGGTCGGCAACGCTCGACGCTTTGGCTGTCGGTCGTCGCGTTGCCTTCGAGAAGGGGGAACTCACTTTCCTCAAGCAGACCGACGATCCGAACCCCAGGCTGTTCTGTGTTTCGGCCGGAAACGTCCGGAAGGACAGCTGGCAAGACGACCATTTGACCCGGAGCGATATCGAGCCCGTCGAGGATCCTGCTCAGGCATGGAACGTGCTCACCATCGGCGCATACACCCGGCTCGACACAATGAGCGGCGCCCCGAACGAATTCGACGGCTGGAGTCCCGTCGCATCCAGAGGTGAGCTATCTCCCGTAAGCCGCACCTCAGTGGCCTTTGGTAAGCAGTGGCCGATCAAGCCGGATGTAGTCCTCGAGGGTGGAAACGTTGCCCGGTCACCCGAGGGAACCGAGTTCGACGCGCCACCAAACCTGCAACTGCTTACCACGAAGGCGCCGATAATCCCCGGGATGCCCAGCCGCCCGTTTACCACCACACACGCAACCAGTGCTGCGACAGCGCAAGCGGCTGCAATGGCAGCGCAGATCACCGCGCAGTATCCGTCCTTGTGGCCGGAAACGATCAGAGCGCTCATTGTGCACTCGGCAGAGTGGACACAAGCAATGAACGCGCAATTCGCCAAAGACAACAAGAAGGGTGCGAGAGTTGCACTGCTACGCCGCTATGGGATGGGCGTTCCTGACCTGAAAAGGGCTACTCGCAGCGCAACTGACGCACTGACCCTGATCTCGGAGGGCACCATCCACCCGTTCCTCAGCGGGAAGATGCGTGAAATCCACTATCACGAACTGCCTTGGCCTGCCGACATCCTTGCGGACCTGGGTGACGCTCCGGTCAAACTGCGCGTGACGCTGTCGTACTTCATCGAACCCAACCCGGGCCGCCGGGGGTGGAACCGACGGTACAGCTATGCATCGCATGGTCTTCGGTTCGACATTCGGCGAGCCACGGAGAGCACAGCGGATTTCCAGAAGCGCATCAACCAGAAGGCGTTGGCGGAAGACGAGACGCGTCCTCTATCAGCGGAAGACACTGGCGAGTGGTTCTTCGGGAGTAGGCAACAGCAAGCCCCAGGTTCGCTGCACAGTGACATCTGGAACGGAAGTGCGGCGGATCTGGCACAGCGCGGTGTACTTGCCGTGTATCCGGTGACGGGATGGTGGAAAGAAAACGCTGGGAAGGACCGAAGTTCTGATGGGGCACGCTATTCCCTCATTGTGTCCATCGAGACCCCGGGCCAGGATGTGGACATCTGGACTCCGGTTGCCCAAGCGATCGGAGTGCCAGTAGAGATCGAAATCTAGCGCGAGCAGGTACGCAGGTATCGAGCCCGCGGTTGAGTCCGTGGGTTTCGGGTGGTCTAGGTATGCTGGCGAGCGTTCGGCGGAACCGCCGATGGTGCGCGTGGGAGCGAGTCGCTGGTTTGGTCACCGGTACATTCCGCCCCCGCGGTTGACCCACCCCTCCAGGGTTGGGTCCGAGTGTGGCAGGCCGTCAATTGGGACATAATGCCTGCCACGCTTCGTCATATCTAGGGCGTGTTCGACGCAGCGGGAGGAGATCTGGTGGCGTACAACCTCAGCCCAGATGCGCCAACGGCCCGCCTGGACCCAGAGGCCGGCACCAGTACGACGCCCGCGTCGAAGTCGGCCGGCTATCGGCCGGCCGTCACCTACGACGACCGCGCCCAGGAGCGGGAGGGGGCTCGGCAGCTGGACCGAATGGTCGAGGATGCCGCGTTCACCCGGGCCCGTAAGGACCTCGAGCGTGCCTTCCCCCGTGCGACCGTCCCCGAGGTCTCCGAACGTAAACGCCGGGAGCTGCCGGTTCCGGATTCGATTCGCCAGCTGCCGAGTTCACGCCAGCGCAAGGTGCGGTCGGTAAACAAGCACAGGGCGCAGTCGCAGTTGCCGAAGGTCGGATACACCGCCGTACAGACCCTGGTCAGCGACCCGGACCGGTGGAAGACGGTCGGTGAGGCGTTGTCGAAGGCTCGCGGTGACGCGCAGCAACTCGACGAGAAGATGCGGTCCCAGGTCCAGCGCGTGGACCGGGCCATTCAGACCGCCGAACGGTTCAATGACCGCGGCCACATCCTGTACTGCGCGGTGACCCTCCCGCACGCGGTGCCGCAGGAGGCGGCCAACCTACCCGCGACCCTGCATCCGGGATCCCGCCTGGATTTCGACCGGCACACGATGGCCACTCACGCCGCTCACGAACTCGATGGAACGCTGGGCGATCGGGATGTGGTGTTCGAGGTCGAAACCGGCAGGGGTATGTATCTGGGCCGCTCGGACACGGTCGACGACACCGCGCACCTGCTGCCGAGAGGGATGCGGTTCGAGGTGGTCTCGGCCGGGGAGGGGCGATACCGTCGCCCTGACGGCAGTATCGGCCGGCGGATGATCGTGCAGCTGCGGGACATCACTGAGGAATGAGGGAATGCGGATGGGACTGTTCACCGACGACAAGGGTCGCCCCGAGCTGGTGGTCCATCCGGACATCAAGCTGGGGAGGGCGACGTTCCGTCCGGTCGACGATGAGCCCGAGCCGGAGGAGACCCCGAAGCAGCGTGCCCGGCGGGAGCTGAAACTACGCCTGGGCGCGGAGCTCCGCGCGAAAAAGGAAACCGGAGACACCAACCCCGAGTAGGGGTGACTGCCTCCGGCTCATCCTGTGCATCTTCAGTGATCCGACTATAGCTACCTCTTGCGATAACGCTAGAAAGGCGAGTGGTACGTGTATCAACGGCTGGCAACTGAGGACGAAATCCGCGACAAGGTCTCGGGACTTTTCGCTAGAAACAGCGGCGGCGCGTTCGACGAGAACGGGAACGTGGCGGCGGCACCACCACGTACCTGATTACTGTCACCGAGCTTCGCGATGGATGGTGCACGCGGAACGAACTCATCGACTGGGGCTACAGCGATGCAGGTATCGACCGGTTCTTCGGACCGGAATCCGAGGGTCCGGAGGGAATTACCGGGTGGACGTGCGGACACATCGACCATATCGAGGCAACGGTCGTCGTCCCCGCGCTACGCGTGGTGGACGAGGCATTCTCCGACTCCGAGACGCCTGCTTCCATTCTCCGCGCGGCATCGACCTAAATCCGTCCCTGAGCGGTCGCCCAGACAGCTTCGCGTAGCCCACGTCACTGCCTTGGGGGACATGCCATGTCCGCAGTTCAGTCCCGCTAACATTCCGGTGACGCCGACTACTTCGAGCGTGACAGGACGGTGCGGGCGGGGTCGGGGCCGTGCGCGGACAGGGTGGCAGCGACGATGAAGACCCAGGGCTGACCGCCACGACGCCCACCACCGAGACCGGCGCCGCACGAGCTAGGAAGCTGATTTTCGCGCCAGGACTCGGCGGGTGGCGCTTTCGCCGGCCGCCGCACGGTCCTGCTCGACCCGACCACCGAGCCGCCTGCCGGTGGTACCGAGGTGGTGCGTCTCGGCCGGCCCCGCCGCCGAACCCGAGGCCTCCAACGAGTAGGTCCATCATCGAACCGCCACCGCTCGGTCCGAAAAAGCGCCTTGGCCTGCGGTGACGACACGCCCCCATTCCGATTCAATGTGCCATCAAGAGAGGCAGAAGACATATTCGAACTCCATACCGCGCGGGCGTTCATCGACGGCGCCGAGGAGATCACCGAGGTCGACCACGCGTTCCTCGACAAACGCCACCGCGCAGTGGCAGATCGGGCGGGCGGTGCCGATCCCCGGGGTCAGCGGCCGCGAGCAAGCCGACCCCGGCTTCCTGCCCGCCGAGATCACCCGAATGTTTCTGCGGCACATTGTCGAATACGAAACCAGCACAACCGAGAAACCGGCATGGTCCGCCACCCAGGCGCACCGACCCGGCGCCACCACCGGGGACCGGCGGCAACATATCAGTTCGAATGGTTCCACCTCGACGACCGACGTGCCCGCCTCAACCGTGGCGACGTCCTCATCTTCGTCACCGCCGACAGCGAACGTCGACAGAGATGTATCCGGGAATGCTCGGGTCTGCGTCAGGGCCAAGAGAACTTCCTGGGCTCGGTGTCAAGGCTGGTGCGGCCTTCTCGCCGCGCGGGGTGGTTTTCAGGCGGGCGTCGACATCGCCGCTGTCCCGAAGGACCGGTGGATCTTCGTGAGCACTTCGGTGATCTCGTCGGGTGTGTGGGTGTAGAAGCCGGTTCCGCTCTTCGCGCCCAGGCGTCCGTCCTCGACCGCGGCAATCAGCTCGCTCGGTGTCGAGATCTCGCAGGACAAGTCGGGAAAGAGCTTCGCGCAGAGCGCTTTCCATGTGTCGAGGCCGCCGAGGTCCATGACCTTGAACGGGCCTGCGGCCGCCCAACGTGGGCCGAGGCTGCTGGTGACGACGGCGTCGATCATCTCTGCGGTGGCGACATTGGCGCGTACGAGGGCCATCGCCTCGCGCACGAGCGCAGCCTGAAGCCGGTTGGCCACGAAGCCGGGAGCTTCCCGGTTCAACGGCACGACCGTCTTCCCTGCCGCCACCAGCGCCGAGGTCACGGCCGACACGACATCGGGCCGGGTGTCGGGCGAGGGCACCACCTCGACGAGGGGCACGACCTCGGCCGGGTTGAAAAAGTGCGCGATGACCAGGCGGCCGGGCTCACAAAGATTCTTGGCGAGCTCGCTGGGAGTGAAGGTCGAGGTGTTAGAGGCGATCGGGGTGCTCTCACTGAATCTCTCGATCTCCGCGAACAGGTCCCGCTTGACCTCCAGGTTCTCCACGACCGCCTCGAACAGCAGGCTGCTGCCCTCGACTGCGGCCTCGATGGTGTCGCTGGCCTCGATGTTGGGGTGGGCGGCGGCGGCTTCGCGCGCGACATCGGCTCGGGCGTCGTACAGCGACACGCGGTGGCCGGCATCGGCGAGGACTACGGCGATGCCGCGGCCCATGATTCCTGCTCCGAATACAGAGATCTGGCTGGCGTTCATATCTCAATTCCTTGTGTTTGAGCAAATGGCTTACGGGGTGCGGGAACTCGCCCCTGTGTTGGTCGTCGGATCATAGCCCGCTCCAAGCCCATGCGGGCGCGGGTGAACGCGGCGGGGCGACTATTGGGACAATCTGCTGCCCACCCGGATCCGGTTGTGCACCTACAACAGTGCGAACCTACGCCAGTGGTGGACCGCCTCGGCTCGGCCCCGCGCACCGACGACCAGCACTCCAGGCTGACCATTGGGGCAGCCTCAATACCGTCGACGTCGCCGGTCCGGACTCATCTGAGAGTCGGGAGTCTCTGTCGCCACGCTGTCAAGGCACTCTACCGGTTACCGGTGTCTCAGAATGAAGCATTCGAGACACCTTGATGGGGTTTACCGTAGTTGCTGCCGTTCAGAACTGATCGGCGTTCAATCGTATAGATCAGAGTTCGAATATGAAGCGTCTGTCTGACCTCGAAACCCAGCGGGAACCTACTTGACGGGGATACCTGGGTGACTCGGACTGGCCGACAAAGCTGTTGCTGCTGCCTCCCTAACAGCTACGTCGCAGTCGTTGCTTGTTCAGATCGGGGCATGGCACATATTCCTGAGTTACTTTCCAAAGCCCATCTCGAACAGCAACACCGACAGCAAGGATTGAAATGACAGTCAGGACTGAACTGCAAGGGATTCCGGATCTCTCCGATCCTGAGACGTTCAAAGAAGGCATACCGTATGAGGCCTATGACCAGCTGCGCTCACTGCCCGGTCTTCCCTGGCATCCGGCCGAATCGGGCACGCTGAATGGAGGTTTCTGGGTGGTCACACGCTATGACGAGGTGGTCGAGATACTCCAAGACCCAGCTCGGTTCAGCTCAGTGCAGGGATCAATATACCCGTTGCCGAATCCGACGGGTGACGGCCCGATGACCAAACACATTCTGTTGATGGACCCGCCCGAGCACAGCCGCGTACGCCGAGCGGCGGCCAAATCCTTCGGTCCCCGCATTGTGGCAAACTTCGAGTCATGGATCCGTGACGTGGTCGTCGAAACGCTTGATGATGCATTGCCCCTGGAGCGATTCGACTGGGTCTATGAAGTCTCTCGCTTGGTACCCTCCCGGGTAATCGCCCAGATCCTCGGGATTCCGCTTGAGCACCGCGGCTATATCGTCGAGGCGACGAATGCTCTCTTTGAGAGCCAGACCGTCAACGATGGCGGTGCGAGTTTGACTCGAGAGTTCATGAAAATTGGTGAGTTCATGACCCGCCTCGGGGAAGAGAAATTACGCAATCCGGCAGACGACATGACGACCGTACTCGCGCAGTCGCTGGAAAGCGGTGAGATCGACCTCGTCGAGTATCAGCTGTACACGGCATCGTTGTTCGCTGCAGGCTTCGAGACGACGCATACGACAATCTCGCACATCGGACATCTCCTAGCCACCGAGCCTGCGATCAGGGCTGCGACCACCCGTGCCCTCGATGAAGGCAAGTCAGCGGCACTTGTCGACGAGTTCCTGAGATACATCACTCCTGCGATGAGGTTCGCGCGCACCGCTACACAAGACACCGAATTCCGCGATCAGGCTATCAAGAAAGGTGACACGCTTCTGGTCGTGTTTTCAGCCGCGAACCGCGATCCCGCAGCGTTTCCAAATCCGAACGAGTTCAATCCGTTCCGCGAGGATCCGAAACCGCTCGCCGGTACCGGGGGCGCAGGCCTGACATTCGGTGCGGGTGCGCATCGGTGCATAGGACATATGCTCGCAAAACTCGAATTGCGGATCCTGCTCGAGGAGTTGCACGTGCGCAATATCGCCATCGAAATGGACGGTGACGCACAGCGCGGCGCCAGCGGTTTGGTGAACCAGCTGCTTGCACTCCCAGTGACCGTGGCGGTCGGCTAATGCGTGGCGCAGCAGGTTACAGGCCGATGGAGCATATCAATTCGGGTTCGACCACTACCCCCAACGATCATGAGGAACGATACGTGGCTGTCGTCTCGAAGGTGGCCTTCGTCAGCACCGAGGGAAAGCGGAGCGAGGTGCAGGTGCCTGTCGGCACTTCAGTGATGCATGCCGCCACGGACAATCTAGTCAACGGCGTCGTTGGAGAATGCGGTGGTGACCTGTCATGCGCCACATGCCATGTGTTCGTCGAACCTACGTGGTGGGGCCGGCTCCCGCCGCCGTGCGCAGACGAGATAGCGATGCTCGAAGCAACGGCAGAAGAGCCCACCGAATACAGTCGGTTGAGTTGTCAGCTCGTATGCACAGCCGAGACAGATGGAATCGTTCTCCACATTCCTGCGAGCCAATGAACCCGTGCACAACTTCAACGAGCTAAAGGATGTGGTCACAGTGAGCGACAACGATCATGTCGTGATCGTAGGTGCCGGGCAAGCGGGCGGCGACCTGGCCGCTAACCTTCGCGAGAAGGCCTTCTCCGGCAGAATCACGTTGATCGGCGACGAGGATTCATATCCGTACAGCCGCCCGCCCCTGTCGAAGGCGTACCTGCTGGGGAATAAGATCAGATCGGACCTCCTCGTTCGGTCCGACGAGATGTACGGACGCTTTGACATCGACGTGAAACTCGGCACGCGGGTCAAGTCCATCGACCGCCAGCGGAAGCGCATCACCTTCGGTGAGAGCGAACACCTCGATTACGACGCCCTCGTGCTGGCCACCGGAGGCTCCCCGCGGACATATCCCGATGAGCGCCTGAACAGTTCGTCGAACGTCTTCTACATGCGGGCACTCGATCAGGTAGAGCGATTGCGTCCACATTTGACATCCGGTACTCGCTTGACCGTGATCGGCGGCGGGTACATCGGTTTGGAAGTAGCGGCCGTGGCCAGAACCTTGGGTGTTGCGGTGACGGTCATCGAACGCGAGCAGCGACTACTGGCGCGAGTGACGTCGCCTGTTATGTCCTCGTTCTTCGACAGGATTCACCGTGAAGAGGGAGTTGCCCTGCACACCGGCCGATCGGTCAGTGGATTCGATTTCAGTCCGGATCGAGAACTGTCCAGAGTGGTGCTTGATGACGGCACCATCATCGAAACTGACGTATGCCTCATCGGAATTGGCCTGCAACCGAACACCGCTCTTGCAGAGGCCGCCGGAGTCGAAGTCAACGATGGAATCATCGTCGATTCCCTGCTCCAGACCAGCGACCCGTCGATCTTTGCAGTGGGAGATGTAGCGCGCTATCCGTGCTCAGAGTCGGGCGGTACCCGCAGGCTCGAATCGATCCCAAACAGCACCGAGCAAGCTCGTGCGCTGGCACAGACCCTCGTCGGTAACCCTGCGCCGTACAACGCAATACCCTGGTTCTGGTCCGACCAGTACGAACTGAAGCTGCAAGTTGTCGGATTAATAAGTCCGAGTGACGCAGTCGTGGTGCGCGGAGACCCGCAACATGATCGCAGTATCTCGGTCTTCTATATCAGAAATGACGAAGTTCGCGCAGCCGACGTCGTTTCAAATCCTCGTGAATTTGCAATGGCGAGAAAGCTCGTAACGAAGAGAGCCGTCGTGGACCCCGCAAAGTTGGGGGATGCATCATTCCCGCTGAAAGATCTGCTTCCTGTCGTGAATTCGAGCTTCTCAGTTGGAGGGATGCCGGCGTACCATCATTGATTTCGGTCTCCGCCAATTCGGCAGACGACGCCCCACAGCCCTGATCAGGTCGTTGCGCTACCTGATGGGGGATACGTGGCCGTGAGTGTCGATCGACTATCGCGCCATTTCGGACTGGACGGATCGGCTAAGAGCCTGTCTCCATGCGGGGAGTTTCTCGAAGCAGGTGAGTGCGGCGGCGAGGTGGAGGAATCCGGCGAAGTGTTCGCCGTGGCGTTCGTAGCAGATGGTCAGGCGTCGGTAGCCGGGGAGCCAAGGCGATGGTGCGTTCGATCTTCCACCTGTATCTGCCGAGTCGGTCGTTCCTCTCGATCCCGCGTCGGGCTATGCGCGGGTGCCCTGTCCGCGCAGCCATCGATGGTGGATGTCGTAGTCGTGGCCCTTGTCGGCGCGAAGCTTTGCAGGTTTGCGGCGGCGCGGAACAAGCCTGGACTTCACCGCCGGAATCGCGCTGACCATCGGTTGCAGCAGGGTGCTGTCGTAAGTGTTCGCTCCGGAAATGTCGAGACCAGTGGGATCTGTTCGAATCGGACAAAACGTGGATCTTCGATCCCTTCTTGCCTCGATCGACTGGGCTGGGCCCGCGAGCCCTTTTTCGCTCGGACGCTCGCCGCGTCCAGGATCGCTGCCGACCAGCCAGTTCGCCGGCGCCTTCGAACCGGTCGAGCACCTCAGATGCAGTGTCTCGAACACCCCGGCGGCCCCCATGCGGTGAACCGGCGGTGCGCGGTAGGAACGGTCACTCCGAACGAAGGCGACAGGTGCCGCCATGCGCACCCACCTGTCAGAACGGACACGATCGCGGTATAGATCGCGGTATAGATCGCGGGATCGTTGACCGGGGTTCTCCCACCTCCCTGTGGGCGGGCGACGAAGCGTGGGATCAACGGTTCGACGATCTCCCACAACGTATCCGGCACCAGCCGCAGAGACAGCTCATCTACCACGCGTCATAGGGCACTACAGGTCAATGCATCCACCTGAGACACGCTCTAATCTAAGGCGGGATGTCGTGAAGGCGGTCCACGGAGCCGAACGGGAGTATCCCCATGACGAGGCCTTCCCTGGGTAAGTGCGCGTCTCTACGCCGCCTTTTGCGACGGCAACAGATGGTTGGGGCGGTCTGCCTTGTCAGGCTCAGATCCCCAATTCATCAAGTATCCGATGTACCGCCGGTACGTCACCCCAGACCCAGGAGTTCTTCCACATGCCGTTGCTGATCCTTCACGCTGTGATCGCGTGCGCCATTCTGATCACACCCCGCCGCGCCATTGCATGGATCCAACGAATTCTTACGAATGTCGCCGTCGCACGAGCCGATGCGAGATGGATAGCGATGTCAGCGAGTGCACAACAAGAGCCCTCCATCCATCGAGCAAGTGACCGGCATCTGCGACGATCAGGCGGGCACTGATGTCAACGTCCGTTCGTGCTCCGGGCGCCCCATCACGCGGGATCGCCAGCTGGTCTAGCTGCGGCGCAGCCGAGTGAGATCGTCTCGGCCGCAGTTGATTGCGTCGCACAGGGCACGGTGACCGCGCCGATGCTCGGCGGCCAGTGACAACTCGACCAGGGCGGCCAGTGACAATTCGACCAGTATGGTGACCGAGCCGCCGTCGGAACACAGCAGCGCGTCGGTCTACTCGAACAAGGACCTCGGGTCGGTAAACACCGTTAGAACGCTTCGCGGAACGGCATTACGTCGACCCGCGGATTGGTGCCTCATTGTGCGCCGACCGCCGACCGCCGACCGCCGACCGCCGACCGCCGACCGCCAACGGCCGACTGTTCGGGTGGGCACACGTGATACTCACGTGCCACCGCCTGTCTTCGTCTCGAAAGCTCTGAGGAAGGAACGTCACGATGTCAGGCGCCGAACAACGCCAGCAAACAAATGCCCGACGCAACGGCAGAGGTATACAGACAAGCTAAGTTTACGCATTTCGCAGACCACAGCCCGCGTCGCTATTGGATTGCGCGAGCAGCTAACGTCCGGCCGCAGTCTTGATGCCCCGGCCGGATGGAAGCTGGGGAACTTTGCATCTCACGGCGCTTTTGGAGCGTCCTGCGCTCATCCTCGGTGTAGCCACCCCAGATTCCGTGGCGTTCGCTCGAATCGAGTGCGTAGTTGAGGCACCGGGCGCGCACGGGGCATCGGAGGCAGATCCGTTTGGCTGCACGTACTCGACTTGCACGGGGCTCGCCACGTTCATTATCGGGATGGAAAAACACCGCGGGGTCGGCGTCCCGGCAAGCGGCAGACAGTTGCCAATCCCAGGACTCGGCGATCGGCGAGGGAAGGCACACGTTCAAGGCAGACAACGGCGTTCCCCTCTCGCCAGCCGATAGGTACGAATCAACCCGGTAGTGGAACTATCCCCGACATAAGCGGCGCCATCTAGGTCCCAGAGGGCGGGGCCCAGTTCCAGGGCGGATGTTTTGCCGAGCTCAACTCCCCACTGGTCGAACGAGTCAATGCCCCACACGATTCCTTGTACGAAGACCTGATGTTCGTACAAGGCGATCAACTGTCCGAGGGTCGACGGTGTGAGCTTCGCTCCAAGGATCGTTGTCGACGGCCTGTTACCGGACATCACCTTGTGCGGCACGAGCGCGGAAGGCGTCCCGTCTGCGGCGACTTCATCGGCGTTCTTTCCGAAGGCTAGAACCTTCGACTGCGCGAACAGGTTCGCCGTCAAAACATCGTGCACGGAGCCGATACCATCGAGGGTGGGCAGATCCTCGATCGGCTCCGCGAATCCCAGGAAGTCGACGGGAATCAGGTGCGTTCCCTGGTGCAGGAGCTGATGGAACGCGTGTTGCCCGTTCGTGCCTGGTTCTCCCCAGAAGATCTCACCCGTGAACGTACCGACCGGGGTGCCGTCCGTTCGTACCGATTTGCCGTTCGACTCCATGGTCAGTTGTTGCAGGTACGCCGGAAACCTGGCCAGGTCGTGCGCGTAGGGCAGTACGGCGCGCGCGTCGGCACCGAAGAAGCTCGAGTACCAAACACCGAGCATGCCGAGGATGACGGGCGCGTTTGATTCCAGTGGTGTGGTGCGGAAATGTTCGTCGATCGCCCGCATTCCGCCGAGGAACTCGGTGAACCGTTCGCGTCCGATCGCGATCATCACCGAGAGCCCGGCGGCGGACCCGACCGAGTATCGTCCGCCCACCCATTCCCAGAAGCCGAAAATGTTGCGGGCGGTGATGCCGAACGCTGTGACCCGTTCTTCGTCGGTGGAGACCGCAACGAAATGGCGGGGCACCGCGTGCTCCCCCAGTGCCTCGGTGATCCAGCGGCGGGCGGCGGATGCGTTGGTCATCGTCTCCAGGGTCGAGAATGTCTTGGAGACGACGACAAACAGTGTGGTGCGCGGGTCCAGGTCGGTCAGGTTCGACAGCAGATCGGCGGGGTCGATGTTGGAGACGAACCGTACCTCGGGCCCGTCGACGTAGTGGCGCAGTGCGCGATAGGCCATGGCCGGGCCAAGATCCGAGCCGCCGATTCCGATGTTCACGACGGTTCGGATGCGCTCGCCGGTGGCCCCACGCCAGGCACCGGACCGGACACGATCGGTGAACTCACCCATTCGACGCAGAACCGTGTGCACATCGCCCACCACGTCCTGCCCGTCGACGATCAGCTCGCGCTCGGGGTTCGCGCGGAGAGCGGTGTGCAGGACAGCCCGGTCCTCGGAGGTATTGATATGTGCGCCGGTGAACATCGCCTCTCGGTGGCGCTCTACTCCGGCGGCTCGGGCGAGGTCAACGAGCAGGCCCATCGTCTCACGGGTGACACGATGTTTGCTGTAGTCGATGTAGAGATCGGCCGCGGTGACGATGAGATCGACGCCCCGATCGGGGTCGGTGTCGAACAGCTCCCGTAGGTGAGTACCTACGACCTCCCAGTGGTGGTCGGACAGTTTCTTCCACAGCGGGGTATCGGTAACGATGTGTGTCATGCGAGCCCTCGCAGCCGGGGGGCCAGGTCCCGCTGGAACAACTCCAGGAATCGCTTCTGATCGTGGCCGGGAGCGTGGAAGACGAGGTGGTTCAACCCGGCATCGAGATACGGGCGGATCTGCGCCACCGCCTCATCCGGATCCGACGCCACGATCCACCGCTTCGCCACCTGCTCGATCGGCAACGCATCCGCCGCCCTCTCCATCTCGATCGGATCGTCGATCGAATGCTTCTGCTCCGGTGTCAACGACAACGGCGCCCAGAACCGCGTGTTCTCCAGCGCCAACTCCGGATCCGTGTCGTACGAAATCTTGATCTCGATCATCTTGTCGATCTCCGCCACATCACGGTCGGCCTTCTCCGCCCCCTCCGCGACCGCAGGCATCAACTTCTCCGTGTACAACTCCATGCCCTTACCGGACGTGCAGATGAACCCGTCGCCGCTCCGACCGGCGTACCGGGCCACCACCGGACCACCGGCCGCGATGTACACCGGAATCCCACCCTCGGGCACGTCGTAGATCGATGCTCCAACCGTCTTGTAATAGTTGCCTTCGAAGTCCACCCGGTCACCGAGCCACAGTTCTCGCATCAAGGCGACGGCCTCCCGCAGCCTGGCGAACCGCTCCTTGAACTCCGGCCACTCCCCAGCAAAGCCTGTCGCGATCTCGTTGAGCGCCTCACCGGTACCCACCCCGAGCATGATCCGCCCCGGATACAGACACCCCATCGTCGCGAACGCCTGCGCCACCACCGCCGGGTTGTACCGGAACGTCGGCGTCATCACCGACGTCCCCAACTGCAACCGTGACGTGCGCTCCCCGACCGCCGTCATCCATGCCAGCGAGAACGGCGCATGACCGCCCTCGTGCCGCCACGGCTGAAAATGATCCGACACCGTCGCCGAATCCATCCCGTGCGCCTCCGCCAGAACACCCAGCTCCACCAACTCCCGCGGACCGAACTGCTCCGCGGACGCCTTGTACCCGAACTTGATCACCACTGCATCGCCTCCATGATCCGAACCTGATGTCCCCCGAACTGCTTCCGCAGCGCCGACACCGCCTTCATCGTCGGCGAATCCTCCTGTCGGGATGAGAATCGCGCGAAGAGGGCAGCTGAGATCACCGGCACCGGGACCGCGTGGGCGATGGCCTCTTGGAGGGTCCAGCGGCCCTCGCCCGAGTCCTCGGTGTACCCAGAGATCGAACTCAAGCCTGGGTCCTCCTGGAGTGCAGTCACCAGGAGTTCGAGCAACCAGGAACGCACGACAGTGCCCTGCTGCCACGCGCCCATCACATCGTCGGGGGCGCTGATCCTGGGTTCGGCGGCCAAGAGCTCATAGCCCTCGGCGTACGCCTGCATCAAGCCGTACTCGATGCCGTTGTGCACCATCTTGGCATAGTGGCCGGCACCGACTGGTCCCGCATGAACGAAACTCTCATCCCGATTTCCGGGAGGTCGGAGTGCGTCGAAGATCGGCATTGCACGGGCAACATCCGCTTCCTCACCGCCCACCATCAGTCCGTAGCCTTCTTTCAAGCCCCATATTCCACCGGACACACCGCAGTCCAGGTAGCCGATTCCATGCTCCCGAAGGACATCGGAGTGCAGTTCATCGTCGGAGAAGCGGGAGTTTCCGCCCTCAATCACGAGATCCCCCGGCGCCAGGAGCTGGCTCAGTTCGTTGATCACCGTGCGGGTCGGGTCGCCGGCGGGAACCATCACCCACACCAATCTCGGGGCGCTGAGGTGAAATACCAACTCGGCCAACGATTCGACGTCGCTCACGGATGGATCGGCATCGAATCCGACGACTTCATGACCCGCAGCCCGAACGCGCTCTCGCATGTTCCCGCCCATCCGCCCCAGACCTATCAAACCTATTTGCATCGGGAACTCCTCGAGATTTGCTTGGCGAACGGCGCGGGACCTAGACATCCACGCTGCACGGTTTCGCGCACGAAGTGCACGCAATCATGCCGTTCTAGTGTTCGAACTGTCAATATTCGTGCACCGAAAGCTAGAATCTCCCGAGACCGCCCTGGGTCCACAACGTCGAGTGCTGAGGAGTGCTTTTGTTGTCCGCAACTGAAAGACGTGGTGAGATACTCCAACGCCTCCAGGTCGACGGCTACGTCGAGGCCAAGGTTTTGTCGCGCGAGTTCGACGTGGATGGGTCTACGATTCGGCGCGATCTTGACGCGTTGGTTCGTTCCGGCCAAGTCGAACGGACCCACGGAGGGGCGAGGCCCGTAGTCGGCACTTCCTCCGAAATTCCGTACGCGGTGAAGGAGACCGAGCGACGACCAGAGAAGGTCGCGATCGCACATCGCGCGGCACAGCAGGTGGCGGATGGTCAAACGATCATCCTCGACAGCGGGTCAACCACATACCAGGTCGCTCTCGAGCTTCGTCACAAAACGGATTTGACGATCATCACCAACGACCTCCGAATCGGAAAGTACGTGGCCACTATCCCCGCGGTACGCCTGCTGGTGACCGGTGGCGAGCTACTCGGCTCCGTCTTCACACTCGTCGGTGAACGCGCGGTGGACTTTCTGTCCGACTACTCGGCCGATTGGGCCTTTCTCGGAGCCGACGCCATTGACCCCATCGCAGGCATTACCAATACCAACACTCTCGAAGTTCCACTCAAGCGGGCAATCATCACGGCCGCGACTCGCACCGCCGTCGTCGCGGATAGTTCAAAGTTCGGCCACCGCGCCCTCGCCAAAGTCGCCGCGATCGACGAAGTCGACCTGATCCTCACCGACTCCAAGCTCCCGAGCGACCAGGTCGAACAGTACGGTGACAAAGTTGCCCGGGCGTGTATCGCCCACGACTAGCTTCTAGCGACCAAGGTTCGCTACGCCGAGTCCGGGTCTGCGCCCGGAATCGGTGGCCCTTCGGGCAGTTTCGGCTCACCGAGCGCGGGTGAATGGTGTGGTTCTACATTGAGTAGATGGGCGACCAGTTCAGCGAGCGCGACGGTGATTTCCTTCTCAGCGGCTACGACTGCGTGGATTGTGCTCAACGACTACTACCCGCTCGGGCACAAACCAGGCGGGTTAGGTGCGGTGTTGGCGCTAGCACGAGGAACTCGACAACACCCATCTGATTGCGGATGACCGACCGGTTCGCCCGCCGCGTCAAGGCCTGGGGCGCGGCCAGCGGCGCGCCGTCATCTACCTCACGGCCGGGACACGAGGTGGGCACCGGGGTACTCGAAGGTCCTGGCGGCCAAGGCGCCGGCGGCGGTGTGGAACGTGAAGCGGCCCGGCGGGCCGGGTCGTCAACATCGAGAGGAGAGGCGAATACGTCAACTACTACTCGTTCCACATCATGGATCCCACCTGGGGGCATGTGACGATCAAGATGTCGGTCATCCGCCGTTCGGGGCGCAGATCATCCTCGGCGGCCACGAGTACGTGGCCCGGCAGGCGAAGGCGGCCGGGATAGCATTCACCAATGTCGGCTCTGCCTTCACCACGGTCGCCGCACCCGGGGTCGGATCGGATCGCAGATGCCTTGTCGCAGAATGCGGCTGTAGGGCGGCTGCGTCAGGCCTGCCAGCGGTGGATCTACCCTGCCTGTGCTTCGGGCTCGACCTCGACGAACAGCAGCGCAGCGGCTTCGGCGACGCCGTCTATACAACAGCTGTTGGGCGGCCGCGATGATCGTGGGTCTCAGGAACGCTTGTTCTGCGATTCGACCACCCACGTGGCAATCTGTGCACGTGAGTTGAATCCCAGTTTGGACAGAAGGTGTTCGACGTGCCCCTGCGCGGTGCGTGGCGAGATCGCTAAACGAGCGGCGATCTCTCTGTTGGTGAGCCCCTCGGCGATCAGGTCGGCGACTTCACCCTCGCGTTTTGTCGGTTTCGCAGTCGGACCAGCAGTAGCTGTCGTGGTGGGCAGTGGTTGCTCGCCCAACGCGTAGGTGACGGCGGCATCGAAACCGAGGGCCTCTCCTTCTCTGCGGGCCGCGGCGAACGTCTGCTCACTCATCACTCGTCGAGTCTCGTTTTCGCACTCGTCCTGGTGCGCCAGGTGGCCGTGAAAGAACACTGTCACGCTACCCATCGACCGGCTCATATTGTCCGCGGCTGCTGTCAATACGACGGCGCGTCGGGCGTTCCGGTCCCCGGCGGCAATCCATGCCAGCGCTCGCAAGCACATGCTGGCGCTCAGTCGGTCGTTGGCGCTTCGGCACACCTGCAGCGCTCGCTCGAGCAGCCGGACCGCTCGTGCGCCGTCACCGTGCCGCCATATCGCAACGGCGAGCGCCCACAGCGAATAGGTCCGATACATCGACTCACCGCGCGCCTCGGTAATCGCGAGGACCCGTTCATGGCATTCGATGGCCTGCTCCGTGTCGTTCAGCATGTCGTGCGTCAATCCGAGGCCAATGAGAGCGAGGACCTGGAAGAGGAGGTCGCCCCGTGCGGTGTACACCTGGACTGCATTCGCTAGATGTGAATGCCCGTCGGAAGGATTCCCTGTGAGCAGTGTCAGGTATCCGACCGCGAGGTCGATGTGCGCGCGTATGCCGGGGTCGGTAGTCCGGTCCACGAGCGCGCGACCCTTCTCCACCAGGGCGGTCGACGCTCGAACGTCGCCCTGCACTCCGGCTATGACGCAGCCGGTGTAGACCGCCTTGGCTCGTTCGACGGTGAGCGGGCCAGTCTGGAGGATCTGGAGGATCTGGAGGCGATCGAGCCAGCGTAGACCCTCGCTTAACCACCCTCCGGACATCCAGTACGGGAATAGGGCGGCGACGATCCCGACTCCGGTTTCGGGACTGTCGGACACGCAGAATTCCAGAGCTTCCCTCAGGTTCGATTGCTCCCGAACGAGTCTGGCGATCCACTCGAGCTGCCGGGAACTGATCCAGTCGGCCTCCGCATCGAGCGCCATCCGCTCACACCAGTCACGATGCCGGAAGCAGACCTCGGGAAATTCGCCGGCCTTCTGCGCCTTCTCACGGCCGTAGTACCGCACCGTCTCGAGCATGCGGAAGCGTAGCGCGCCACCTGACTCTTCTCGGATCAGGATCGACTTGTCGACCAGGGAGGTCACCGTATCGAGGAGATCCTCCGCGGTCAGGTCGCGGTCGCAGATCCGTTCTGCGGCTCCGAGCTCGCAGCTGCCGGCGAACACCGACAGCTGCGCCCACACCCGTTGTTCCACCGGTGTACACAGATTGTGGCTCCAGTCGATACACATCCGCAGCGTCTGCTGCCGCGACGGTGCGTCCCTGCTGCCGCGGGTCAGCAGGGCGTAGCGGTCGGTCAACCGCTCCAGGATTTGTTCGGGCGTCAGTCCCCGCAGCCGGGCGGCAGCCAGCTCGATCGGCAACGGCAACCCGTCCAGTCGCCGGCAGATTCGAGCGATGGTGGCCTTGTTGTCCTCGGTGAGCTCGAACCCGGGCACGGCGGCAGCGCCCCGTTCGGCGAACAATGCCACCGCGTCGTTGTGGGGCATTGTTCTCGGTAGGTGATCGGGATCGGGTATAGCTAGTGGGGGAACCAAGAGCACCGCTTCCGCGCCGATACCGAGTGACTCGCGGCTGGTCGCAAGTATCCGCAGCTGAGGACAGCTGCGCAGCAGGGATTCGGACAATTTCGCCACCGCATTCACCACCTGCTCGCAATTGTCCAGCACGAGCAGCAGTTGCCGAGGGGCGATGAACTCGATGAGCAGGTCGTGTGCGGGCCTGGCCGAACGATCGCGTAACCCCAGGGCGGTCGCCGCCATACCCTCCAACAGTGACCCGTCACGCAGGTCACCCAGCTCCACCAGCCACACGCCGTCGGGGAAATCGCGTTGTGTCTTGGCGGCAACCTGCAGCGCGAGGCGCGTTTTTCCCACCCCGCCGATCCCGGTCAACGTCACCAGCCGTGAGGCGGATAGCAAGTTCTTCGCTTCGGCAAGCTCCGTGCGGCGGCCGACGAAACTAGTCAGCTGAAGCGGAAGCTGACCTGGTGGGCCCGATTCCAGGGGTGAGGGTGATGACGGCAAGGGCCCGGGTGGTGTGCCTGGTTGCACGGCTCCCGGATCGGTGTGCAGTGCCATCTCGTCGACCGGGAAACCATGGAGAAGTTGGGATGCTCGGAGTTGCTGGCCGAGTTCGGTGGCGGATTGGCGGCTCGCCGGGGTGCCGGACATGGCATGTTCGATGATCATGCTGACGTCCTCGGGAATGCCGTGCTTGCGTGGGTCCGGAACGGGCTCGGCCGTAATCCTCAGGAACTGGGCTACCACCTGCTCCCCGCTGCGGCGTTCGAAGGCAGCGTGACCGGTCATCGCAGCGAACAGCGTGGCACCGAGGCCGTAAACATCGGCAGCGGCACTTGGGGGTTCGCCGGTCACTACCTCGGGGGCGGTGAAGGCTGGCGAACCCGTCACGACGCCGGCGGTGGTTTCGAACCCGCCGGCGATGTGGGCGATGCCGAAATCCGTCAGTGCCGGCTCGCCGTAGTCGGTGAGCATTATGTTTCCGGGCTTGACGTCGCGGTGGAGGATTCCGAGGCGGTGGGCGGTCTCGAGGGCGCCGGCCATTTTCACCCCGAGCCGCAGCGCTTCGTCGAGCGAGAGAGGTCCGTGGCGGCGGATCCGGGCGTCGAGTGAGTTCTGGGCGTGGTACGGCATGACGATGTAGGGCCGACCGGTGTCGGTGACGCCGACGTGGAGGACATTGACGACATTAGGGTGTCCGGTCAGCCTGCCCGCCGCGCGCTGCTCACGCAGGAACCGTTCCCGGTTCTGCTCGTCGAGGTCTGCGGTGAGGACCTTGATTGCCACGGTGCGGTCGAGCGCCGCCTGGGTGCAGCGGTAGACGACGCCGAAGCCGCCGCGGCCGATCTCTTGTGCGTCCTCGAATCCGTCCGCCGCCAGCTCCGCCGTGATCGAACCCTTCGCGTCGCGTTGCGTCGCGAAGGGATCGTCGTCGGTCATCAACTACATCGATTCATCTCATCCGAGCCACTGTCGAAGAAATGCACCACCGCTCACCTTCTCGGTGATCCACCCCCAACGATATCGCCGCACTGCCCAGCAGGTGCCCAACTGACGCTCTGATACGAACCCATGGCAGATCGGACGGTCGCAAACACGCAAGGTTCCCCTCTGCGCATCGGCGGTGATCTGCGCCCCCCGCGACGGCGACGACCTGGCGTTGGCCGGTTATCCCTTGCGGCTCGAATGCGACTACCTTTCGCCGAGACCAGACGTGGTGGGCATGCTCGCGGCGTTCGGGATGGCAGCGCTGGTGTCGTTCCACTCGGCGTGCCGGTTCTTCTCCCATCATGTCTGGGATCCGGATCGGTTCGGGCTCGCGGTCGCGCGGTTGATCGTCGAACGGCTGTTACCCACCGCCGCGTCGATCGCCGTCGCGGTGGACGACCATATCTTCCGCCGCTGGGGGGAAGAGAGCCCATCACGTGTTCTCGACCGACGACGGCGCCGCCCAGGGACCGGCTACACTCGGCCGCGGCAGTCGCTGGATCATAGCCGGGATCGTGGTGGATCTGCCGTTCCACGCTCACCCGGTGTGCCTGCCGATCCTGTTCGGCCTTCGGGCCGACGAGGGCACGCCCAGCGGAGGAGCATCGAACCGGCCAAGGCCATCGCAAAACAAATACTCGGGGTCGGCCAGGACCGGAATCGGGTTCCCCGCGCCGTGGCGTTCGGGTTCCTCGCCCAGACCGTCATCATCGCCTGGTACGCCACCTTGGCCACCACCGGGACGACCTCGTCCGCCGCCGAACCCTGATACCCGGCAAGACCGAACCCGCCTTCGAGACATGCTCGCCAAGCTCCGCCGCACCCCCGCCACCCGATTCTCTGAATCTATCCCAGATACGATCGACCCCAACATGATCCGCAGCTACCAACTAGACTTCGGCGCAGCCGCCCCGTAACCGCGAAAGTCGAGTCCAGCGGCGCCGATCGGAATTCAGCCCGCTTTTGTCGGATCCAATCACGCTGTGAAGCAACAGGTATGAAGCGTGGGATCCCGGTCGGTGCTAGGGAGAATTGCTGCAGACCCTTTCCAGAACTGAACACCTCAGCATGGGGGGGTCGTGACGCGCTGCCACGGGTGGTGCGGGAAAAGGGCACCGTCAGGCCAAGGTTCAAGGGTATCCGCTCGCCTGTATCGCGTGGCTCGCCGCCGTGGTCCCAGGTGTTGGAGAGTCCACGGCAGCTACCTCCCAGACGGACAGTGGTTCCGGGTCGACCTAGTAGCTGGCCCCGGTCAACCCTTGGAAACGTTGATGACATGTGTCTCAGTGAACTCCATGATGCCCTGTATCCCGAACTCCACCCCGATACCTGACTGCTTACGACCGCCAAATGGCACATCGGGAGCCAGTGAGAAGTGGGTGTTAACCCAGGAGGTGCCGCCCTCCAGGCGATCGGCCACTGCAGCCGCACGGTCCAGATCACTGCCCCAAACCGAATTGCCCAACCCATACGGGGTGTCGTTGACCCGCGCGACAGCATCCTCGAGGTCATCGTAACTCAGGATGGAGCGGACCGGGCCGAACGTCTCCTCCCGCACCAGAGCGCTGGCGTCGTCGATGTCCCGGACCACAGTGGGCTCAACAAAGTAGCCGGGCACATCCGGGATGTTCCCACCGGCGATTACTGTCCCGTCCTTCTTGGCCAGCTCCAGATAGGCCTTTGCGGCTTCGTACTGGCGGGCGTTCTGGACGGGTCCGAGATCAGTCTCCGGGGCCAGGCCGTGGCCGAGGGTTGCTGCGCGGGCGTGGCTGGCGAAGGCGTCACAGAAGCGGTCGTAAAGCGGGCGCGGGACGAACACGCGTTTGATGTTGATGCAGACTTGACCGCTGTTTACGAACGCCCAGGAGAAGATTTCCTCGGCAACCTTCTCCACGTCCGCGTCGTCCATCACAATCGCCGCGTCATTCCCTCCGAGCTCGAGGACGACGCGTTTGAGGGTCTCGGCGCTACTTGCCATGACCTTGCGGCCAGCCGCTGTCGAACCGGTGAATGAGACCTTCCCGACATCGGAGTGTGAGGTCAGATGGGGTCCGGCCTCGCCGAGATCACCCACGATGTTGACGACGCCCTTAGGGATGATCTCCTGCAGGATCTCGCCCATCACCATTGCGTTCAGTGGCGTTGTCGGCGCCGGCTTGACGACCACCGTGTTTCCGCAAAATAGTGCCGGAACGACCTTGTACACCATCTGGAAGAACGGAAAATTCCACGGAATGATGGCCGCGACTACTCCAATCGGCTTATGCCGTATCTTGATACGCGACGTAGCATCATCCCTGATGATTGTCGACTCGATCGAGCATCCAGCGACGTGGCGCGCCCACGACAAGGACCAATCAACCTCGTCCTGTGCGGATTTGAGCGGCTTGCCGTTCTCAAGCGTGATAATTCGGGCGATCTCCTCACGCCTCTTTTCTATGGCGTCTGCGATACGATCGATGATCGTCGAACGTTCGGAGAATGTCGAGTGCTGCCACGTGTGAAACGCCTTCAAAGCCGCATGCACAGCCTGATCCACTTGTGCTGAGTCGGCTACCGGCGCCGTTGCGATGACGTCCTCGGTCGCAGGATCGATGACATTCTGACTTGTCGCACCGTCGACAAGCTCACCGTCGATGAGCATGGCAAATCGACGGCCACGGATCATTGCCGCATGGTCCTGCTGTCGGGCTTCGACTGATGCCATCACAATTTCCCTCCACTTACTGGCTGACTTTAAATGCCGATTTACGGCACCTTGTACCGTACGGCTCCGCTCGAGGTGCTGAATGTTCAGTTTAGGAACACCGGTATCGACGACTCGTGTGGACGGGTAGGTTTCAGGCGACTTCGGATCCAGGGTTCGGGGATTCACGAATTCCAGGTTCGGGGAGATGTTGGTGGTCGTACGAGCGGCTTGCCCGTGAAAAAGATCATCCCCGGCCCGGACGAGGGCAACGAGGTGTTGAGCGTTGCCCGCCCGTCGGCGCCGCTGGGTACCGACGATGAGCTAAGGCCATCGTCGACCCTCCGCGGCGGGAACGAACCCTGATCTCAAATGCACTGTGCAATAGTAGATTCGATGGGTTTCATGGTGGATAGTGAACCCTGTGCTCAGCCGGATAGTTGTAGACCGGAGCAGCGCGCATCCGTGGCATCGGGGGGTTCGCGACGCCTTCGGATTCTTCGAGCTGTCGTCGAAAGTGGAACGATCCGATCGCCACATGCGCCATGTCAATGTCCTGGGAGGGATGCTCCTTCACCATCGTGAGCGCACCCGAAAGAGCCGAGTTCGGCAACGCAGTAATGCATAACAATCTGCTTGTCGAACTAACATCGCCGCTCGCGGGTTTTGAGACACGCCTCCCGAACCGTTCAGAACCCAAGGGCGCCGTCGCTGACCGCAGTACGGGAGCGGTGATGCCCTGGTGTTGAGGCCGATCGGACAGAACCGGGAGTCTCTGTCAACACGCCTGTCAAGGCACTCGACCAGCTACCGGTGTCTCAGATTAAAACATTCGAGACACCTTGATGGGGGATACCGTAGATGCTGGATGGTAGACGGATTGATCGGACGATGTGCATTACGCCGGTTCGGGCTACCGGGCGGGCTACCGGGCGGGCAGAACGCCTATCCAAAGAACGTAGCTATCGGGAGTGCAGCCGGTCCAATTTCCGGCGTGATCGTGGTGTCCTAACAAATGAGGTGAAATGAGTTTCGGTGTCCCCTTGTCGTCCAAAGGAAATGCACGGCCCGGATCGACACGAGAAGTCGTTGAGAAAGTGCTCGACGCACGCTTGCGCGGTGACGATACCCGCCTGAGCGAACTATTGTCGGATGACGTCGTGATGAGGCCGCCGCCGTCTCTCGTAGCCAGTCCTTTGCGCAACCGAGAGCTCATCGTTTCGTTGCTCGCTGGCCGCGTGATTGCATCAGTGATGCAGCCGGGATCCGTTCGCCGTGAGGTCGGGGGGATTGTTTGCGAGGGGAACACGGCGGTCGTGCGTCAGCGACTCCGCGGTGTCTTGCCCGATGGCTCGGCCTACGACAACGAATACGTGTGGATCTACGAGATTGGCGACGACGGTCGCGTCAGATATATAGAGGAGCATGCCGATACATTGTATGCTTACCGCACGGGTATCATCTCGCCATCTATGCAGGCGGAATTGGAGTGCGGAACATGAGCAGCTCCCTGCCCGTGCAGGGGCTCGACGCGCGGGAGTCGCGCCAACCGGACCGTCGAGGGTGCGGTAGTGGTGAAGACTCCAGACGTCCGCTCCGGCCGGTCATCGCAGCGTCGTGGCAGAGGTCAGCGGACTATGGAATCGCTCGAGACCGACTGAGCGATCCTTGCTACCGTGCGTTCGACCCCGAGTCTCGACTGCTCCGGGTAGCGCGGCCAGCGCTTGACTGCATCGCCGAGGAACTTGCCGGAACCAGAACTGCAATTCTTTTAGCTGATAACAACGCCACAGTCGTTTCCGTGCTCAGCGGCGGTGGTCGTGAATTGCGTAGTGCGCTCGACCAGGTCGGTGTCGAGCCGGGGATGGACCGCTCAGAGCAAGCGGTTGGAACCAGCGGTATCGGTACCGTGTTAGAAGCGCACCAGCCGTTGATGATTGTCGGAGACGAGCATTATAAGGAAAGTTTGGACCGATTCGTATGTTCGGGGGTGCCCATATTTGATCCGATCGGGAATCGGCTGGTCGGCGTCGTGAACCTGTGTAGTTCCACAGGGGAAAACAACGAGCTGATGATGTTGCTGGCTCGTCGTGTGGGGCGCTCCATCGAGGCGAGGCTCCGCGACACATCAACCCAGGCGCAGCGGGCGCTCCTCGACGAGTACATCCGTATGTGCCGAACTCCGGCGCAGGCAGTAGTAGCTTTTGGCCCTGAGACGCTCATGATGAATTCGCAAGCTTCTGCGATCCTTGGGCCCGGGGATCATGCCGTGCTCTGGAACTGGGCGGAGGAGTGGATCTCCCGGCGAAACTCTATGACTGGGGTGGTCGAGCTCACCGGGGGAGTGACCAGCCGAATCCGTGCCTCTCGAGTCCTTGTGGACAGCGTGACTTCGGGCGTTGTTCTATCGTTCCTACCGGACGAGTCCCCGCAACCTAGCCGACTGTTGTCCGAACCGCGGGGCGGTAAGTGGAGTCGAGTCTGGGAAAGCACCCTTGAGCGGGTACGAGCAGCGGGGAACACCAGCCACGTCGTGGCCCTGCGGGGCGAGTCAGGCGCCGGCAAGGCCACGCTCGCCGCTGGACTGCTCGATCGAGGAGTTGGCCACGTTGAGTTCCTCCTGCCTGCGAACGACGACGAGCAACGAGTAGTGCTTCACGACGTCCGCGCCGCCCTACACGGCAGCAAGACGGTGATTGTCCGGCGGGTCCAGAACCTGCATCGATCGCAAATCGCCAACCTTGCTTCCTACGTGGAGGCGGCGACCGCCCCAATTGTTCTCACCGGTGCGGAATCATGGGGATCGGAAGATGCATTCGCTCCGCTACTTCAGGCGGTTGATGTCATTATCGATGTGCCGCCGCTCCGCGAGCGGACCGCGGATATACCCCAGCTCGTCGCCGAGATTATTGCCGCCTCAGACATCGATTGCGCCCCACTGCGCTTCAGTCGAGATTCGCTCGGCGCACTCATGCGCTGTAGCTGGCCGAGAAATATAGCCGAACTATGTTGTGTCGTAAACAGTGCCATCCTGAATTCGGGATTCAATGACGTAAAGCTTCACGATCTTCCCGCCGAGTACCGTTATGTCGGCCCCAATATGCAGTTATCAACACTGCAAATAGCAGAACGTGACGCCATCGCGACGGCACTGGCCGGAAATGGTTGGAACAAATCTGCCACGGCAAAGCATCTCGCTATCGGGCGGGCAACACTATATCGAAAGATGCGCGAGTTCGGCATTGAAGCTTAGCTAGCCTATGCATATTCGAGTGGCTGAATAATTCGTCACAATTTCCCGCCCGCTCCAGGGCGAATGATTTCCGAGTCGAACTAGTTCCGCTTTCTAAGCAGGCCAACATCAAGGACGGATTCAATGGGAAATAAGCTATCGGGACTCAATCTGGGCTACGTGACAGTCCATGAACAATCGCTCCTCAACAATGTGCCTGAGTATGTGGGGGAGTCGTATTGCACACCTGCAATTGCTTACATAATCGATACCCCGGAAGGGAGAATTCTCTGGGAGACCGGATTCTCGGAACGTGCGCTGGACGAGTGGCCCACGGAGTGGCTCGATGTGGTCGATCTGTCGAAATTGACTCCGGAGATGTGCATCGAGTCCAGCCTACGTGCCCGTGGTCTCGGTCCTGAGGACTTCAGGTATGTCATTCAAGCGCACTTGCACAGCGACCATGCTGGCGGGCTGAGAGTCTTTGAGGAAGCGGGTGTCGAGATCCTCGTGCACGAGGACGAGTACAACTTCGTCACAAGCCTAGCCGGCGACGAATCCTTCTATTGTCGCGCAGATTGGGAGTTTCTCGACCGAAAGAAGCCAACACTGTTGAGTGGTTCCGAAATCGAGATAGCGCATGGCGTAACTGTGATGCACAGCCCTGGCCACACGCCGGGGCAGCTCTCTATGCGACTCGACTTGCCCAGCACAGGCAGTGTCCTGCTAACTTCGGACGCCTTGTACACACACGAGAGCTGCCCCGGCAAATCTGAACCGCAAATGGGTTGGGATACTGAACAGTGGCGCGATTCCGCGCGTGACCTGATCGAGGTCGCGAAGAAGCACGAATCCCTCCTCTTTCCCGGACACGACGAAACTGGGATCCGCTTTTACGGAGAGCGACGCGAGCTAGTCGAGATCGCGTTCGACGAGAACCAAACCTATGCATAATCTGCATCAGCAAGAGTCCAGCCTATTCGGTGTCACGTGGTAGAGCTTGCCGACCCTATGAGACACCTTGTGAAACCATGCTAAACCTTACAAATCCTGAGTTCGGAGGTCCTTATGCTTGAGGCCGTAAATCGTGCCTACCTCAACCTAGTCGAGCACTCGTGGCCCGTGTACAAGCGGATGTTAGCGCTCCACACCGTGGTCTACCGGGCCAGCGGCGGTCGGATTGGTCACCGCTTCCTGCACCTGAAGCAGACTCTGCTGATCGACCACGTCGGGGCGCGGTCCGGAACACACCGGACCTCGGGACTGGTGTATGCCAAGGACGGCGCGAACCTGATATTGGTCGCGTCGAAGGGCGGTCACCCACGCAACCCCGACTGGTTCCACAATCTGCGTGCGAATCCGGACACGACCGTTCAGGTTGGCACCGAGCGACGGACGGTGCACGCCCGCGTCGCGCAGCAGGACGAGCGGGAGCGGTTGTGGGCGCTCGCCATCGACGTCCATCCCGGGTTTGCCGCCTACCAAGCGCGCACAGACCGCGAGATCCCGCTCGTCGTGCTCGAGCCGCGACCTTAGACCGAAGGCGTCGACACGTCCTGTTCGGGCGCCTATGAGCGGATGTTCGCCGCTGCACGTGCGGCAGCCCCCGAACACGACATTGCGCTCGAACATCTGCTCTCGATCGACTCGACCATCGTGCCTGCCCACCAGCACTCCGCCGGCGCACTGACCGATGCCCACAAAGGGGCTCGGTCGAAGGGCAAGAATGGCCAACGAACCCGCCAAGCATGCACTCGGCCGACCTCGAGGCGGTTTGAGCACCAAGATCCACGCTCTCACCGACGTGCACTGCTGCCCGCTAACCCACATGCTCGCCCGGACAGACAGGGGCAACCCCTGCCTGGCTCCGTTGTTGGAGGCTCATCGCGCTCGTGAGACCACAGCATTCCGGCTGCTGGCAAACAAGGCGTACTCGCATCCACGTATCCGAAAGCAACTGAGGGACGCCGAATCTCACGTACCATCCCCGAACGCAGCGACCAGATCGCCCGCCGCAAGGCCAAGAGCTCGGCCGGCGGTCGACCACCCGCATTCGACAAGCGCAGGCAAGGGCAAATCCGGAAAGTGCGAACTCGTTTAAGCGATCCCGCTCGACAATGAGCGAACATTCCTCACGTAGCTCCGCTCGCACCGATCGAGATCTGAGACAAGAATCGCCGCAATCTAAGCCCGCGCATCGGAACACCGTAGAATACAAAGCTATTAAATCTCAGGTCTGTGCTGGCTGGAACCAAACCATGGAGAACGCAATTGTACTTCCGCATCACCGCCGACTCGGCCGATCTAGTTGACCCGCAAGATGTCACCGCCTTCCACGTGGTTTGCCCCTACGGACTAAGCGGTGACGACCTCATCGCCGCCGTGCGCCGAGCCGACATCGGAGAGGTGCTAGCCGACGGCGAACACGTCATGGTGCTGGTGAGCACCATCCGCCTGATGGCCGCCGACCGGGTCGGACCTGGATGGTCCGATGCCTTTACGGCGATGCTCGACTACGCCGAGAGCAAAGGGTGGACCGACAAGGACCGCGCCAGGGTCCGCGCGCACATCGAGCGAAACTAACAATGGCGCTGTCTTGACGTACTTGGACACCAGCCCTTGAACTCTCGGGCTGACGGGTCCGGGGATTTGCAGATCGGCTCGTACGGCTGTACACCTCGACCGAGATCCTGGGCACGATGGCGATGGAGAAGATGCTCGTCGGCGTGTCGACGCGCCGGTACAGAAGTTAGCCTCGGACCGGACGGTGATCGGGCAATTGAACGTCATCGGCGACATCCCCGCCGACGCCTGGACCCCGCTCTGTGTACCGACGGGAATTGTCGCGTCGGAGCCTGGGTGGTCCACGCGACCGGGGTGCTCGACCTGTCCGGGTGGCCCGACGGGATGCGGGTGATCATCCGTAAGGCAAGACCGCACCCCGGCGCGCAGTTGCCCTTACCGATGTCGACGGGGCTGCGGCAGACTGCGTTCATCACCAACAGCGCCCGCGGTGAACTGGCCGACCTGGAGTTGCGGCACCACCGCCGCGCCCGCTGCGAGGTCAGCATTCGCACCGCCGAGGACACCGGCCTGATCAACCTTCCCCTGCACGGATTCGCGCAGAATCAGATCTGGGCTCGCGGTCGTGGCCATCGCCGTCGAGCTGACCGCGGGATGCAGATTCTCGCCCTCATCGACAACGTCGCACGGCGGTGGGAACCCAAACGACCACGGCTGTGCCTGTTCTCGATCGCCGGCCGCATCGCCCGCCACGCACGATGAAACCACCTCCGTCTGCCCGCGTCCGCGCCCTGGGCGGGCATGGTCGTAATCGTCCTCGGCAGGCTCGCTACGCTACCCGTGCCCTTCCTGAACAGTAGAAACCGTGACCGACGAGATAGAAGGGCAACCGGCCTTCGGGCATGTGGATCCCGACGCCACCCGACCGCCTCGGTAGGTTCGCTCACGCCCTGTTCATCGGATTCACGGCCGAAGCACCGAACCCGATCAGGCCGACACATCAGCCGCAGGAAAGGTCGAGGCTAGGTCAGCAAGAATCCAATCGGCCACGGCTTGCATCGCGCTAGAGTTGACGCCCTCGTTCCGCTCGGTCGCGAATATGCCGCATGCGCGCGGCCCCCCGGGTGGACGCAAGTACAAGACGACGCCGCAGCCCTCAGCGCAGAACTGGAACATGGCCTTTTCGAGCTCCTGGCGGCATCCGCAGGCGGTCGAGCGGAAGACATCTCCACTGAGGCATTCGGTGTGGACGTGAACAGGCACTTCCTCGAATTGCCTTCCACCGGTGGGATCTACAACCAACGCCATGTGCTCCGCTCCGTCATGCGCACCGACGTAACCGACGGCCCGGAACCGTCCGAAGTCGGTGGGCAGTGACGTCACCGCCCCCCTCCGCACCTGAGGTTCAGTGCGCTGCCGGTAGTGGATCAGGTCCGCGATCGAGAGGAGCACGAGATCATGCTCCTTCGCGAAGCGTTCGAGTTCCGGGCCGCGGGCCATATCGACCGGCCGATCCTGCGACACGATCTCGCAGAGTGCGCCGGCGGCGGGCACCCCAGCGAGCCGGGTGAGGTCGACCGCGGCCTCCGTAAGGCCCGGCCGGTCCAGCACGCCGCCAGGCCTCGCCATCAGCGGGACGACGTGCCCCGGACGGACGAAGTCGCTGGCCAGCGAGTCGGGACTGGCCAGAGCGGCAATCGTCGCGGCCCTGGAAGCGGCGGAGATGCCAGTCCCGGTGCCCCGCATGTCCACGGTGATTCGGTACGCGGTGTCGAACCGATCGTCGTTACTGTGGTGCATCGCGGGGAGCCCAAGCCGATCACACTCGTCCCCAGGCAGGGCCACACACACGAAGCCGGATGTGTGCCGGACGGTGAAGGCGACGAGTTCCGTTGTGGCGAGGGCTGCGGCGAAGATCAAATCGCCCTCGCCCTCGCGGTCGGCGGCATCGATTACGACGACAGGCCTACCGGCCGCGATGGCCGTGAGAGCGTTGCGGACCCTTTGCTCCGCAGTATCGGGACGACAAGAATCCATGGGGCTCTCGTCTTCCATCAAACGGCGGTCAGGCGGCGGAACTGGCTGCCGTGGAAAATTAACGGGGACACTGAAGGGTCGGAACGAAGACCATGGATTCGCAGCACCACGATATCGTGGTCACCCGATGGCACCTCGGCGTGGATCGTGCAGTCGAGCCATAATGTTGCCCCATGGATAAACACGCTGCCATCGTCGGTGGCAAGCCAGTCGGTGCCCGCAAACCGGTCACCGATCTTGCTGGCCAGACGTTTACAGATCTCGCCCTGCCCCTCGGTGAGAATGCTCAGACCCAGCCGGGGTCTCTTCCGGAGAGTCGGCCAGGTCGTGGAGCTATGCTGCATACAGATCGACACCAGTGGGGGGTCGAACGATACCGATGTGAAAGAGCTCGCAGCCAGCCCCATGGGTACGCCGTCGAACTCCGCACACACAGCAGTAACGCCCGACGGGAAACATCCGAAGGCGCGGCGCAACTGGTCGCTGGACGTCACCGACTCGATCGTTGTCATCTGGATCTCTCCTTCCTGCAGGGGCGTCCATACCCCTACTCTGCGTGACGCTCACCCCTACTAAGTGCGCGCCGCTGTCAGTCCCGTCGGACCGCTTCCACTGAACAGGACGCATTCGCCACGACGCTTTACTCGGCCGCATCGAAGGCGCGGGCAGTGTCACCGAATCCATCTTCCCAGGGGAGAACCTTCTTCTTGGGGCCGAACATCAGGGCCACAGTCCTTACCTCATCGCCATCAACCATCGGCGGACGTCATTCCTCGACGGGCGAGAGATCAGGCCCTCCCAGCCGCGGCACGCTCCTTGACGTGCCGGTCCGTCGCCGCCTGGATCGCGTCGCCCTGACGTTTGTCGAGTTCGGCCCAGCGAGATACCGCGTAGTCCTCGGCCTTCTGCAGTCGGCTTGTACTGCCTTGGAAGCGGGGCTTGACGTGGTTCGCGAACAGCTCATAGCTCTTCAACACCGCGTCGTGCCGAGCCCATTCGTGATGCAGCAGCAGGTAGGAACCGAAGCCCTTGGACTGTTCCTCCAAGCGCTCGATCTGCCGCACGGCGTCGTCCGGTGTGCCGATCACGCCTAGTCCGGTCTCGTTGATCCAGTCGACGCGTTCCTCGAAAGTCTCGCCCACCGCCCGAAAATGTGGTGCGGCGAGGATGTGCTGGGAGTAGTGGCACCATGCGTCGAGGCCGTGCCGGACGTCCTCGATTGCCTGCTCCTTTGTCTCGGCGAGGTGCATCGGGCCGACCAGGCGCCAACCGGCACGGTCTGGCGTGTGCCCGAATTGGGGGGCCCGCTCTTCCATGACGTCCCAGTGCAGTGCCAGCGCGTCGAACCCGCCCTGCGCGGTAGCACCGACAGACATCAGATTGAGCCCGTTCTTCGCTGCCACACGCGGGCCGGTCGGGGTCGCGACCGCAGCCACGGTGATCTCGAAGTCGCTGTAGGGAGCGAACTGGGTCCGCGCGTCGTGCAGTCGGTAGCGCGGGGTCTCATGTGTGACCGATTCCCCGCGCAGAATCGCCATCAGGACGTCGACGTCCTCCTCGAATGCGCCGCGCTGCTCTGCCATCGAGATGCCGATCATTGCCGCGTCTGTCGGAAGCGAACCCGGGCCGAGACCAAGCATAAACCGACCACGCAGCAGGCGATCGGTGAACAGCGCGCGGTCAGCAATCCAGAGCGGGTTGTGGTAGGGCAGTGAGACCACACCGGTCCCGAGCTTGATGTGTCGAGTTTCCTGCGCGGCGTAGGCGATGAAGATGAACGGGTCGGGGACGAGCTCCGTCCCGCAGGAGTGGTGCTCACCGATCCACGCCTCTTCGAACCCGAGCATATCGAGGTGCCGGAGCACGGATAGGTCGCGCTCGATTGCGTAGGTGGGGTCTTGGCCCACCGGGCAGTGGAACGGAGCCATGAACGCTCCGAACTTTAGTGCCATGTTCAGCTCCCTTGCTGGAGTCCTACTTGCTGGAGTCTTACTTGCTGGATCGGCGCTGCTTTGCAGCGCCTCATATGGAATATTTGCACAAGAGAACACCTTTCGAATGTCCTCTTCTGAGGCACTCTTCCCCCAAGGATTGCCGGGTTCCGAGCGTCGTTCGGAACCGTCCCGGAATGCTTCAGTCTTGCCCACTTGCTTTCGGCGCCCAGATCCACCGTCGTTGATTCAGATCGCTGTACGCGGCGACGAGCATGCTGCGACGATGCTGCCGGACTGAGGGACCGGGTTCGGCGAACCAACGCTCAGATGCTCCTCGAGCGGCTCGTGCAGGCCACCTGTCTCGGCCAGCCGCACCACTGGGAACCAACCCCACCGCTGCCACGAAGTTGGAGCCAACGACACCAAGCGTGATGGTGAGATGCTTTCATCTGCGAGATTGCCCCCTGCTCGGCGCAGCCTGGCGGGTGGCAACTCCAATTATCCATCCCAGCAGTAATGTTCGCGCCGTACGACAGACTCGAACGGTGAAATCGCCTGGCGGATCTGGACTGAAGTCAAAGCGCCGGCTGTCTCACATTGGTACTTTCACGAACTGGCACATGACCTAGCATTTGTGGCGCGATCTACATCACATCAATGGAAGGAGATTTACTCCATATGCTCAGGTTGGAAGGTAAAGTCGCTCTCGTAACAGGCGCTGCTCGCGGGCAAGGGCGGAGTCATGCCCTTCGAATGGCGGAGGAGGGCGCAAATATTATCGCGGTCGACCTTTGTGATCAGATCTCGACTGTGCCGTATGACATGTCCGATCATAATGACCTGCACGAAACCGGCAGGCTTGTCGAAGAGTACGGGCGGAGGGTGATCACCGCTGTGTGTGACGTCCGCGACTCGGACAGCCTACGGTCTACTGTGGCACGGTGCGTTCAAGATCTCGGCCGACTCGATATTGTCTGTGCAAACGCTGGAATTTGGAGCGCGGGCGGGGTTCGGGATCTGACGGTTGATTCATGGAATGACATGATTTCGGTGAATCTAACCGGGGTTTTCAATACTGCACAGGCCACGGTCGAGCACCTAATTGCCGCCGGTGGCGGGTCGTTCATTGCGACCAGCTCCGTGTTTGGCCTGAAAGGGCGGGGCGGTATCGCACACTACGCATCTTCGAAGCACGGCGTAACTGGACTCGCGCGCGATATGGCAGGCGAATTGGCTCCCTTTAGTATTCGCGTCAATTCGATTCATCCGGGTGGCGTAAGGACCCCCATGGTCGAAAATGAGCACCTGTTCCGGTTATTCCGTCCCGATCTCGATCATCCCGGTTGGGATGACGTCAAGGAGACCCTTTCTTCCATGAACGCTTTGCCTATTGACAGCATTCCAGTACAGGATATTTCGAACCTGGTGCTGTTCTTGGCCTCTGACGAGTCACGGTACATCACTGGGACATCCATTCCCGTTGACGCAGGCTTCGTGCACCTCTGAACCACAAACGCCAGGGCCCGGCAATGTCGCATTTCAACTGCTTGTGAGTATGTCGATAGGATGTTGAGGGTTGGGACTGTGGTGTCTGATCGCGGCGGCGATGTTATCGTGTCCGGCCAGGCGCAGGAGGCTTGGCGCCAGGTTCCTGACGGTGGCATCACCTGCGGCCCGCAGAGGGTGCGGACCTGCGCGGTCCTCATCGAAAATGACATCCCGAATCCAACAGAGGCGATTTTCTATCGTCCCTGTCCGCGTAGCCATGTCGCGACCCGTCCGAGATGCGCATCGACCGCGGACAGGGACGTGACCGCGTAGACGACCTCGGTGTGACTCTTGCCGTTGCGGCCCGGCGGATGGTGCAGGCCGGCTGCAGCACCTGGACTGCGTGCGGAAACAGATCGTCGACTCGGTCGGCACGACACCGCGGTACCGAGCCGTTCTCGCTCGATATCGAGTACATGGCAGTCCATTCGCCGATCGCGGTGAACGCTGGCCACCGTCGCGGCCACCGCGATCGCCAGCACCGCCCCGATCGTGTTCCGCACACACCACGGTTAGCGTGGATCATGCACTGCGGCGGACACCTCGGGCACCGCGGCGTGATGGAAGTCCCGCCGAGTCCGTGGCCGGATGTCGACACCAGCGGTGGGCATGGGCGAAGATGACACGCCGGGATCGGCTTGTTCCTGGTTGTGGTGCTGGTGTAGGAACTTGAATCATTGCTGGGCGTCCGTGCCCGCCCTGAATTTTCAGCTTCATCGGCGTGTCATCCGAAGACACAGCAGGTGAGCACCGCTATCGAACGACGTGCCGAGACCCTGACAATCGCTCCTCTCCTCCGGCGACCGGCCGCAACGGCAAGTTTCTGCCCGGTACCACGGTGTTGGGGCAGTGTGGCATTAGCCAGGTCCATGCCAACGGTTACCGCACGATTCCGATGATCGCGGATAGAACCTCGAATCATCATGTGAGAACGGAAGCGCTGGATCAGCTGCTAGCAATCCGCCGTGCACTTCGATCAGTAACCGCCAGCAGAAAGACGATCGGATGACGCCTGGGAGACATCTCGACATCGATCCCTTGCCAACCGCAACCGTGCCGAGAGCTGATACCGCTGAAGCCCCGCATTCGTTTACGATGCGGCGGGTGCTGCGTCGTGCCCGCGACGGCGCCACTCTGAACGTGGGCGAGGCGACGACCCTGCTGCAGGCCCGCGGCGACGACCTGGCCGACCTGTGTTCGTCGGCGGCGAAGGTTCGGGATGCCGGGTTGCTGGCGGCGGGCAGACCCAGGGCCGTCACGTACTCGCGCAAGGTGTTCATTCCGCTGACGCGGTTGTGCCGGGACAAGTGCCACTACTGCACGTTCGTGACCGTGCCCGGCAAGTTGCGGGCCGAGGGGCGCGGCGCGTATCTGGAACCGGACGAGGTGCTGGAGATCGCCCGGCAGGGCGCCGAATTGGGCTGCAAGGAAGCCCTCTTCACCCTCGGTGACCGTCCCGAGGATCGGTGGCCGGAGGCCAAGCAGTGGCTGGACGAGCGCGGCTACGATTCGACGCTGGACTACCTGCGGGCGATGTCGATCCGGGTGCTCGAGGAGACCGGGCTGCTGCCGCACCTGAACCCGGGTGTGATGAGCTGGGAGGAGATCTCCCGCCTCAAGCCGGTGGCCCCGTCGATGGGCATGATGCTCGAGACGACGTCGACCCGGTTGTTCACCGACAAGGGCGAATGCCACTACGGCAGCCCCGACAAGGATCCGGCGGTGCGGTTGCGTACGCTCACCGACGCCGGGCGGTTGAGTGTGCCGTTCACGACGGGCATCCTGGTGGGCATCGGCGAGACCGTGCGGGAACGGGCGGAATCGATCATGGCGATCCGCAAGTCGCACAAGGCGTTCGGGCACGTTCAGGAAGTGATCGTGCAGAACTTCCTCGCCAAGCCCGACACCGCGATGCGCGACGCCCCGGACGCGGGTCTCGAGGAGTTCGCCGCGACCATCGCCGTGTCCCGGCTGCTGCTCGGCCCGGGGATGCGCATCCAGTCACCGCCCAACCTGGTGTCGAACACCGAATGCCTGGCGTTGCTGGGTGCGGGTGTCGACGACTGGGGCGGCGTGTCGCCGCTGACCCCGGACCACGTGAACCCGGAGCGGCCGTGGCCGAACCTGGACACCCTGGCCGCGATCACCGCCGAGGCCGGGTTCGAGCTCACCGAGCGCACGGCGGCGCAGCCGCAGTTCGTGCTGGCCGGCTCGCCGTGGATCGATCCGCGGATCACCGGGCACGTGCAGGCCCTCGCGGACCCGCACACCGGGCTGGCCAAGCTCGACACGAAGCCGGTCGGGTTGCCGTGGCAGGAGCCGGACGAGTCCTGGGAGTCGACGGGCCGGGTGGATCTGAACACCGAGATCGACACCGACGGCCGCAACACCGAGACGCGCAGCGACCTCGGCAGCGCGTTCGGGGACTGGGAGACCGTCCGCGAGCAGGTGCTGGAGTTGAGCGGCCCGGTCCGGGTGGACACCGACGTCCTCGCGGCGCTGCGCAGCGCCGAGCGCGATCCGGCGGGCTGCACCGACGACGAATACCTGGCGTTGGCGACGGCCGAGGGTCCGGGGCTCGAGGCGATGGTGGCGCTGGCGGATGCCCTCCGCAAGGACGCCGTCGGCGACGAGGTGACCTATGTGGTGAACCGGAACATCAACTTCACCAACATCTGCTACACCGGCTGCCGCTTCTGCGCGTTCGCGCAGCGCAAGGGTGACGCGGACGCGTTCACCCTGTCCACCGACGAGGTCGCGGACCGCGCCTGGGAGGCCCACGTCGCGGGCGCGACCGAGGTCTGCATGCAGGGCGGCATCGACCCGGAACTCCCGGTCACCGGGTACGCCGATCTGGTGCGCGCGGTGAAGGCGCGGGTGCCGTCGATGCACGTGCACGCGTTCTCCCCGATGGAGATCGTCAACGGCGCCTCCCGCGGCGGGCAGAGCATCCGGGACTGGCTGACGGAACTGCGCGAGGCCGGTCTGGACACCATTCCCGGCACGGCCGCGGAAATCCTCGACGACGAGGTGCGCTGGGTGCTCACCAAGGGCAAGCTGCCCACCGCCACCTGGATCGAGGTGGTGACCACGGCGCACGAGCTGGGTCTGCGGTCGAGTTCGACGATGATGTACGGGCACGTCGACAACCCGACTCACTGGGTGGGGCATCTGCGGGTGCTGTCCGGAATCCAGGACCGGACAGGCGGATTCACCGAGTTCGTTCCGCTGCCCTTCGTGCATCAGAGCGCGCCGCTGTATCTGGCGGGCGCGTCGCGTCCGGGCCCGACCAACCGTGACAACCGGGCCGTCCACGCCCTGGCCCGGATCATGCTGCACGGGCGGATCCCGAACATCCAGACCAGCTGGGTCAAGCTGGGGGTCACGGGCACTCAGGTGATGTTGCAGGGCGGCGCCAACGACCTCGGCGGAACGTTGATGGAGGAGACCATCTCCCGGATGGCGGGTTCGGAGCACGGCTCCGAGAAGACCGTCGCCGAACTGCGGGCCATCGCCGAGGGAATCGGCCGCCCGGCACGCGAGCGGACTACGACACACGCACGACGGGACACACCGCGTGAGTGACTATGGTGAGTGGGCTGTCATCGTGCCGTTCAGGAGTCTCGACGTCGCCAAGTCACGTCTCGCGGTCTCGTGCCGGCGTGACCTCGCGTTGGCCTTTCTCCAGGACACCTTGGCCGCCCTTACCCTAAGCAACCACATTTCCTCCGTGATCGTCGTCAGTCGAAACGCCGCCCTATCCGAAACAATCGGGACGCCGGTCATCAAGGACCAGGGGAGCGGAATCGACGACGCAGTAGAGATCGGTCATCGGTGGTTGCGCGAACATGGCCACGACGGCCACTATTCGGTGGTCATGCCAGACCTCCCGGCGCTCCGCACAGGAGACATCGACAACTTTTTGAGCGCGGCCAGTCGATTCCCACGTGCCTTTGTCGCCGACTCGGCGGGCACCGGCACGACATGCCTGACCACCCAACAGGCAGCGATACTCTCGGCGTTCGGTCGAAACTCGGCGCAGCGGCACACCCGGATGGGCTACAAACAGATCCCACTCGGCCTTCCTTCTCTTCGTCTCGACGTCGATACCATCGACGATCTGGAGCGCGCTGCAAGGATGGGCGTAGGTCGCCACACCCAACGACTCCTGATCAGCAACAACGAACTCCATAGTCTGCGTTTCCCTTGTGCGCCTGGTTGATTTGATTCCAAGGTTTGTGGCGTGTGTGGCTCTTCCCCAGAACCCGATCAGCAGCTCGACTTGACTGTGACCGACCGCGATGACGTCAGCGACGGGAGAGGCCGAGGGTCAGTTTGGCATGCACACGCCGGGACCCGTTCCTCGTGAGGCGGTATGGACACCGCGGATCTGTTCGGCTAGCCAGGCATGCCGAACAGCGTGCTGGGGAGGGCGGCCGGGTGCGCCCTGCGTAGCATCCGGCTTCGGGCACTGGAGAGCAGGCGGCAGGCCGGCGGCACGGGTAGTCCTTCCGCGGCCATGGCGCCCGATGGCAGCGAACCGCCATTTCGGGAGTGGGGCTCTTGCAGCAGATCACGGGCCCGGGCGAGGATCGCGACCTGAGTTTCGACTTCGCGGATCCGTTGGCGTGCCGCTGCCAGCTCGGTCTGTTCGCCTCGGGTGATGCCCTGCGCCTGTCCGGTGTCAATCAGCTCCTGTTTGCGCCATGCGTAGATCGTCTGGTCACCGATGTCGAGGTCGGCTGCCACCTGAGCGGCCGGCCTTCCTGCCGCCACCAGGTCGAGGACCTTACGTCGGAACTCTTCGGGATACATCTTCGGCCGCAGTTCCGCCTCCTTCGGGCGGGATCGTATGTCGGCCGGACATGAAAAGCGGATCTGGCGCACTTTCCGTGATTCTGTTGTGGGGCGTGGTTATACGGTGTGGATCACGCGCTTGCGGTGAAGGTCGAGGTTGGCGCGTCCGTACATCTGGCGTTTGCGCATTCTAAGTTTCAAAAGCTACGTGGAATCTGGCCGGGGGAAGATCATGTCTCCTCGGTGTTGATCACGGAACTGAGGACATGGCTTGAGCGGCACGCTGGTGTTGGAGGAGAAGTGGCCGGTGCTGGGCCGGCATGTGCAGGCGGCCGGGTGGCTGCCTGTGTGGACCGATCTCGGTAGGGCGCCTCGGACGATCGACGCCTACGCCCGGGGGCTTGCCGAGTACCTGGAGATGTGCGAACGGGAGGGTGTCGACCCGGTAACGCCGAGCCGGGCGCATGTCGGCGTCTATGTGCGGGAGTTGACCGAACGGCCCAGCCGCCGAGGCGCGAACGTGGTGTCGCTCGATTCCGGCTCCGGTCTGGCCAACGCCACGGTTACGCAGAGGATGGTGCCGGTGCGGCTGTTCTACGACCACCTCATGAAGGAAGGGTTGCCCGAGTCCAATCCCGTTGGCCGGGGCCGCTTCACACCCGGACGACGCGGTGGCGGGCATCAGCGGGGTTGGTGCCCCGGTTGAAAAGCTGCCCTGGTCCCCACCGAGCGGCAGTGGGCTGACATCCTGACCGTCGCCGCCGGGGAACCGGTCCGCAACCGGGTGATGTGGTGCTGGCCTACGATGCCGCGCTGCGCCGTGAGGAGCTGTGCTCGCTGTGAATCGTCCCCAGTTTGATGCTGCATCAAACTGCATCAAACTAGGGACGATTCACCACCGGTACCGGTACCGGTACCGGGCGCATCGTGGAACGCTACGCCCAGCGGTGGAGCATCGAACCGGCGCCCGCAACCGGGTTCAACGCGCGGTCGAACGCACGGTGCCGTTCGGGTTCCTCGTCCAGACCCTGGTCATCGTCTGGTGCGCCACTCACGGCTACCATCGCGACGACCTGACCGTTCGTCACGCTGCCGAGCCCTGGTATCCCGGAAAGACCGACACCGTCTTCGGGGACATGCTCGCCAAGGCCCGCTGCACCCTCATCGCCGCCCGATGTTCCGTGACTACGCCAGATCGGCTCGACCCCAACATAATACGCGACTACGAACTGGCTTGCCCCGCCGTCGCATAACCGCGAAAGTCGAGTAGTATTCGGCGTCTTCTTGCATTGATTACGGGCCAGGCGGTCATTTCCACACCTAAGTGCGGTGTGACGCAGACCTTATCGAGTCAGAAGTTGAACGAAAAGGGGAGTGCGCCGCCAGGGTCGACCCTGGCGAGTTCTCCAATTGGCCGGCCTCATCGAGCCGCGAAACCGCTGATCGGGAGCTGCGCGTCCAGTCCGTACCCACGTCCTTCGCCCAGGACTCCGTACTCGACGAGCAGCTGCTGGCTGTACACTACACGGCCACTGATCTCCTCCAGCGGTGCGGTGAGCAGGATCTCGATCGCGCGCGTCATGAATTCGGTCGACTCGGCACGCGGGTCCTTGGCCCCGCGTACGAGGTCGTTGAACACGGCTCCCGGAGTGGGCACCAGTTGAGACGGAGCGAGCGCGGCGACCCCCACGCCTCGGCCGTACACTTCTTCCGCCAACCCCTGAGTGAATCGCTCGACCGAAACTTTGTTCGCACCGTAAAGGGTGTCCCCGATCCGGTCACCGTCGGCATACGGGCCACGGCCTGGACCAATTGCCGACTCGGAGGTGACGTTGACGATGCGGCCACTGCCACGCGGCAGCATGTCCTGCAGCGCCAACTGACTCAGCAGAAATGTCGCATGGCACATCACACGCCACGACAACAACCACTGCTTGGATGGCATCGACTCCACCAGATCGAAGAACCCCACCGCCGCGTTGTTCACCAAGATGTCGACGGGGCCATACACCGATCGGGTCGCCTCGATCAGCGACCGGCAATCCTCATCCTTGGCGAGGTTGACCACAACCGGATGGGCCGTACCTCCCTGCTCCTGAATGGCGGCCACCGTCTGCTCCAGAGATCCTGCAAGCGGGTTGTCACCTTCGGTGAGGGTGCGCGCAGCGCATACGACCGATGCTCCCCGGGCTGCGAGGAGATGCGCTGTGTCCGCACCGATTCCCCTGCTCGCCCCGGTCACGATTGCGACCTTGCCGCGCAGCGGCTGCTCTGTAGTTGCCGATTGTTGTTCGTTTGTCACAGTTCACGTCCTTCTAAGTTCGATCGGCCGACCATTCGGATGGTCGACTCCGGAAAAGTCGTCGTGGTCACTTGGGGGCGCGAGCGGAATCGGTGCCGCGCTCGTACAGCGATGCGCCGCGACATCCTGACAGTTCACTGGACGCGCCCACATTCATCACCGTCCGCCCAACGAGGGATGGGCGCGAGCGGATACGGAAGGCGGTTGATCGATGGCCGCGGCGCAGCAGATCAATGCTCGGCGAAGATCAGTTAATCGGTCCATGGGCCGATCGTCCAAGCTTCTTCGCTCGAGACCAAAGCCCGCAGTTATCGCAGCCTGGCGACATCTCCAAGGCGATTGGTGACGTCGGACTCGCTCCTTGCCGGCGGCGGCGCTCACCGGGTTACGGTACGTAGGGTCATAGTCGGGTGGCCACGGCACATTCGCGTTGCCGCAGGTCGGTGCGCCGAACACCGCGGCGGCCGCACGGGCGCCGACCCCCGGTAACGGTCCCGACGCCGGCGGGGCGCTTCGGCGACAAGGGTCCTGGTACCCGTTATCGACCGATGAAGCGCGCTTGCCGTCGTGCGCGGAACGCCGCCAGCCCCTCTCGGAGATCCTCGGAGGTCAGAAGTGGTGCCAAGGCATCGTGGGTGGCGTCGATCGCATCGAACAGGTGGAGAGTGCGCCCGGCCCTGACCTCCGCCTTGGCGACCCGGAGCGCCAAGGGCGCGTTTCGGGCAATTGTTGCGGCCAGGCGTTGAGTTCGCGACGCCAGGCGATCGTGGGGGGCAACTTCATTGACAAGTCCGAGGTGTAGCGCCTCGGATGCGTTGACGGTACGTCCGGTCAGAAGTAGGTCCATCGCGCGCGCTTCCCCGATCAGCCGGGGGAGTCGTTGGGTTCCCCCTGCCCCGGGGATGAGTCCGAGCCGTGTTTCGGGTAGGCCGAGCATCGCGGTGTCGGCGGCGATGCGTAGATCGCAGGCCAGTGCGAGTTCGAGCCCGCCTCCTAGCGCGTGGCCGTTGATCGCTGCAATCGTCGGGACGGGAAGGAGGTCGATTCGATTGATCGCTTCGATCAGCGCTCGGTTGTATCGGGCGTTGGCATCGGCGTCGTTGCGGGCAATCTCGTTGAGGTCGGCGCCGGTGGCGAAGGTGTTCTCGGTGCCGGTGAACACCACGCATCTGATGTGCGGGTTCTGTTCTGCCGCTGTCAGTGCGGCTGTCAGGTCAGGGAGTCCTGCGGGGGAGAGCGGCAGCCGACCGGCTTGGCCGCTCAGCACGATCGTGGTGATGTCGTCCTGGAGTTCGGGGACGACGCTCGATGGGGATGGCACGGTGAAGGAGCCCCCTTCAGGGGTAGTGGGGGAGTGGATTTGTCGTTGATAGTTGCCCGCGAAGGCGGAGGATGAGTAGCGCCAACTGGCAACTGACTTGATGATCGCTGTTGCCGGTGAGGTCGAGGCCAGTCAGCTGATGTATTCGGGAGAGGCGATAGCGCACGGTGTTCTCGTGCACGGACAACGCCCGGGCGGTGTCACGGATGTTGCGCGCGTGATCGAAGAAGACGTCGGCGGTGTGGAGCATCTCATGGTCCCGAGCGTGGTCGGACAGCAGCCGACCGAGGGTTTTGTGTACGTGCTGGTCGGCGCCTGTCCGGTCGATCGCGGACAACAGGACACCGGCGAAACCGAGGTCGTCCGCGGAGAGGATCGTGGTTGACTCGGGACAGAGCTGACGTAGACAGTGCAGTACCCGCTGACTTTCGTCGAACGCCCGAGGGGCCTGGTCGACGGCCGTGATGGGGCTCGATATCGCCGCGATCAGGGTGTCCTCGGCGTCGGCCAATTTGAGCGCGGCCGCGGTGAGCGTGGATGCGCGCTGCGCGAGTTCGGAAGGAGAATCTTCGCCGAGATCGACAAGCACCGCGATCGCGCCCTCGGCGGTGGGAGTGGCCAGCGCTGGAGGACCAGCGGTGACACTGTCGAAGGCTTGAGCGAGGTCGCGTGCGTCCAACCGAATCGACGACGCCCGCCTCTGCGCCACCAGGCACACCACCCGCTGACAGTCCATCGGGATCGAGTGCAGCGCGGCACGGCGATGAGTTACGGCGTCGAGGTTGCCCTCGATCATGGCCCGCGCAATCTGCTGGCGGCCCTCGGAGGTCGTCATCGCAGATTGTGCTTCCACACGCAGTTCGACGGAGATGGCATGGGCCGCGGTGCGCAACACTGTCTTGTCGTGTTCGGTCATGGGGCGGCCGTCGCAAATGAGAGACATGTTGCCCCGCCGATGGCCATCGACGGTGATGGGGGCCACGAGCAGGCCGTCCGGTTCGGTGCTGAGGTCGAGGACACCCGAGTCGGGTAAGGCGCGCAGCGCCTCGATCGTGGCCGGACGGTTCAGCAGCCGTCCGATCCGGGCGGCGTTACCTCCCTCACCGCCGTGAGCGATGGGACGATGTGCGCCATCGGTGAACCAGCTGCCACGTCCCGTCGCCGTACTGGCAGAGGCCGCGATCTGTTGCGGGGTTGTGCCAGCACTCGACGCACACGCGATCTCGTCGGCGAATCGACGTGTTCGTGCCGATTCGTGGGAACGCATCTGCAGATCACGCACGGCGGAGTGGAGATCGTCGACTTGGTGCAGAACGGGGAGCAGGCCGGCGATGAGGTCGGCGTAGAAGGTCACAAGACGAGTCTCGATCGCGGAAAATCCGCGATGGTGCCCGACGAGGTCGAGGAACATCAGCCCATAGACTTGCTGGCGAAAGACGAGGGGGACGCCGAGAACTTCCCTTACCTGGAGGTTGACCATGGTCGAGCGGACCGGACGGCCGTCGGCCACGGCGTCGCGTACCAGCACAGGTTGCCGGGTTGCCACGATTTCCTGTGACATCCGATCCCTGGTAACGCCACACCGCAGGTGGCGGACTATGTCGCTGTCACCCGGTGACCGGGCGGCGACGCCATGAAAGATGCCCGAATTGGATCCGCGTAGGAAGATCGAGCAGCGGTCCACGGCCAACAGGTCGCATGCGTTGCCGGCAGCGACCCGCAACACCGGCTCGATCCCCGGTTGACTGGTCACGGTGCCAGCGACGTCGTGAAACGCCTCGATCACGGCTGCATCGCCTAACTCTGTTCGCGACCACGACGCCGGATCGCGGGCATCGCATGGGTCGGTGAACGTGGGTGCTCCGGACTCGGCTGTCCGGGGCAAGGTCAAATGCGAGAGAGTCACCGCGGAACACTCCAATGGCATGGGATATCGAAGTCGGGTGCCTCGAACGATAGGCTTGACCGCCCGTTCAGTCAATGTACGAGGGGAACGACAGCGATGGTGGAATTGGTAGTCGACGAACCGGTGTCACTGCGAGTGCGGATTCAGCGGGTGTTTACCGAATGCGTCGCTCAGCAGGGCTTTCGTGGAACCGCTCTGAGTGAGGTCTCGGACCGGCTGGGGATCAGCAAGGGAACGATTCTGCACCACTTCAAATCGAAGGAGGCCCTCCTCGCACGGATCGGTGAGGACTACATCGATCGGCGTGAGCGGGAGCTGCAGCACATCCTTTCTCACCTGGACGGCCCGCAGGACCGTCTGATCGCGGTCATCGTGTCGATCACGCTGTGCCACCGTGACGACCTAGCTGCCACCCGGGCCTTCGGACGGGAGTTCGCTCGGTACGCGGACTCGCCCCAGCTGGACCAGGTCCGTCTACGGCGTCACGCGTACACCGAGCGGGTGGAAGAGGTGATTGCAGAAGCCATGGCAGCAGACGTGGTGCGGGAGGATGATCCCCGCCTGGTGGCGTTGCAGATTTTCGGCATGTGCAACTGGACGTGGTCCTGGTATCGGCCCGAGGGGTCGTGGTCAATCGAGGAGATCGCCGACAGGTACGTGCGCACCTTGCTGCTGGGCCTGGGATGCGATCCGGCGCGCGTGGAACAACCCTCCGTCCCCTCGCACGTTCACGACGAAGTCGTGAGAGCCGCGGTGCTCGCGAGAGAGACGCAGTCGATACGCGATCACTGAAACATCGGACCGGGCTTGGAGAAGTCCACAACTCGCACTCGCACGGTTTGAGGCAGCCGAGAGAAGCCGACGTCAAGACCCGCACGCGGCGTCTGGCCATCTCGCGGTGCGGTTTCGCACGTCGGCGGTCGCGACGATGAGGGTTACCAGGTCAACCATGGCCGCACCTGGAGTGAAAGTGCCGCCGACGAACTAGTAGTCCTCACCAAGGCACGGGCGCGTCAAGACTGGATCGACGGTGACTGTCCAGGCTTTGCTGCACTCATCGCCCGCGTCCCTCTGGTTCCGGAACGCAGGCACGCAGGTATTCCGACTTGTCTGAGGTGAGGACGCAGAATGAAAACGGCGCTGGAAAGCGATGAGCACCGGTTGATGCGGGAAACGGTACGCAAGTTCGCCGCCGATCATGTTGCGCCCCTCGCAGCAGAAATTGATCGCGAAGAACGATTCCCCCGTGAGTCGTGGGAGGCCGCCGCCGAACTCGGACTGCTTGGCATCCGCGCACCGGAGCAGTTCGGAGGATCCGATCTCGGTTTGACGGAGACCTGCATCGCCGGTGAGGAGTTATCGGCCGTGTGTATGTCGACCGCCGTGACTGTTCTTCATCAGAGCAATCTGGTGGTCGATCGGATCGTCGATCACGGCACACCTGAGCAGCAGGCCCGCTATCTGCCGGGATTGTGTGACGGCTCGATCATTGGTTGTCTGGCCATCACCGAACCGGAGGCAGGTTCGGATGCAATGAGTATGCGCACCAAAGCCACCCGTACCGAAGGGGGCTGGCTACTCAATGGCGCCAAGACGTTCATCACCAACGGTCCAGTAGCCGACCTCGCCTTGGTCTATGCCAAGACCGGCCCGGTGGAGGACCGGGAACTCGCTCTGTTCGCCGTTGACACCACCGCCCCCGGCTTCTCCAAAGGCCGCAAGCTCGACAAGCTCGGCTGGCGGGGATCTCCCACCGGCGAATTGGCCTTCTCCGACTGTTTCGTTCCCGACGATGCGGTGATCGGTGGGATCGGGAACGGCATCAAGGTGCTGCGCGACGGGCTGGCGAGCGAGCGCGTCTTGATGGGTGCACAGGGGGTCGGACTCGCCGCCGGCGCGCTGCGGGAAGCGGTGCGCTATGCGGGCGAACGTCGGCAGTTCGGTCGCCCTATCGGCGACTTCCAGCTGATTCAGGCCAAGATCGCCGACATGTACGTCGGAATCGAACTGGGTCGCGCACTCGTATCCAAAACCGCGGCCGCAATCGACGCGGGAGATTCCGGGCTGACCAGGCTTGCCTCGGCGTGCAAATTGCACGGATCCGAAGTGGCCATGAATGCTGCGCTCGAAGCCGTGCAGATCTTCGGCGGATACGGCTATACACGTGAGTTCCCAGTCGAGCGTTACCTGCGAGACGCCAAGATCATGCAGATCGGTGGCGGCACGTCGGAGATTCAGCGGATCATCATCGGTAGGGAGATGCTGCGATGACAACAACGTCCAAGAAGCGTCCTCCCGCACAGCAGAATCCAGCCGCAGATGCGACCGTCACCGAACGCTCGGACGCAGACCTCCTATCGACCTACCGGCTGATGGTGCTCGCCCGCGAGTTCGAGGAACAACTCGGCGCGATCTTCGCGGCGGGCAAGCTGGGCGGCTGGTTCCACTCCTGTATCGGGCACGAAGCCACCGGTGCCGCAGCGGCAGCGCTGATGCGCGAGACAGATCACCTCGTGCCCTATCACCGTTCTCGGGTGTCGATCCTGGGTAAGGGCATGACGGCACGTGATCTCGCGATGGAGATCATGGGACGGGCCACCGCACCCAGCCGCGGGCGTGCAGGAGAGACCCACATCAACTACGCCCCCGCCCGGATCTACGGAACAACCGGCGTGCTGGGCGCGAACATCCCCATTGCTGCCGGAGTCGCATACGGGGTGCAGCAGCGCGGCCTCGACGAGGTCGTGGTCTGCGGCTTCGGCGAAGGCACCAGCAACCGGGGCGCTTTCCACGAAGCATTGAACATGGCCGCCATCTGGGATCTGCCTGTCATCTTTATCTGCGAGAACAACCTCTACGCGGAATTCTCCTCCTCCCGTGACCAGATGCGCTGCGCAGACGTCGCCGATCGCGCCGCCGGCTACGGCATACCCGGCGTCGTCGTCGACGGAAACGATCCCGGGGCTGTGTACACGACACTGGCCGCCGCATTCGAGCGCGCCCGAGGTGGCGGCGGGCCGACCCTGGTAGAGGCGAAAACCTACCGGCTCAACGGCCACTACGAAGGCGACCCCCAGTCGTACCGCGACAAGGCGGAGGTCGCCGAGTGGGCTGAGCGTGATCCCGTGACCTGCTACCGCGCGCGCCTGCTGCAACAACAGAACGTGACCGAGGAGCAGCTGCACACCGCCGAAAGGGAAGCCGCCGACGAAATCCGGACGGCCATGACAGAGGCACTGAACGCCCCACCGGCGGGCAAAGACGACATCTTCGGTGACATCTACGCAGGAGGTCCTCTGTGAACGCGTCCGCAGCACCAGGCCAGACCCTTGCGATGCGCTGGGCGATCAACCAGGCCCTCGACGAGGAACTCGAACGCGACCCAAGCGTGTGCCTGATCGGACAGGACATCGGGCGCGCGGGCGGAACATTCGGCCTGACCCGAGGATTGTTCGACAAATACGGCGCAATGCGAGTGCGGGACAGCCCGATCAGTGAGGAGGGGATGGCCGACCTCGCCCTCGGCGCCGCCATCGCCGGCTGCCGACCCGTGCTCGAGATCATGTTCATGGACTTCTTGACCTTGACGATGGACGCTCTCGTCAATCAGGCCGCGAAGACCTACTACCTATCCAACGGTGCGATTGCTGCACCGATGGTGGTGCGCACCCTCGCCGGGGCGGGAGTACGGGTGGGGGCGCACCACTCGCAAAGCCTCGAATCATGGTTTACTCATGTCCCCGGCCTCAAGGTCGCGTACCCATCGACGCCCAGCGACGCCAAAGGCATGCTGAAGGCCGCCATCCGCGACGACAACCCGGTGATCTTCGTCGAGAACAAATCTCTTCTCGGCTACAAAGGTGCGGCCCCCGCAGAGGGCGACCACGTGGTGCCGCTGGGCAAGGCCGAGGTCAAACGGGCAGGAACGGACGTGACCGTGGTCGCCTACGGCCGGATGGTGCACGTCGTGCTGGACGCTGCCGAGCAACTCGCGAAGGAAGGGATCGACGTCGAAGTCGTCGACCCCCGCACCCTCATGCCGTTGGACACGGACACGATCCTGGCATCCGTGGCGAAAACCTCCCGCTTGGCGATCGTGCACGAGGCGACCGGGCCCAGCGGCTTCGGAGCCGAGATCGCGGCGAGAGTGGCCGACGAGGGCCTGTACTACCTCGACGCACCCATCAAACGGATCGCCGGTGCTTTCTACCCCATCCCCACCGGCGAGGCCGAGGACCTGCTCTTTCCCGATGTCGCGAGAGTCGTTGACTCCGTGCGCGATCTGATGGCATGAGGTGACTCGACGATGAGCATCGATATAACCCTTCCCCAGTTGGGCGTGGAGATGAAGTCCGCGCTGCTGGCCGAATGGGTCCGCAAGGATGGCGATGAGGTCGACGGTGGTGAGGTGATCGCGATCATTGAAACCGACAAGGTCAGCTACGAGATCGAGGCCCCAACCGCTGGCGTGCTGCATACCGCGGCGGATGTCGACCAAGAGTACAAAGTCGGCGCCCGCCTCGGTGCGGTGTCCGCTTCCCGGAAGGAATACCTGGCCGTCGCCCGCGGTACGGACACACACCCGGACCCCCCGACATCCGGAACGGAAACGACCGTTCAGCCTGAACGCCGTGTCGAACAACCGCCGGCGTCGACCGCGGCGGCCGAGCGGAGTACGAACGGCATCGTGCTGGCGACCCCACTGGCGCGACGAGTCGCGGCCGACGCCGGGATGGACATCAGTACGATCGAAGGCAGCGGCCGTCGCGGCCAGATTCGTCGCCGCGACGTCGAAGCGGCCCAGGCTCAGGACCCCGCCGCCCAGGATGAGCCGCACCCGGTGTCGGAGCCGGTGGACTCACCTCAGCCGTCCGACTCCCCGAACCACGAACAAGGGAAGCCGCTGTCAGCGATGCGTCGCACCATCGCTGACCGTATGCAGCAGAGTCTGCAGACCACCGCGCAGCTGACCGATGTCCGCGAGGTCGAGGTCAGCGCACTGGTCGAACTCCGAAATCGGTTGGCAGCCAAAGCTGAGCGCATCGGATTCAAGGTGTCCTTTACCGACCTGTTCCTCAAAGCCACCGCTCTGGCACTGCGCGAAGTACCAGAGCTGAACGTAACCGTGCAGGCGGACCGCATCATCGAGCACGACCACGTGCACCTGGGCATGGCCGTGTCGGTGCCTGACGGGCTCATCGTCCCCGTTGTGCGAGACGCAGACCAGCTGAGCCTGCGCGCCATCCACCAGCGCAGTGAGGAAGCCGCCCTCGCAGCGCGTGAGCGCAAGGTCACCGCTGCCGATCTGACCGGCGGCACCTTCACCGTCACCAATATCGGCTCCTACGGTTCACATTTCGGTACCCCGGTGCTCAACCTTCCGCAAGTGGCGATCCTGGCGACAGGAGCGATCTTGGACCGTCCGGTGGTACGCGACGGCGAAGTCAGGGCGGGCAAAGTCGTACACCTGAGCCTCACCGTGGATCACCGCATCATCGACGGCGAACTGGCGGGCCGGTTCCATAACACGATGGCCGCGTTGCTGGCCGAACCCGACCGGCTACTGGTCGGCTGACCGATACGGCTCCCACGTCACAAGCGAGGAATGATCATGAAAGCAGCGGTATACCAGCGACCGGGTCTGATCGAGGTACAGGATGTACCGACACCACAGCCCGGCCCCCGCGATGTGTTGCTCAGAACTCGCGCTGTCGGGATCTGCGGCTCCGACCTGCATGTCTACCGCAAGGGCCTCTACGGTGCGACGACCGGTTGGATCATGGGGCACGAGTTCTGCGGCGAGGCGGTCGAGGTCGGCGAAGAGGTCCGCGGCGCCAGCGTCGGGGAGAGATACACAGGATTCTCCGTAGAGTTCTGCGGTCAGTGCTATTGGTGTCAACGCAACCAGCAACGTCTGTGCCCGCACTTGTTCGAGCATTACACCGGGTACGGCGAGCCCGGTGCGATGGCCGAATATGTACTGATCAGGCAGGCACAACTGGATCAGAATCTGTTCGCGATCCCTGCGTCGCTCAGCGACGAGGCAGCGGCACTCGCCGAGCCCCTTGGCACGGCGGCCTACTCGGTGCGGCGCGCCAAGCCGCAAGACGGGGACACGGTCGTTGTGATCGGTGGCGGAATGATCGGCAACCTTATCGTCCAGACCGTCAAGGCCACGGTGGACGCGAAGGTGATTGTCACAGAGGTCTCACCGGAACGAGCGGAGCTGGCCCTTCGGGTCGGGGCCGATGAGGTCATCGATGCGCGCCGCCCGGATCTCATCGACGCTGTCCGCGCCGCGACCGGGCGGGGCCGCTACATGTTCGGAGACAGCGGTATGGCTGACGTCGTGTTCAATGCGGCCGCCGCCCCACCCACCTATGCCCAGTCCCTGGACTTCGTGCGCAGCAGAGGAACTGTGGTCCTGGTCGGACTTTCCGAGGAACCGGCGACCGCGGACTTCTCCCTGATCGCCTACAAGGACATTCGGCTAATCGGCGCCATTGGCTCCTCGATCAGTAGCGGGATCGAACTTCTCGAGCAGGGCCGCGTGCAGGTCGACGCGCTGGTCACGAACCGGATCCCACTCAGCGAAGCGAACTCCGCGTTCCACCAGGCCGCGGACCCGACATCGATCAAGGGGGTTCCCCCCTGAGTGAGGACATCGTGAACACTGGGTCGTGAAGGTCCCAGAGGAAGAGATGTCACTGATGGCGATGAAGGCGTACTCGGCGGAGTTCAAGGCCGATGCCGTCGCGCTGTACCTGTCCGACCCGAGCCACACCTTTGAGGGCATCGGCAACGACCTGGGAGTCAGCCGCGAGACCCTGCGCAACTGGGTGCGGGCCGAACGCAAACGCACCGGTACCTCCACGGCCGAGCTCCGGGCCGACGGGGCTGCGCGGCCGGCATCCCGGGCCGGCGAGGTATCGTCCGAGTCCGTGTTGGAGGAAGAAAACAAGCAGCTCAAGGCCCAAATCCGGAAGCTCGAAACCGAGCGGGAGATCCTGCGCAAGGCCGCGAAGTATTTCGCGGGCGAGACGAATTGGTGAGCCGCTTCCAGTTCGTTGACGACCACTGCGACACCGTTCCGGTGAAGTGGCTGTGCCAGATCCTCGAAGTCTCCCGCTCGGGCTTCTACCGGTGGCGGACCTCCGGACCGGCCCGGGCCGCCCGTGCCCGCGCCGACGAGGAGCTGGCCGAGCGGATCCGCGCTATCCATGCCGACTTCGATGGCACCTACGGTGCCCCGCGCATCACGGCCGAACTGCGCGAGGCCGGGATCGAGGTCAATCACAAGCGGGTCGAGCGGGTGATGCGTGAGCACGGGATCGTCGGGGTGCACCTGCGCAAACCGGTGCGCACCACCGTCCCCGATCCGGACGCGGCCGCGGTGCCGGACCTGATCCGGCGGGACTTCACCGCGAGCGCACCGAACACTCGATACGTCGGCGACATCACCTACCTCCCAGTCGGTGACGGTGAATTTCTGTATCTGGCGACGGTGTTGGACCTGGGCTCGCGACGGTTGGCGGGGTGGTCGATCGCCGACCACATGCGTACCGAGTTGGTCACCGATGCGATGCGGGCGGCGGCGGCCTGTCGCGGCGCCGCAGGGCTCGAGGGGTCAATTTTCCACTCCGACAACGGAGCCCAGTATGCATCGGCCGAGTTCGCCGACCTCTGCCGCGAGCTGGGGGTGACCCGGTCGCGGGGTGCGGTCGGAACGTCGGCGGACAACGCGGCCGCCGAGTCGCTGAACGCGACGTTGAAACGGGAGACGCTGCAGGGGCGGAAGCGCTGGAACAGTGCGGGTGAGGCCCGCGCCGCCATCTTCCGCTGGATCACCCGCTACAACACGCGAAGGAGGCATTCCACCCTCGGTCAGATCTGTCCGATCGAGTTCGAGCAGCGATCGGCTACGCTGGCCACCGCTGCATAGGAATTGGTGTCCACATCTCGGGGGGAACGCCCCAAAGTGGTGATGACGCCGTGACGAGCATCGAGCAGCATCCCCCAGCGCCGACCAACCGGTGGTTCGACCCGGTCGAGCTCGGGCAGATGTCACGACCCACGATGGATCGTGCGATCGAGGCCATCGACCGCGGGGACCTCGCCGAGGCCCGCAACCTCTGCTCAGCGATGCGTCACGAGTGGCGATACCTGCACGATCTCATGGCCGAGCAGCTCCTCGGATTGGTGACCTTCATCCAGGAGCGCTTCGGTGAAAACTATGTCGCTGAGGCGTGGACGTCGAGCATGGAACGTGGCTGGCGTGCGGATGTCGGCAAGATTCTCAATGCCGACCGACGCGAGATCGTCAAATCGTTGGCCGCCACCTGGCGGGCGCACAGCACCAGCGGTGTCGGACCCCACCCCGGCGCGTTCACCATCGTCGAGGATGATGAGAAGTTCACCTTCACGATGAACCCATGCGGCAGTGGGCAACGACTGTGGCGACGCGGCCGTTACGAGGGCCCTAACGCCTACGGGGTCACCCAGGAAGCGCATGACTGGTCGTATGGGCGCGAGGGCTTCCCCTTGTACTGCACGCATTGCACGTTCATGAACGAGAGCCTGCCGATACGGTGGTACGGCGCCCCGTTGTACCCCTCGGACCCCCCCGAGAACTTCGACCACGATCCGTGTGTCTGGTACTGGTACAAGAACCCTGACGACATTCCGGCCCGGCACTGGGAACGGTACGGCGCAACCAAACCCGCTGTGTCGCCGGCAACCGCTGGGGGCACTGATGAGTGACGCATTTGACCTGGTGGTCATCGGATCGGGCCCCGGCGGGTATGTCAGCGCTATTCGTGGGGCGCAGCTCGGGCTGCGCACCGCGGTGGTTGAAGGCAATGCCCTCGGCGGTCGATGCCTCAATTACGCCTGCATTCCGGCCAAAGCGGTACTCCGCGCAGCCGACGTGTTGGACGAGGTACGCCATGCCAGTCAGTTCGGGATACATGTCGGCACTCCCAGAGTCTCCTTCGACGAGGTACGGGCACGACGCGACGAGGTAGTCGCGAGCTTGACCGGCGGGGTGCGAGGCTTGCTGAAGAAGAACGGAGTCGAGGTCAAGCACGGTTGGGCGCGGCTTGCCGGCGACGGCGCGGTCACGGTCGATGGTGAAACCGTGCACGGGCGTGCGATCGTCCTCGCGACCGGGTCGGTTGCGCGACCCCTGCCCGGCCTCGACTTCCACGGCCGGGTGATCGGCACGGAACAGGCATGGGCGCTCGACGCGCTCCCCGACACGATCGCCGTCGTCGGCGCCGGCGCATCCGGTGTCGAGCTGGCGTCTGCCTACGCCCGCTTGGGAAGCAAGGTCCGCCTGATCGAGGCCTCCGATCGCATCCTGCCGGCCGAAGACGCCGACATCTCGGCGATCGTGCACGCGAAACTGCGCCGTCAGGGCATCGCCATCAGCACCGGGGTAACCGTGTCTGATACCGAGCAGTCCACCGACGCGGTGTCGTTCACCGTCGACGGTCGCACCGAGCAAACCACCTGGCTGGTCGTGGCTGCCGGCCGCAGCCCCGACACAGACTCTCTCGCTCTGGACACTGCCGGGGTAGAACTGGACGATCGCGGTTTGATCCGGGTCGATGAACGACTGCGGACGACCGCCCCGGGAATCTGGGCGATTGGAGATCTCGTTCGGGGTCCCGCTCTGGCGCATAAGGCATCCGAAGAAGGAATCATCGCCGCCGAAGACGCTGCCGAACACATCCCAGAACCGTTGCTGCACAACCTCATACCCCGGGCCACGTTCTGCTCACCTTCGGTAGCCAGTGTCGGACTGACCGAGGAGCAAGCACGGCAACAGGGCTACGAGGTGGTGGTGGGCACCGCCCGATACGGCGCAGTCGGTGCGGGCACGGTGCTCGGCGAACGCGACGGGCTTGTCAAACTCGTCGGTGACGCGAAGTACGGCGAGTTGCTTGGCGCCCACATCGTTGGCGCCAAGGCTACCGAGCTGATTCAGGAGCTGGTCACCGCACGCGCGCTCGAAGCCGGACTTCCTGAGATCGCGACGATCATTCACGGCCACCCCACACTGTCCGAGGCCGTGTCGGAAGCGGCCCGCGATGCCCAGGGATGGATGATCCACGGATGAATGAGCAGTCAGATACCGCGAACGGTCACGCGGACTGGACCACTACCCCGCGGCCAGGGGCGCGAGTGCTCGTGACCGGAGCCCTCGGTGGCGTCGGCCGGGCCCTGCTGGCCGCCCTCGACGACCTCGGGTGCCGGACAGTGGGTATCGATCGCCCTGGAACAGAGGCACAGTCGATTCCGTGCGAACAGATGATCCGCGCAGACCTGTCCGAACCGGACGAAGCCGCACGCGCCGTCGCTGAGGCCGCGTCCGCACTAGGCGGACTCGATGCGCTGGTTGGTGCGGCTGGCATCGTCGACACGATCCACCGGGCTGCCACCTTCCCGATCCGAGACTTCCAACGCGACGTCGAGGCGAACTTGCTCGCCCAATTCTATGTGGCGCAGGCCGCCTACCCGCCCCTACAGACCAGCACCGCCAGCAGCATCGTGCTGTTCTCCTCCGTAGCAGGACAAGACGGTCTGCCCGGGCAGGCATCCTATGCAGCGGCGAAGGCCGGCGTACTCGGATTGACCCGCTCATTGGCCGCGGAATGGGCACGCGATGGCATACGCGTCAACGCCGTCGTCCCCGGCCTCGTCGCCACGCCCAAGGTCCTCGCGATGCCGGAGTCGGCACGGCAACGCCTGCTCCGCGGCGTGCCCATGGGACGCGTCGCTGCGCTGGGTGAAGTGGTCGGCGCGGTGCTCTATCTGCTCTCGCCCGCTGCCGGATACACGACCGGCCAGGCGCTGCGACTCGATGGCGGCCAAAACCTCAACAGCGACGGACTCTTTCGCTAACGCACATGCTCGCCGCCTCGGCGGCGCGTTTCCCAGAGGAGAAGTATCAGATGCTCGAATCAACACTCGTCGGCACGCCGACCACGATCGGGTCCATGCTCATCCAGGCCGCCGAGCGATACGGGACGCGCGAGGCACTGTCAGAGGGCAACACCACGCTCAGCTACGCTCGGACACTCGAGTTGGCACAGAAATGCGCGGTCTCCATTGTGGAACGCGGCGTAAAGCCCGGCGACCGCGTCGCGATCGCGCTGCCCAACGGACTCCACCACGCGGTCTCGTACTTCGGCACCCAACTGGCCGGTGCGATAGCCGTCGTGGTCAATACGCGGCTGAGCGCACCCGAAATAGCACACGTGCTGAGCGACAGCGGCGCGTCGCTTGTCGTCAGCGACTCCAGCTTCGCAGAAAGGCTGACTTCAGACGCAGACGTCGTCGATCCGCAGGTACTGCTTACTGAACGGCCGCCCCACGCCGATCATACGCCCTTACCGGGCTTGTCCCGCAGCGCCGATGACACAGCCCAGCTGCTCTACACCTCGGGTACCACCGGTCGACCAAAAGGTGCGGCACAAACTCATGCCAACCTACTGTTCAACGCGGCCACAGTTCGTGAGCAATTCGAACTGACCCCCAACGACCGGACACTGATCGTCGCCCCCATGTTCCACGCCAGTGGGCTCAACTCCCAGCTGATCGGCTTCCTCTCCGCGGGCGCATCGTGCGTGCTCGCACCAGAATTCAAGGCAGCCGTCACTCTGGCAACGCTCGCCGAGCGTCGCATCACCATCTTCGCCGGTGTCGCCACGATGCTCCAACTCATGCTTACCCGACCCGAAATAGATAGCCTCGACCTCAGTGCACTCAGGCTCTTCGCCATGGGAGGATCGCCGGTTCCCGAATCTCTGCCCGCGCAGGCAATCAGCAAGATGCCGAACATCGCTTTCGCGAACATCTGGGGAATGACCGAAGCCACCTCGATCGTGACCTTCGTCAAAGGCGACGACTATCTCGCCCGCCCGTGGTCCTCCGGCCGCGCGGTCCCCGGCACCGAACTCGGCGTAACCACAGAAGACGGGACGGTCGCCGACCTCCGCGAGCATGTAGGCGAACTTTGCATACGTGGTCCCGTCGTCGCAGCCGGCTACTGGAACAACCCGGAAGCGACCGCGGACACGTTCCGAGAGGGATGGCTACACACAGGCGACGTCGGCAGCATCGACACTGACGGATACGTCCATGTGCTTGACCGGCTGAAGAACATGATCATCCGCGGCGGCGAAAACATCTACAGTATCGAAGTTGAATCGGTATTGGCCGCACACCCTGCGGTGGCAGATGTGGGAGTGGTTGGTGTACCGGACGACATTTTCGGGGAACGTGTCAGAGCTGTAGTCAGCATCTCTCCTGGTCAACGGCTAACTTCTGATGATCTCCGTGCATACGCAGCCCGTCACCTCGCCGACTACAAAGTCCCCGCCGAAATTTTGTTCATTCACGAATTGCCCCGCAACCCATCAGGCAAGCTCGTGAAGGGAGCATTGGCGCAGTTGCCAGCTACCTCGCATGGCGAGGCTGACGTGTCGTGAGTATGACAAAGAACATGAGCACGCGAAGGAAGCGGCGGACCACCGAAGCTGCGACGAGGAGGACCGACAACGAACTGCTCGCGTTCGCAATCCGCTGGGAGCCGTTCGGAGGGGGCGACGAATTTATCCTTCCCGAATTTGGGTTGCCGCCAGTCTCGTTCTACCGAAGAGTCCTGGCCGACCTACAGTCCGGCGCCGGACCTGAACTCAGCTCCAGGGTGCACCAGCGCGTTAAGGTGCTGTGCGAAAGAAAGATCCGACAATCGTGGGCGGCCGGCGTGACCGGGAGACGTGCTGGAATCGTGTCGGGAGGAGCGGATTCCACGCTCGATCGAGGATAGAGGTCTCTGAACCCGATCTGGTTATGCCGCACAGAGATTCAACGGAAGACTTCAGAGCTCGCAGGGCTTCTCCTCCAAGATCATCGACGCAGTCAACAAGGCCCCTCAGCTCGTGGTGACACCGCGGGAGGAACAAACGGGCCCGCGGCCAGTCGTCCTTCGTGCGTCGGCATCACGATCGTATCGAAGCTGTGCGAGCGCTACGAGGTCGCCGTCGCGATGCAACTCGGCGACTTAACGTGGCCTTGTATGCGGCTGCGCACTCCGTGACGAAGCTTTCGCCTGAGACTGGCGTTCTCCACGGACGGTCTCGTCCCGGTGTCGGTGCGCCGGAATCGCAGGCGCCGTCTTCACCATGTCGTGGTTGGTGGGTGTCCCCGCTGCTGGTGTCGGACGATGGCGGTGGCACTGACCGCCCATGCACCGATCGTTCAGGTCACGTACCGACCTGTTTCGCTGTTGAGCGGCGTCGAGGATCACGCGCGGGTGGAAAAACTCGCGGGCATTGCAGCAACGAAGGCGAAGGACTAGTTTCAGGTCCGGCAGTCTTGCCGTTCACAATTCCCTGTCCCGGTGATCTCACGGCGCGTTCGCGCCGTGAGCGTTGAAGCAGTCCGCAGGACGCGTGATGGACGTTCGATCAGCGACCTGGTTGTGACTGCGATACACCCCCGGTAGGAGCCAGAAACAGCAGAAACACCTTCGGGTTCAGTCCGCTGATCCCGAGCCCTTTGACCGCCTGTCGCGCCCAAGATTCCGGTGCCTGCTCCGCCCCGGCCTGCGGCGGCGCCACAGGCCGGACGAGCATGGTGATTCCCAGCCACACCAGATACGCCGCCCCGACCGCCGTCAACGCGGTGAGCACCAACGGCGACCGGGTCACCAAGGCCGCGACGCCGGCGGCCACGACGGCGGTCATCGCCAGGTGCCCCGTCAACAGCCCTCCGACCGCGGGCACCACGGTGCGATGCCGCAGCCCCGTCGCGATCGCGTACGCCCAATCCGCCCCGGGTGTCAGCACGAGCAGAAACGACACCGCTCAGAACGCAGCAACGGTACTGATCGCCATGACCTCACTCATCCTTCACGCTATCGGAACACCAAACGGCGTTCCATAGAAAGATTAGGAAGAATGGGGGAGAGAACGTTGCCAAATATTGCCTGGGAACGGCGTATATGGGGGATTTCTTCCACATGGACGACGTGGACAGGAAAATTCTTGCTGAGCTTAAGCAAGATGGTCGACTCACCATCACTGAACTCGCCGATCGGGTCCGACTCAGCATCTCGCCCTGCCACCGCCGCCTGCGCGCACTGGAGAGCTCCGGCGCGATCAGCGGGTACCGCGCACAGCTCGACGGCACTGGGCCTCACGTTCGAGGCTCTCGTCTTCGTCACCATGCGCGCCGCCGACCGCGACACCATCGAGGCATTCGAACAGGCCGTCGCTGCCATTCCCCATGTCCTGCAGGCTCAACGACTGTTCGGCGACCCTGACTACCTCCTGCGGGTCATTACCCGCGACCTGCCCGGTTTCCAGACGCTCTACGACGAATCTCTGGCCGCGCTCCCCGGCGTCCAGCGTCTCAGCTCTACCCTCGTCATGAAGAGCGTGGCCGACAACCGACCGCTGCCCCTGTAGGTTCGCAAGCCGGCACGGCGCGTCCGTCCTTTGCCGGCCGCGTCGAAGTCTGTTGTCGTCGTGAGCGCTACGGTTCTCCGCGGGCGTTGCACGCGCGAGTTGCACGATTCACGCGGCTACGATAGCGGAGATGACACGTCCCCTCTCGTGGGTTACCGCCCGCTCGTCGAGGCGATCGCGTCGGTGATCTGCCCGCGCTGCTCGGCGGTCAGGTCGCGGACCCGGGCGTCGTCGGCGATGCCCAGCATGACCATGACCCCGGCCGGCCCGATCCCGGATCCGCGCATGTACGTGGTGAGGACGTCAGTGACGAGTAGATTGGCGGCGATCCGATCGTGCCGACGGTAGAGCAGCGACGTCAGCGGTATGTGGCCGGAGAGTAGGTCGTCGGTTCTCCTCTGCCGCAGGGCGTTCAGACTGATGATCTTCTGGTCGTCGGGTTCGGGTGTCGGCACTTGGTTCCTCTCGGTCGGCCGGCAGTATCGGGATCATGCGCAGCGGGGTGTGTGTTCGCGCCTGGCCTGACGTGTTCGGCCTGGCGTTCCCGCGCGCCGTATCAGCTGCCTGGACGCCGCGGGAGGTGGGCGGCGAAGACCGCGACGGAGCCGACGACGGTGATCTCGACCTCCTCGAACGCGGTGGCCAGGGCCGTGTGCAGACCGTCGAGGTCGTCGCCGTGGTTGTGGAACAGTTTGATCGGCCCGTTGTAGAGGCTGTTCAGGGCGCGGCTGAGAGGGGTGTGGTGCACTCCGGTGTCGAGGATGGTCGAGCCGAAGAACACCCCATCCTCGGTCAGGACCTTGGCGATGTGCCCGAACGCGCGGCCCTTCTGCTCCCAGGTGCCGGGCACGCAGTGCAGCACGAAGTTCGCGGCCACGGAGTCGAACACCCCGATGTCCGCGGGTAGTGGGGAGGATGCTGCCGGTGTGCGCGGCCGCGGTGATGCCGCGGTCGGCGAGACGTGTGGTGGTCGTCTGCAGGGTGTTCGGGTTGAGGTCGAGCAGCTCGATCGTCGGGTTCGGGGTCGGGTAGGTGGCGTGCTGGAGGTACCAGCCGGTTCCGGGGCCGATGTCGAGGTGCCGGCCACCGAGGTGGGAGTTGTAGTGCGCGAGCAGGCGTTCGCTGGGGCAGCGCCAGACGAGGGTGTTGCTCCACCGCACCACGACGGTGTCGTACAGCGCCAGATTGTATGGGGCGGGGCCGGCCTTCTCCGCCTGCGTGACCTCACTTGCAGACATGCGTGTTCCCCCTCGTTGTTCGCGTGATGGCGTTCCCCCGCCATCACCGATCGTAAACGGTGCCGATTCCAGGGACTCGGTCGATTCGTCTGCCACAATGTGCCGCGGCGTGTTCGGGAAGGTCGCCCGTGTGTGCCCAAGTTGCCTCCGGCTCCGCCGTCGCCGTAAGGAACGATCTTCATCTCAGTGTGTTTCGCTATGCTGGTGTGTGTTCGGCGGAAGCGCCGACAGCACGCGTGGGAGCGAGTTACTGGTTTGGTCACCGGACTGCTTCTCCCGCGGTAGACCCGCCTTGCGGTCGGGTCCGAGCGTGGCAGGCCGTCAATTGGGACATTAATGCCTGCCACGCTTCGTCATATCTGGGGCGTGTTCGACGCAGCGGGAGGGGATCTGGTGGCGTACAACCTCAGCCCGGACGCGCCTCCGACCCGTCTGGACCCAGAGGCCGGCACCAGTACGACGCCCGCGTCTAAGTCGGCCGGCTATCGGCCGGCCGCCACCTACGACGACCGCGCCCAGGAGCGCGACGGTGCTCGGCAGCTTGACCGGATGGTCGAGGACGCGGAGTTCACCCGGGCCCGCAAGGACCTCGAGCGCGCCTTCCCCCGCGCGACCGTCCCCGAGGTGTCCGAGCGTAAACGCCGGGAGCTGCCGATCCCGGATTCGATTCGCCAGCCGCCGAGTTCGCGCCAGCGCAAGGTGCGGTCGGTGAACAAGCACAAGGCGCAGTCGCAGTTGCCGAAGGTCGGCTACACCGGCGTGCAGGACCTGGTCAGCGACCCGGACCGGTGGAAGACCGTCGGCGAGGCGCTGTCCGCGGCTCGCGGTGACGCGCAGCAACTCGACGAGAAGATGCGCTCCCAGGTCCAGCGGGTGGACCGGGCGATTCAGACCGCCGAACGGTTCAACGATCGCGGCCACATCCTGTACTGCGCGGTGACCCTCCCGCACGCGGTGCCGCAGGAGGCGGCCAACCTACCCGCGACCCTGCATCCGGGATCCCGCCTGGATTTCGACCGGCACACGATGGCCACTCACGCCGCTCACGAACTCGATGGAACGCTGGGCGATCGGGATGTGGTGTTCGAGGTCGAAACCGGCAGGGGTATGTATCTGGGCCGCTCGGACACGGTCGACGACACCGCGCACCTGCTGCCGAGAGGGATGCGGTTTGAGGTGGTCTCGGCGGGGGAGGGGCGATACCGTCGCCCTGACGGCAGTATCGGCCGGCGGATGATCGTGCAGCTGCGGGACATCACCGGGGAATGAGGGGATTGCGGATGGGACTGTTCACCGACGACAAGGGCCGCCCCGAGTTGGTGGTCCATCCGGACATCAAGCTGGGGCGCGCGCATTTCCGTCCGGTCGACGACCAACCCGAGGGCGAACCCGTCGAGACGCCGAAGCAGCGTGCCCGGCGGGAGCTGAAACTACGCCTGGGCGCGGAGCTCCGCGCGAAAGCCGCTTCGCGTAGCCCACGTCACTGCCTTGGGGGACATGCCATGTCCGCAGTTCAGTCCCGCTAACATTCCGGTGACGCCGACTACTTCGAGCGTGACAGGACGGTGCGGGCGGGGTCGGGGCCGTGCGCGGACAGGGTGGCAGCGACGATGAAGACGCAGGACTGTGCAACCATGGGCTGCGGTCTGCCGGCCGCCTTCGTGACCCGAAGCAAACCCGCGTGGTGCACCGACTGCATCGACGGAATCTTTCGCACGGGTGGCCTCGAACCAGCGGAGCCGTTCACCACGCCGACCGCCTGGCGGTTGACGACGTGCCGGACCTGTGGTGTGCGCGCCCATTACCGACTCGACTACGTCGTCGGAAACAATGCCGCGGGGACACCGACCTGTCGAGCGTGCCATTGGACGAAGTGGGCGGCCAACACCCGCTCACACCCGTGGATGGAGTTCGACCGCACGATGCTCGAGTTACTGCGCCACTATTCCCCGGAGCAGATCCTTCACGCACATCCGCGGCCGGGGGTGCGTAAATTCCTCGAACAGCGATGGTGGCCGCACGAACGGATCGCCGACCATCTCGCCGAGCGCGGCTACGACCTCGTCGACCCGATCGGTGAGGTCCACGACGACAACGACCCGGTACTGGCCCGCTGCCGCAGATGTCACCGGATCAGCGCTGCGAGGATAGGAGACTTCGGCTCGGGCTGCACCTGTGCGCGAAATACCCGGTCCTCCGACCCCAGCAGACCCCGACCCGGCCGGGCATTGCTGTCGGAATCGCAGTCCCAGGCACTGGATTGGTGGGACCACGACCACAACGAGGCCACCGTCTTCGACACGGTGACGGTCCTGGCCACTCGCTCCTGCCACTGGCGATGCCCGGATTGCGGGCTGCGGTTCGAGGAGAAGGTCAACGTCATGACCAGTAGCCCGGCATGCCGGGCCTGCTCCGCCCGCCGCCGCGAGGATTGGCACGCTGAGCACACGCGGTGGAGAAGTACACCGGTCGCCGACGTTCCGGAGTTGGCAACGGCGTGGGCCGATGATGACGACCCCCGCAAGGTAATGGTCGCCGGAGGCGGGAAGTTGCGCCGGTTCCGGTGCCCGAACGGTCACCATCCCCGCATCAAACCCCTGCGTTTCCTCACCTCGGGGTGCCCCCATTGCCGTGGTGCGCAATCGGCGACATCGAAGAAGTGGCTCGCTGACCTGCTACCCGAAATTGCCGCCCAGTGGCATCCAACCCGTAACGGCAAATACACCCCGCAGAACGTGGTGTGGGACTCGCAGCGCGAGATGTGGTGGCGGGCCGACTGTTGCGGGCACGAGTGGCAGGAGTCGGTGCGGGCCCGCGACGGCGGCAGTCGGCTGCGCTGCCCGGCCTGCCGCACCATCCTCGGCTCGCTGGCCTGGCACGATCCGGGACTGGCGGCGGAATGGAGTGCCACCAACGCGGTCACGGCCTGGCACGTTCGCCCGCATGCGTCGCTGGCGTTCGTTCCGGAATGGGTCTGCGCCACCGACCCCGCCCACGTGTGGCGCGCGCCGCTGAGTAGCCGGTCGAACGGGGCGGAGTGCCCGGACTGTCGACGAGCCGGCAAATCGCGTGTCGAACTCGACCACCATGCGGCCGCCGTCGAGGTGTTTGGCAATGCCCGCTCCGGAATCACGATGACCGACGCCGCGTACACCACTCGCAAGTCTTGGACGACGGACATCAGCGTCGACCACGAGGGGCTCACCGTCGTGATCGAGTACGACGGCGCCTACTGGCATTCCGCGGATGCGAAGGTGCTTGTCGATCAGCGAAAGAGCCGGGATCTGCTCGCGGCCGGATGTGTGGTGGTGCGGCTACGGGAAGACGATTTGCCGTCGCTGGCGATCGACCATCCCCGTTACCGGGAAGTGCGGGTGCACTCGACGGTGCCGCGCCCCCGCAAGGTCATGGAGGACATCCGCGACTGGATGCGAGGACTTCCGGCCGGCCGATAACACCCGTGCGCCACGGCCTGAGGGGACGTGTCATCACCCCAGTTCACCGCATATGTTTGGTCAGATATGCCCGAGCGAGGCGTGGCCGGTGGTACCACCGTCTACCGAAGTCGGGGCTGTCCGGCACGATATGGGGCATGCGCCTACGTACGCTTGTGATCTGGGGTACCACTGCCTGGGCGTTCGCCGTGATCGGTGTCTTCTATTACCTGCTGTGGCTGCAAACGCGCCAGCCGTATACGCCGTTCGGATTCCTGGACGATGCCACAGGCGACCAGCTGTTCAACGCCGCGCGGACGTCGGCGACGCTTCTCGGTGTCTCCGGTCTCGGAGGGGCGGCGCTGATCGCGTACCGCAAGCAGCGTTCGACCGAAGAAACCCACGACAACGAGCGTGTCAGCGCGTTGCACGAGCGCTACAGCACGGCCGCAGAACAGCTCGGCCACGACAACCCTGCGATTCGGCTCGCCGGAGTTTACGGTCTCGCGTCACTCGCCGACGACTGGAAGTCGGCAGGCCGGCACGGCGAAACGCAAGTCTGTATAGACCTACTGTGCGCCTATCTACGTGCGGAGCACGAACCTTCCGACCTCCGCGAACACGATGTGCGAACGGCAATTGTCGCGGCGATCCATTCTCGGCTGCGTTCCGGAGATTCGGGCCGCCCGAGCTGGCGCCGCTATCGGTTCGACCTGACCGCGACGGATATGAAGGGGGCGGACTTGAGTGACGCCTACCTGGTCCACATGACCTTGATGGGTGTCTCGCTCGTACGGGCTGACCTGGCCCGGTCAGTGTTGGGCGTTGACGTGCGGTTGAGCGATAGTTTCGGGGAACAGCTCAAAGATTCCATGAGCTCGAAGAATGCCCCTCCACGACCGCCCCGCAAGGACACCGTGTATCTCGGCCCAATGTTCGAAGGTGTCGACCTGACGGAAGCGAACATGTGGGGCGCTCAGCTGTCAGGCTGCGTCCTCAGCCACGCGCGCCTGCGGGAAGCTGACCTCACCGACGCGGACATGACGCAGGCGGACCTGCACACCGCAGAACTGTCGAACGCAAGACTGGTGCGGGCAAAGCTGGTTGGCGCCGTAATGTGCGCTGACAGCGATCGTTCCTACGCCAAGTTCGACGGAGCGAATTTGACCAAAGCAGACCTGAAGTACGCCGTGATCGGGCCGGCCAACTTCTCCGGGGCGAACCTGTCCGATGCCGACCTGAGATACGCCTACATCGGGGCGGCAGACCTTTCCGCCGCAGACCTTTCCGGCGCGGATCTTCGCCACACGGATCTCGGCGCAGTTCAACTGACCGGAATCAAGCACGACGACGCGACACGGTGGCCCACCGGATTCGACGTGTCCTCCCTGACCAGCGTCGATACGCCATAGCGCGCCGCCCATGCTCGTGCCACGATGACATTAGAGCGTCACGTCAGTTGACGGATGCGGGGAAGGACGTCGGTGAGTTGCTCGCAGAGAGTGGGCCATCCGCGGCGTAGCCAGGTGAGACGGCCGCGGTCGAGGTGGCTGCCGTCGATGAGGTGGGAGAGGCGGTGCTGCTGTTCGGGGACACCCAGTTCACGGAGTTTGGCGTAGACGGGATTGATCGGTAGCTGGTGTCTCGCGATGTGTGCCCAGACGTCGATGATGGTCCAGTTCCAGATCGGCCCGTACGCGGTGGTGCCGTCGGCGCGGGTGACGATGCCGTCGCGGCGGCCACCTCGGGTGTAGAGGTGCCGGCGGGCGGCGGATTCGTCGGCCCGCACACCCCACAGCTCGCCGGGGCCGAGGAGCTGGTGGGCACGGCGGGCGGGTTCGGTGATCAGCACCTCATGCAGATCGAGGGGCGTGCCGACAGGGGCGGAGTGGTCCCAGTGGCCGGAGTCGGCGAGGACCTGCAGTAGTGGTGGGTCGGTGGGGATGCGGTGAAGGTCCAGTCGCCAGGTGTGGGTGAGTTCGGTGAGGTAGTCGTAGGTTTCGGGGTAGTCGAGGCCGGAGTCGAAGAACACCACCGGCACATCGGGTTCGATGCGGCGGGCCAGGTCGAGGACGATCAGGGAGTCCTTGCCACCGGAGAACGCGACGTACCCGTCATGGGCGGCGAGGTGCGCCTCGATCCGGGTCAGGATGTCGGCGACCGCGCCCGGGTCGGCCTTCGCCGACGGTGCCCGCAGGCCGCGGAGCATCGCCAGGTCCAGGCCGGGGTCCGGTGCGTTCACCACAGTGGGCAGGTTACGGTGCCGCCCATGACCATTGCCGCCCCCGTCGATGTGGTGTGGGCCGCGTACACCGCCGCCGTCGGGACCCCGAACGTGGCCGGCGCACCCGAAACCCGGGAGGCGGGGTGCGCGCGCTGCGGCCAGATCACCGCGGTGATGAGCCCGGTCGGGCAGGTCGTATCACGGCGGTTCACCGGGTACGAGTCGTGGACGAACCTGGCCGGCCGCCGCCTGTGCGAAGTGTGCGTCTGGGTCTATCGGCACCGGCCGCTGCGCACCGAGGCCCACATCGTCACCCGAGATCCGGTGACGCTGCGATCGGCGGACCCCACACTGCTACACCAGGTCCTCTCCACCACGATTGACCCGGATACGGCGGTGATCGTGCCGCTGCGGCCCGGCCGCAAGCACCTGCTCCCGGACGCACGGTGGGGCATGGTCACCGTGGAGGACGTCCACCTAAAGTGGCAGGCCGACGACGCCGCCCGCCTCGAGGTGATGTGCCGGCTCCGCGGCCACGGGTTCACCGAGACCATGCTTGGTGACGATGCCCCGCCCTACGCGGTACTGTGCCGCCTCCCCGCCGACGAGTGGCCGCAGGTTTTCGACGACTGGACCCGACTGACTCCATGGCGTCGTGCGGACCCGTGGTGGGAGGTCGGCCTGCGGGCCACCCGACGGGCGTAAACCGCCACCCCGACGTCCTATTTCGGCAGCTCAGGGCATCACACGCGTCTGCCCGCGCCTGGGGGTGGAGAACCTCTCCACTGAGGTATGGGCGATGCAACCCGGCATCACCCCGGCCCAGAGGAGTTCCCATGTTCGAACTCGTTATGTCCACCGCCCTCGGCGCCGCTTCGGTCGCCCTCTACGTTCAGGAACACCGGTGCAGCCGCGCGCTCGCCCGCTTCTACGCGCTCCCCGTCGGCTCAGCAGCGCGACGCAGTATCAACGAGCACGAGCTCCGGGACGCGTACTGGGCCCAGTACTTGGTGTTCCTGATCGGTATCGGGATGCACACGCTCACCCTGTCCGCCTTCATCTGGATGCAGTAGGGACATCTCCCGCGGACCTCGCACAAAGTCACACTGCCGCGGTGGCCGGGACGTCGCAGCCCCCGGCCACCGGCGCCCAGTGGACTCGAGAAAACACCACGAGTTCTCTAGGATCTGCGGTGATGAATATGTTGGGGGAGAACGAACTTTCAGTGACCGACCGCTGGCTGGCCGCGGTTCCACAACTACCCGGGCTGACCGACCCGGCCGCGCAGGTGGCGGAGCGGTTGGTGCTGTTGCTGCACTACGGAATCGACTGGTCGGAGCGCAACTGGGTGGCTGCGCGCCGCGGGGACTACTGGGACAACCTGCTGCCCACTCGGATCCGGTTGGCGACCTACAACAGCATCAACCTGCACCAGTGGTGGACCACCTCCGCGGCCCGGCTCGGATCGAGCCCGCGCACCGACGAGCAACGCGGCGAGCTGGCGATCCTGCTCATGTGCGAGCCGCGGCCGGTGCTGCAGGTGATGCGCGATCAGACGACCGCGCTGACGCTGCGGACCCGGATCGTGGCCGACGCGGTCCGCGCCGCCCGCACCGAGCACGGGTTGGCGTCGTGACCGTGTCGCGGGTGTGGGAGATCGAGATGACCGCCCGGTCGCCGATCTCGCACCGCGGGGAGCTGATCGGCACCACCGCGATCGGCCGGCGCATGAAAATCCTGCAGCCGGACGGGTCGGTGGAGCTGGTCCCGGTCATCTCCGGCAACTCCTTCCGCGGGGTGCTGCGCCGGATCGGCGAGGAACTGCTGCGCGATGTCCTCGGCTACGAGGGCAAGTTGCCCTTGGCGGTCGCGCACACCCTCCGTAACGGCGGCGCGATCGTGAAAACCCAGGCGGAACCGATCACCGGCCGACGCCTGCACCAACTCCGGGAGCTGATCCCGCAGCTGAGCGTGTTCGGCGGCGCCATCGGGGCCGCCCCGATCGACGGCTGCCTGCGCGTGGGGCACGTGGTCCCGATCGTCACCGAAGCCACGCCGATCCTGCGCCGTACCTACGAGGGGCCGATCCCGTCCCGGTTCGACATCGAGGCCCTCGAGTCGTACTCACACCTCGACGACGTGACCACCGGCCACGCCGGCACCACCGTCGACCCCGCCGCCGAGGGTGGTGGGTCGGGATCGCCGGTGATGCGCTACGACATCGAAACTCTCGCCCCTGGCACGCGGTTCGAATCGTGGGTGCAACTGGTCCGCGGCTCCGACCTCGATCAGGCCTTCACCGCCGACGTCCTGGCCGAGTTCACCCGATCGGGCTGGCTGGGCGGTCGCACCGGGATCGGGCACGGCCAGATCGCCACCATGCTCGCCTCAGACCCTTATGGTGCGCCGGTGGTCGATTGGCGGGAGATCGTCGCCGCACGCCGCACTGAGGCCCTGGAAACCCTGCTCTCACTCCCGGCATGACCCTCCAGATCGGCGCGGGGATGGTGCCGCTGACCGTCCGGGCGAGAATGGCCGCGGGTGTCGCGCACGCGGTGCCGTGGGGGATCAGCCTCGACGGGCTCCTCGCCTCGGAGATCCGGGAGAACACCAAGGCCGCCGCCCGGGCGGCCGGCACCGACTACACCCCCTACAGCCTCGATACGGTCCCGGAGGACCTGGACCTGCCGTTGGCCCGCTGCACCGGCGACGGCGCCGGCGGGTGGCACTGGGCGGCGACCTTCGCCTACCCGGAGGACGAGGTACCCGGACCGCACGTGCAGTACTGGTCCGCCCGCCCCGACCAACAGGCCCTGGACCACATGGCCGCTGACCTGCCAGCGTTGGTATCCGAACGCCAGGGCCGCTACCGCTCCCGCGTCATGCCGCTCCCGCTGACGGTCTGCCGGCACCTGGTGTGGCGCGGGGTCGGCGACCCGGTCGCGGTCGCCGAGCTGCTCGGGCCCATCGTCTCGATAGGGAAGAAACGCGGTGCCGGCAACGGGCACGTCCTGTCGTGGGAGGTCGCCGAACACCCTGCCGCCGACCTGTGGGAGTTCGCGCACCTGCACCCGGACGGCGGTCTCGGCCGTACCGCGCCAGCCGCCTGCCTGCGCGACCACGGTGAGATGCGAACGGGCGGCGACGGTCAGATGGGGCTTCGGCCGCCGTACATGCACCCGGCCCGCCGAACTCTTGTCTTCTTACCTGCACCGTGACCCGCGTCGAAACGGCGACCGGCGACGAGAATGACTTTTACACAACGCGGCGGCGTTGGTCCGAGGGCCTGGCCGGCCTCGCAATCTTCTCGGGCTCGTTGTTGTCGGCGATCAGCCAAACCCGGCCGTTGGCATCGGTGAGTGTGTACTGAATAATTGGTCCGTCTACGTGCGAAGTGTTGTCGCCGTCGTCGATCGCTCTCCATTGAGTCCTGAAACTTGTCCCAGCCTTCAGCTCCCGCTCCATGGGTATGGCGCCCGTCACCAACTCCAGTTCCCCAATCTTGGTTATCGCCATCGGGCTCAACCTAACCGCGGGTCCCTCTTCGGCGACTTGCGCTCTCAAGGAACGAACGTGGACTCCGTAGATGGATTTGTCACTTCGATTTTCGATGGTCACCCACCACGTGAACTTTCCATCTCGTTGAGTTCCAGGCATCAAGACCGCGTTGATCAATCGGGCCTGGTTAGCTTGTTCTTCGAGACCTTGCTGCTTCTGCGTCCGATAGGTCTTCAACGCAAGTAACACGCCAACGCACGTTGCCACTGCACCGAACGCCGAGATCCAAGTGGGTACCGTGCCAAGCTGTGCTTGAGGATGAAAACACACTGCAACGAGCACCATGAGTGTGATTGATCCTGTCAGGATTGCCCTACGACGTTTAATCCATCGACCAGTTGTTTGGTACCTGTTTCGCGCCGATCGCGCCAATTCACCGCGAAGATCCCGGATCTTTTCGGCACTTGTTCTAGCTTCGTCCCGCGGCTCTACGTCTGCGGTCTCGTCGGCGACTATTTCTTGCTGCACGGCCAAACGATAGAACCCGCACCTACTGTGCTGCTCCGCCACCTACCTCGAATGAACGACCGGGTTTGCCAGCGAACTGTGCGAGGAAAGGTGTCTCGTCGAACTGTCGTCGAGTGAACGGTCGCCGCACGTCCAGTGGCGGTCGGCGGCGCGGCGGCGTTATCGATAGAGCTTGGACCACTCCCTGACTGTCGGTGCGAGCCTCTTGGGGTAGTGGTACTTCCGGTCGGTCCTGCCCGTTGGGCGCTGCGCTTGCGCTTCGTACAGCGCGATCGCGCACTCAGTCATATTGACGGCTGCAGCGAAGCTGTCGGCGATCATGGCGAACAGATCACCGTTACGTCCGTAGTCCACGATCCACTGATAGCCATGGATCACGCCAGAGCTGATGCTGTAGACGCGCTTCGATCCGGCTGCCATGCCGTTCTTCGCAAGCTCTCCGGAGTCGTGGGCGGGCATGTGCTCATCGATCCACGTGGCAGCTAGCTCGACCGTCTTCCCAAATGGGCGCACGGGCTGGTGGTCTTCTTCCTGAAGGGCGGCGTAATCGTTGAGCAGGGACCTGTGCCCGTCGAGGAACGCGCTGGCGTAATCGGCCGGGAGATTCACGGTGCCGTTGTGGTGGTGCTCGACTTCGTTGTTGTTGAACAGTGTCTGTTGCTTCATCTCGGCGAGAGTGATCCCGATGCTCCGTTGGCGGCGTATGGCCCGGTCGGTATCACTGATTAGCCAGATTGCCCGTGCGGACGATTCGAGCGCTGAACGGCACAGCGACATGATGGAGGAAGCGCGAAGCTGATTGGACGTCGCCGAGTCGGTGAAGATTCGACCGGCACTGGAAACGTTGTCGGTTGCACAGTTGATTGGCCACATGGCGGCCCGTTGGACGAGGCTGCCGCCCCGCGCTGGGATGAAGCCGTCATCGTCTAGTGCAAGACTGCTGCCGGTATCGGCAGCCTGGGGATGCAGTCCCCAGTCGTGTAGCTCGCTGGCGCGTTGTGCTCGCGCCGTGATGCGCCCGATTCGATCAACAAACAGGGGAAGGTCTCCGAGCTGAGGGGACGTCATCGCCAGATCCTGGCAGATGACCATGACAACTGTGCACTCATCGGCGCACATGCCCGTGTTTCGTTCGTTTGGCTGACCCACCCATCCCGTGCCCCGGCACGGGATGGGTGGGTGGCGTTTTTCGTGTTCGGGGGCTTGATTCCGGGGTGCTTTTATGAGCGGTTTGCGGCTCGAATTCGTTTGTTGTGCAGCGTGTTTCGGGTTGTTTGTGTCGGTGGGGTGGGCTATGTTTTCGGTGTCCCAATTGATGCGGGGCGGAGGGGGCTGACCACCCTTCCGCTCCGGTGAGCCCGGGGTGTTGTCCGGGGGTTTGGAGTTGTGATGTCTGTGGACGTTGCAGTTATCGAGAACGTGACGAGCGGGGCGGGTGTAGCCGCCCCTGCCGGTGGGGTGTTCCCGGCGGATGGGGTGTTCGTCGAGGTGCGTGAGGGTGAGGCGTGGACGGCTGGCTGGCTGGTCGCGGACCGCATCGACGTGTCGGCGTTGTCGGTGAACGGTGTCGCCGAGGACAAGCGTCTGGTGTCGGTGGCGTTGGTGCCGCTCTCGCCGGATGCGCCGGTGTGGCAGGGCCGGGTCCATCCGGATCAGGTGGTGGTCGCGTCGGTGCAGCGCCCGGTGCCGGTGTTCTGGGATCGGGTGGCGGGTTCGCTGGCTGCGGTGATGATCTCGCGCCGGGAGGTGGCGACGCTGCGGGAGCGCCTCGAAGGGGCGCATGCCGATCACATGAAGTGGATCGACGCGGTCGCGACCTCTGCCCACCAGTGGGCCGACGAGAACAACTTGTGCAGTGAGTTCGATCAGTTCATGGAGGAGCACGGGCTGCCGCCGCGCAGTCGGGAGTTCACGGTCGAGGCCCTGGTGACGATCACCACGAAGGTGTCGGTGCCGGTGTCGGCCCGGTCCGAGGAGGTCGCGGAGGACGAGGTGGACGGGGAGGTGCTGGCGCGGGCGCTGGGTCGCCGGATCGGTGGGTTCCGCCGTCACGGTCTGGACCTGCGGGAGTACACGGTGACGGAGGTGCAGGCATGAGCACCGCTGCCAGCACGTTGACCGCGCAGGCGGTTCGGATCGGTGTGGACGGGCGCCTGGAGGTGATCGACCTCGGGGCGCGGGAGAGCACCGGGGCGGCGATCCGGTCCGCGATCGGGTGCCGCTGGTTCGACGTGGTGCGGCTGACGCCGGATCTGGACATGTGGGTCGACGACGAAGGCGCAATCCAGGCCGATGCTCAGGTCAATCTGATGGCGACGGCGATTGCGCGCGCTCACGGGGCGATCTGGCAGCCGTTCTGCGGGGCCGTGGTATTCGCGGCCCACGACGGCAACGGAGCCACGGTGGGTCTGTCTGACGCCCAGAAGGATGCCCTGCTGACCGGTGCGGTGTTCGCGCCCACCGTGAACCACTGACTGAGGAAGGCAACCCCACGATGACAACGACGACGAACACGAATATCGCCACCCCTGCCGAGGTCTACATGTGTCAGGGCGAGCGCGCCCTCAATCGCGGCACCCACTACATCGAGGAATCGATCTGGGTGTACCTGATGCGCGACTGGGACGGCATCGATCGGTGGGTGCTCGACCCGGTGACGGTGGACGGCTGCGGGCTGGACTCCGGCCTCGAGGACGGTGCCCGCAACAGTGAGTGCGTGTGCGAGGACAAGGTCGAGTGCAACGCGATTCGGGATCGGATGGACCGGGCCGCCTTGCCGTCGGCGGATGATCTGTTGCACCTGTTGGCGGAGTCGCTCGGTTACATGGTGACGAGGGCGGCGCAGTCGTGACGGTGGAGGTCGTGATCGTCCGCGATCCTGATGGGCCGACCAGCGTGTGGGTATTTGTGGGCGGTGAGGCTGTGGAGGTTGCCGAGAGCTGCATCGATGCCGGTGCGGGCTGGGACTGGGAGGACTGGACCGAGCACCGGGACGAGATGCTCGCCGGTGCCTCTCCTGCGGCGCGTGAGTTGCTGCTCACGCTGTTCGATGGTCCGCCCGGCGGGGTCTATGTGGAGGGCCGTGACGGGCGGCCCTGGCTGGACCCGGCAGCCTAGTTCGCCTCTCTCCGTGCACGGCCCGCACCCGATCCCCGGGGTGCGGGCCGTGTGCTGTGCGGGGGCGTAATCCCACTGTGACCTGGTGTGATGACATGTCCCCGGTTTGTGATGTGGGGGCGCCGGCGACCTGGTTCGGGGGAGTGCCGGCGCCGGGGTGTCGGCGGGCGCACGGGTGTCTGTTCGTCCTGTTTGAGCCGGTTTCGAAAGTTATTGATTGACAACATGTTTCGGTAATCGGTTGATGAGTCAGTATTTACGCGTGTTATGTACAAACGTCAGGTTGTAAGGTTCAGAATCTGTTATTAATCAACAGGTTTGGATGTTTGGAGATTTTCGACTGTTTTGAGTTGCGTGGGGGTGGGGTGGCATGCTGTGGGTATGGCAATGGAGCGGCGCGGGAAGGCGAGTGGGAGGCGGGTCGGGCGCACCCACTCGCCTCCCCAGCCTCGTTGGGGTGTGGGGGACCGGATCGAACGGGACGACTAAAAGCACAGGTGAGAACCTAATCTCCGAAACTCAGAGGAGCGAAGCGACTCGATCGACGGCAACGGGAATCGACCCACTGCGAGCCGCGCAGCGGCTCCCTGGCGGGGGAGCGAAGCGACTCGCCCCGTCTCACGGCGCGGAGCGCCGGGGGCAGCGCCGCGG